>NZ_JAMTDV010000123.1:5258-9587 GCF_023806565.1 Accumulibacter sp. | reverse complement strand
GGCTTGCCGTTGTAGCGGCCGTTGAACTCGTAGTCGCGCGATCCGAGTTCGACGCGGGCGACGTCGGCCAGCCGCACCGTCGACCCGTCCGGGTTGGCGCGGACGATGATCTGGCCGAACTGCGCGACATCGGCCAGACGACCCTTGGAAGTCACCGTGTAGACCAGCTCCTGACCCTTGCCGATCGGCGACTGGCCGACCTTGCCGGCGGCGAACTGCGCGTTCTGCTCGTTGATCGCATTCGCCACGTCGCCCGGTGTGAGCTTCAGCTGCGCCAGGCGATCGGGCTTCAGCCAGACGCGCATGGCGTAATCCTTGGCGCCGAAGATCTGCACGTTGGTCGTCCCCGGCAGTCGCTTCAACCGGTCGAGAACGTTCAGCGTCACGTAGTTCGAAGTGAACAGGTCGTCGTAGCGGCCATCGGGCGAATAGAAGGCGAGCACCTGCAGGAAGGCGGACGAGCCGGGCTCGACGGTCACTCCCTGACGGCGCACTTCGAGCGGCAGTCGCGACTCGACCTGTTTGACGCGGTTGCTGACATTGACGGCAGCGAGGTCGATGTTGGTGCCGATCTCGAAAGTCACCTGGATCTGCGCGACACCGTTCGACGACGAGTTCGACGCCATGTAGATCATGTGCGGCAGGCCGTTGATCGCGTTTTCCAGCGGTGCGGCGACCGTCGATTCGAGTACCTCGGCCGATGCGCCGGGGTAGATCGCCTGCACGGTGACGACCGGCGGAGCGATTTCGGGATATTGCGCGATCGGCAGCGAACGCATCGCAGCGAGGCCGGCGACGATCAGCAGCACCGAGATGACCACCGCGAAGATCGGGCGGTCGATGAAGAAGCGCGAGAACATGATCGCGGTCCGGTCAGGGTTTCGTTGCCGCCAGCGCCGGCGGGGTGGCCGTTGTGGGCTCGCCGCTGGCCGCGGCAGCGGCGGGCTCGGCGACATGCACCGGCGAATTCGGCATCATGATCCGCGCCAGACCGTCGACGATCACGCGGTCGCCGGCGGTCAGGCCGGAATCGATCAGCCAGAGGTTCTTGCCGTTGCTCTCCGACCAGTCGCCGACGACCACCGGCCGCGCCTCGGCGATGTCCCTGCCTTCCTTGTTCTTGCCGACGACGTAAACGAACTTGCCCTGCGGCCCTTCGAGCACCGCCGCCTGCGGCACCGCCAGCGCGCCCTGGCGCTGCGCTCCCTGGAGCACTACACGAACGAACTGGCCGGGCTTCAGCGCGAGGTCTGCATTGGCGATCTCGGCGCGCATTTCGTAGGTGCCGGTCTGCGGATTTACACGCGTATCGGCGAAATTGATGCGCCCACTGCGGGGGAAGGTCGATCCGTCTGAAAGCTTCACCGCAACGGTGAAGGCGTTGTCGCGCGGCAGCGCCAGCCGACCGTCGGCGACCGCCCGATTGATTCGCAGTTGCTCGTTTTCGGAGACGTTGAACAGCACCCAGATCGGATCGACCTGAGAAACCGTCGTGAGCAGCGTCGTATTGGCGTTGGCCAGGCTGCCTTCGGATTGCTGGGCGCGGCTCGACAGGCCGCTGATCGGCGCCACGACGCGGGTGTAGGCGAGGTTGAGTTTGGCTTCGGTGACCCTGGCCTGCGCAGCCTTGACCGCGGCGTTGGCAAATTCGGCAGCGGAAGCGGCGTCGTCGGCCTCCTTCTGTCCGATCGCCTTGCGTTCGGCGAGCGGTCGCAGACGTGCCGCTTCGCGGTCGGCCTGCGTCTTCTGCGCACGGGCGCGCAGCAACTCTGCTTCCGCCGATGCCAGTTGCGCCTCGAAAGGCTTTGCGTCGAGCAGGAAAAGCGCCTGTCCGGTGCGTACCGGAGAGCCTTCCTGATAGACGCGCTTCTCGACGATGCCGGTTACCCGTGCACGGACCTCGGCATCCTTCGATCCGGCGGTCTGTCCGACGTATTCGTAAGTGACCGGGAACGACGCAGGCTGCACGCTGATCGTCGTCACTTCGGGCGGCGGAAAGCCTCCCATGCCCCCCGGCTGCTGCCCACAGCCGCCTGCGGCCAGCGTGAAAAGCAGGAGCAGCACGAGGGAAGAGGGGGACCAGCGAACTAAGGGCGGTGACATGGAAACTCCTCGGGAGCGCGCATTTCGGCCGCGAACGGCGCGACTTGCGAAAGTCGCGAATTTTACGTACATTCAGGAATGTTTGTAAATAGGCGCGCTTGCCGGCGGGCCGTTCCTCTGGACTGAAGAAATGGTGAGACGGACGAAGGACGAGGCGCTTGCCACTCGCGAAGCGCTGCTCGACGCTGCCGAGCAGGTGTTTCGGGCGTGCGGCGTGACACGCGCGACGCTGGGCGACGTGGCGAGCGCGGCGGGTGTCACCCGTGGCGCGGTTTACTGGCACTTTCGCGACAAGAGCGAACTGTTCGCCGCGATGTGCAGCCGTGCCACGCTGCCCATGCAGAGTCGCCTCCAGCAGGCGGCGGAAAGCGACGGCGACGACGCCATAGCAACCTTGCGCGCAGTTTCTGTGCAGGCACTGCGCGAGATTGCGTCAAATCCGCGCACACGCGCCGTGCTCGAAATCGTGCTATGCAAATCGGAGCGATTGAGCGAGGCGACCAACGGCGCGCCGCTCGCCGACGAAATGGACCGCCAGTGCGTGCGTGCGGTCGAGCGCATCATCGCCCGTGCCGTTGGGCAGGGCCGCTTGCCCGCCGCGACCGACAACAGTCTGGCGGCGCACATGCTGCACGCGTTTTTCCACGGCGTCATTCAGCTCTGGCTGACGCATCCCGACGCCTTCGATCTGGATTCGTCGGCACCGGCGCTGGTAGACACGATGCTCGCGGGGCTGCTGACGGCGCCGCCGCTGGCCTCGGCGAGAACGCGCGACGCGGCCTGATCGCCGCGCATCAGACGCCGCGATCGTCCGGTACGTCGTGCATCGCCCTCACGCGAGGATGACTGCGCAGATGGGGCTGTCGGAGCGTCCCGATCAGCCTTGCGATCACCTGTGCCCGACTGTGTACGTCGAGGATGTGGAAGATGTCGCAAAGGTGGTCCTTGACCGTTCGTTCGCTGATGCACATTTCGATCGCGATTTCCGCGTTGGACAGCCCGCCGAGAACGCCGTCGGCGACCATCTGCTGGCGTGGCGAAAGACCATAGCGTCGGAGGCGCTCGACAAAGTCCGTCCGCTGCCGGAAAGGCTGCAGGGCAACGATCGTCGCGCCCTCGTTCAACGGTACTGCGTGGCAGGACTGCGAGGAAGCGGACGACCCGACTGACCGAGTGCTGGCCAAGGAATATTCGCCGTCGTCGAGCAGAAAGCTTCGCAACAGGCTGCTTGCCGTCCATGGAACGCGCGTCACGTGGAAACTTTGGGCTGCCAAGTGAATGATTCCGCTTCCTTCTGGGCGCAGAACGGTCAGCAGCGACTCTGGCGGGGTGTGGCCGAGGAAGGCGTCCGCTGCCCGATTGACAAAGGCTGCCCGCCCTTTCCGGAAAACCACCACCCCGGTTTGCGTCCGCGGTGACGGATCGCTGGTCAAGCGCTGCAGCGTCAAGGCGCAGGCCAGATGCGGGGGCGAGGCCGTCAATGATCGCTCGTTCATCGGCAGTGAAATCGCTCTCGGTTCGCGTCCGATGCACACAGAAAGCGGCGACCGGTTGCCCGGCGATGGCCGTCAGGACGCCGGCGGCGCACGCATACGGGACCGAGTGCATGAAGGCGGCGTACTCACTGCGGTCGAGTTCGTTGTGGCTGGCGACTTCGGAGAGCAGAACGGTGCGATTGAACAGCGATGGTCCGGGTCGGCGAACGACAAAGGGATCCATCGGCGCATAGTGTTCGAGATAGCCTTGCATGTCGGCTGGGCAGCAATCGAAGCACTTTCCGCGCCGCAGTTCCAGCGTGGCGGGGTCGATCGGGATCAGCACCCCACTCGAAAAAGGGATCAGGCGGCGTAGCGCGACGAACAGGTCGTCCACCCCTGCCTGCACCTCGACCATCGAGTAAGCGAGCTCGACAATCCCGAGCAGCGGCAAGTTGCGCGAGCCGTTCATTGCCGATTCCCCACACCGGACGACGGCTCATCATACTCCATGCGCCAACGTCAGGGCGAAATTCCTACTTTCGGACGGTTGTCCGGCAGCACAGCGCAGTCTATAAAAAAGATGAGTGCGCTGGGTCAGAAGTATAACGAGGGTAAATTTGTTCCTTTCGAGAAACTGTCATTCCGGCGTCTGCCGGAATGCAGATTCCTTCATTTGATCAGGCTTCTCAACCGCAGTTTGAGGGACGTACTGGATTCTCGCCCACACCCGCCGGCATGACTGAAAATC
>NZ_JAMTDV010000123.1:0-5158 GCF_023806565.1 Accumulibacter sp. | reverse complement strand
AGTGGAACGTTCAAGAAGCACTTTTCTGTTTTCCTTTTTGTGAGGAGTTCTTACGTTATGAAAAACAAGACGAAAAATCGTCTGATGATCGGATGTACGGTGTTACTCGGTGTCATCGGGTCGACAGTTGGTCCTCTGGCCGCTGCCGCTAGCGCCGCATCTCGCCAGGTTGTGGGAGTTCAAACGTATGGATCGACGTACGGGGAATTGAGCGCCAGGTGGTGGCAATGGGCATTCTCGATCCCACAAGCGATCAATCCAATCTCGGACTCGTCAGGAGCGAACTGCGCCCAGGGGCAAGTTGACGACGTGTGGTTCC
Organism: Accumulibacter sp.; assembly: GCF_023806565.1. Lineage (GTDB taxonomy): Bacteria > Pseudomonadota > Gammaproteobacteria > Burkholderiales > Rhodocyclaceae > Accumulibacter. Next base: position 4,839 of record NZ_JAMTDV010000123.1, on the reverse strand, counting down.
TGGCGGGAAGTTGGGGTGGACTGCCTGTAACGCGGTGGTGCAGCATTCCGGCGGGGAAGCCCATTTTCTTTCCTCTGATCAACAATGTTGCGTTCAAGCCGGCAGGGTCCGAGACGCTTCTTAGTTTGAGGCAACTGGCTGCCGGGTTCGTTGATAGTGTTACGAAGCTGACTTGCAAGATCGACTATGTTGATTGCGCCGATCAGTGGTCCAGTTTTCGGGTAAGGTCCCCCTCTTTCTCGGTCATTGCACCGCCAAAGGGGATGGTACCACCGGGTAATTTGTCGGTACCTGGTAATACTGACCCGCTCGTCTCGGACGGCTACTGGCTGCTGCTCTCGCCACTGGCACCAGGAGTGCACGTCCTTCACTTTGGCGCGGAGACCAGTGTCGGGTTTACGGTGGATGTGACCTACAACCTCACCATTGCGCCGTAGGGAATTCGGTGTAGCAAGGCATGGGGCATTCGGAGAGGAGCTGGTGCGAGTATCGGCACTATCCAGAACGATAGCGGGAGAGTGACCCGTTGCCTGACACAGCGGTGCAGCGGACGGCGCAAGAACACGCGCCGCCGCTCACCGTGGGCGAGTGCGCCGGGGAGGGCGCCTTTGTTCGTCGTTGGAAGCCCGGTCGAATGGCCAGGAGTTGCGTTGCGTCGCGCCCATTTCGCTCGACCGAAGGCCAGACGAAAGACAAGGGCGTTACCGCGCGGCACCGTTGACGGCCGGCGACGCTGGGCGTAGAAGGCTGCATTCCCCGATGCAGGAGTACACCATGTTTGCACCGATCGTCTGTCCGTTGCGAGCTGTGGAGTCGGCGTGGATTGACTACAACGGCCACATGAACATGGCGTATTACCACCTGGTTTTCGACGAAGCGCTGGATCTCGTTCTCGATTCCCTCGGCATCGGCCCGGCGTACGTCCGGGAACGCCAATATTCGCTGTTTACGGTCGAGACACACGTCCACTATCTTGGCGAACTTGCCCTTGGCGATCCGATTCGCGTCGAGTATCGCTTTCTCGACTGGGACGACAAGCGGCTGCATTGCTACGGCGAGATGTACCAGGGTGAAAACGGCCGCCTGGCGGCGACGTCCGAGCAGCTCTCGCTGCACATCGACCTGCGGATGCGCAGGGCAGCGCCTTTTCCCGAAGACGTGGTCAGGCTGCTCGCGGCAGTAATGGACGAACACTCGGCGCTGCCACGACCCGACCGTGTCGGGCATGTGATGGGAATCGCTCGGGAGAAGTCTCGCCTGAACGCGACAAGGTAAGCGGCGAAATATCGACTGGCGCCGCGAGGAGAAACGCCAGGCCCGACGAAGCGTGTCAGACGATGTTTCGTCAGGAGCCCACGTCGTTGCCGGCATTTGCTCGGCGCCAAGAGACATGCCATGCCTGCGCCGAAGCATTCATGCAGCCTGCCGTGGTTCCTGCCGCCCCACCGCGTCGGAGATCGACACCGGCAGAAGAGAAGCTTCCCGCTGTTGCAGGAGCAAGCTGCGGTAGCTGGCGGCGCGGCGCAAACGACAACGGACCCGCATGCGGGTCCCTCGCGTGCCTTGCCGCAGAGGAATCAGGCAGCCTTGCGACGACGCGCGATGCCGACCAGACCGAGGGCGAGTTGGCCAAGGGTCGCGGGCTCCGGAAAGGCGGCGCCGAACTCGACGTTGTCGATGACATCGAAGCTGCTGGAGTTGTTGATTGTCAGATAGGCGATTGGCACTACGCTGGCAACGCCGAAGAAGCCGGTGCCGCCGCTCGGCACGGTGATCTGCCTGCTGTCGATCAGGGTGCTGGTCGAGTCGAAAAGATCGACGGTCACCAGGATCGAGTGGCTGGACTGGGAACCACCGCCGAAGTTCTGGAAGACGTCTACACGAAGTTGATGCCGGGGACGATTTCGCCGGGCGACACGATACCGGGAGTGTTGCCGGTTCTGCTCAGCGGCGAGGTGAATGTCGTCGTGCCAACCGCATCCATCTTTTCGAGACCTTCGCAGGTCAGGCCCGGGTTGGCGGCGTCGAAGGCAGCGCGCGTCGCATAGTAGGTCGAGGCGGCGGAAGCGATGCCATTGGCAAGCAGCGAGGCTAGTGCAGTGGTCAGGGTGATTTTATTGATGAGCGAAACGCCGGGCGGGAAATTGGGTCTGCGCAGCCGGTATGCGTCGGCAGCCAGAAATAAGGGATGACAATCGCGAGCGACGCATGGTGGGGAGCGGCGGTCAGAAAGCCGCTTGATCCACGGTCGCGCGATCGCAAGGACGATTTCGGGACCGGCGCGATCTGCCCGTTCGCCGCTCGAGGCAAGCAATTCCTTGCGATCGATCGCTTGCCCCGCCTGCCGTTGCCGCACGCGGGGGATTGCCGCACAATGCGGCAGCGATGTCTGCCGCGGCATCGCCAATCCCTATTCGCTGCGGCACTGGAAGGAGACACGAGATGGCTGGCAAAAAAGCGCTTTTTGTCGGAATCAACAAGTTTGCGAACTACCCGCAGTTCACGCTCAATGGTTGCGTCAACGACGCCAAGGACATGGCGGCTCTGTACAAGGACCTGCTCGGCTTCAAGACGACCGAAATGAGCGTTCTCACCGACGCCCAGGCGACCAAGGCGAACATCATGGCGCAGCTCAACGCGATGGTCGCCGACGCAAAAGCCGGCAAGCTGAGCTATCTGGTCTTCAGTCTGTCCTCGCATGGCACGCAGATGAACGACACCAGCGGCGACGAACCAGATGGCATGGACGAGGCCTTCGTTCCCCACGACATCGCCGAGAAGGCGGGTGCCTGGGATCCGGAGCACATCATCTGCGACGACGAACTGCATGATCTCTTCGTGCAGTTGCCGGCCGGCGTGCTGCTCGAGGTCTACCTCGACACCTGCCACAGCGGCAGCGGCTTGCGCGGCGCAGAATTCGGACTGCACGCCCCGCGCGCGCGTTACGTTGCCCCGCCTGCGCACGAGTTCGACAAGAAGACCGCCAGGATGCGCGGTTTCACGCTGGATCGTCCGGCCCCCGCAGCGAAAAAGGGCGCCGACAAAGGCACCCAGCCAGCGGTGGCCGGCGCCAACCACATCCTGTGGACGGGCTGCAAAGCGAACCAGACGAGTGCCGACGCCTATTTCAACGGACGCTACAACGGCGCGTTCACCTACTATCTGATCAAGGTGATGCGCGACACGCAGAACAAGCTGTCGCGCAAGGAAGTGATCGGCAAGATGCGCGCGCTGATGAAGTCCGGTTTTGCGCAGACGCCGCAGCTCGAAGGCAACGCCACCAATCGTACGCAAGCCGTGATCTACTGACCGGCAGTGCGCCGGTAGTCAACGGCCATCTGCCCGTGCCGGCCACGCTGCCGCTGCTTGGCATCGGACTGACGGGTCTGGTTCTCAGTCGCCGCAATCGCTCGGCCCGAGCCTTGTCGTAGTGACCAGGAAGGCGGTGTTCTTGCGACACCGCCTTCCTGCGCGAATCGGTGGACGGAGCCCACGGTCGGGCAGGGTTGAAGTCGGCGGGCGGCCGTTGTCGAAGCCGCTCTTTTTTCGGCCGCGACAGGTAGCTCCGCAAGTCGGTTGTTCAAGCCCCCGGCAAGCGGCTATCATTGCCCGCTGGTTCGGCATTCGTGCGGGGGAAATGCCATGCGCCCGATGGTAAGGTTGCTGCTGGTCCTGTTGTTTGCTTCGCTTGGGGCGGTGGATGCCGTGGCTGCTGACGGCGACCCGCACGCGACCGATCGCCAAGCCTTGATCGCCATCTTTCACGAGATGGAGGCGGCGATCAATGCACAGGACGTCGAGCGAATGATCGCCCAGATGTCCCCCGACGTTACCGTCACCTGGCTCAACGGCGAGGTGTCGCGCGGCCATGACCAGGTCCGGGCGTACTATCGCAAGATGGTTCGTGGCGACGACCGGATCCTCGATCGCTATCTGACCTCTGCCCGCATTGGCGCTCCGGCGCGCTTCTTCGCCGATGGCACGGTGGCCGTTGCGGATGGAACGATGGTGGATCAGTTCTTTCCGGTTGCGCGCGGGCCATTCTCGCTCGATTCGAACTGGACGACGACCCTGGCCAGGATCGACGGAAAGTGGAAAGTGGTGTCCTTGCACCTGTCCGCCAACGTCTTTACCAACTCGCTGATGGCCGAGGCGAAGGCTGCGCTCTGGTGGGTAGCGGCTGGCGCCGGTGCAGCCGGCGTCCTGCTCGGCCTGTTGATCGGCTGGATGCGGCGCAGGCGCTGAGGCCGGCGTCGGCTCAGGTTGTCCAGCCGACGTGGAGCAGGACGTAGAAGGCAGGAGCCGCGAGGCACAGCGAGTCGAGTCGATCGAGCATTCCGCCATGGCCCGGGATCGTTTCCCCCCAGTCCTTGATGCCGCGTTGGCGCTTGATCGCTGACAGGCACAGGCCCCCGACGAAGCCGAGCGAAGTGAGCAGCAGCGAGACGAGCGCTGCCTGGGTGGGCGTAAACGGCGTCCACGCGGCCAGGCTGGTGCCGAGCGCGGTGGCCGAGAGGATTCCCCCGACCGTCCCCTCGATCGTCTTCGCCGGCGAAATCCGCGGCGCGATCGCGTGCCGGCCGGCGAGCTTCCCCCAGAGATACTGCAGGACGTCGCTCGACTGCACCACCAGCAACAGGAAGACCGGCAGGTAGGCAACGCGGTGTTCCTGGCCGACGATCGGCAGCGTGAGCAGCGCGGGAACAAAGGAGAGGGAGAAGACGCAGACCAGCAGTCCCCACTGCAGCGTGCGCAGGGAATGTCTCGTGGTGGTTCGCGGAGACCGCAACAGCAGCGGCAGGACGACCAGCGCCAGGCACGGGATCAGCGCGCAGAACC
>NZ_JAMTDV010000122.1 GCF_023806565.1 Accumulibacter sp. | reverse complement strand
GGGGTCAAGTCTTGACTCTTGCCACTGGTTAGCTTGTAGTGGCTAAAGTCACGACCCGACTCCGACCGCTCGTGGTAAGTCGCGGAGATCTGGGACAGGGTAAGCGCAACCAGCAAGCCTTGGCGCGGAGTTTGCTGTATCTGCCGCATGTAGCTATCCTGGGCCGGTGCCCAGACGCTACCGCACTGGATTCCGGCCTGCGCCGGAATGACGAGGTTCGGACGGCCCGTGCTTTCACGCCAAACCCCGCTATAGGGATGGCTGGTGATTCAATCAGTGGTTCGTTCGATCGGCAACCAGTCTGGCCCAATCACTTCCGCGACGACCCAGGGGCATTCGTCCGGAAAGGTATCCACACCGGTTTCCGAGATCGCTTGAGAAACCGCATCTGCCCATACGTCGGACCACCACCGCACATCGTTGAGTTTGTCTGACAGGCTGGGGGTTTCTTCGAGCCGGAGCAGACGCGCTTGCGCTGCTCCTTGATCGTCCGTACCCGACTGCTTCCGCGTCGATCTGGCTGGTATTGCCACTTGAGCAGGTGGGCCAAGAGGACGGCCATACGGTTTGCCAGCTCGCGCTGTTCGCTCTTGCCCACGTCCTCAATTTCCTCCGCGATGTGCTCGAGGTCGAGCAGATCAAAGCGACCGGCACGAATCAACCGGGCCTGTTCGTTGGCCCACGCCATCACATCCGTCTCGTATCTTGTGCTCACTCCGCCCTCCTGTGGCAAGAGTCTTGTCGCGGCATCATCCCCAACGAACTGTGACAGCAACTTCCATACGGCTGGGCGACAAGTCGATGTCCGGTATGCCCGTCCTCACGCCACACGAAACACAAGCGCCATTGCTGATTGACGCGAATGCTGTGCCGGGCCTTGCGATCATTCTTCAGCGCTTCGAGTCGATTACCGGGTGGAACTCCCAGGCTGGCCAGCTCGCTTGCCTCCCGCCTTCAACAGGACCCACAGCGCGCCATCGCCGCCGTCGCTGGGCGGCGCGTGACAGAAGGCGAGAACGTCCTGGCAGCGACTCAACCAGGCCTTGACCAGCTGCCGCAGAACCCCTTCCCGTCCCGGCGAGCCGTGGCCGCGGCCGTGCACGATGCGCAGACAGCGCTTGTCGGCAGCCCGCGCCTGCGCGACGAACAGTGACACCCGCGCATGTGCCTCGTGGCGGTTCATGCCGTGCAGATCGAGATGATCCTGGATGCTCCAGCGACCCCGACGCAGATCGCGCAGCAGGGTACGCGGCAGCCCGCTGCGCAGGAACGAGTCGGCACCGCCCAGGTCGAGCCAGTCATCGATGGCCAACGGTCCATGCAGCAGCTCACCGACCACGGCGGCTTCGTCGCGTTCGCGCTGCTGCGGTCGCGGACTCGGCTTGGGCACTTCGACGATGACCCGATCGCACCTGCGCAAGGGAATCGCGCCGTCAACCGCGGCGCGAAAGGCGGCCAGATCCTCCGCAGTGGGTTGGTGTCGCCGAGTCATGGCTGGCAGCGATCCTCTTCCTCTCCCCGGGAAGGTCCCGATGCGCACGTCCCTGACAGCGCGCAGGCGTCAGCCGGTCAGCCCGAGACTGTCGAGGTAGCGCTCGGCATCGAGCGCCGCCATGCAGCCGCTGGCAGCCGAAGTGCAGGCCTGGCGATAGATGTGATCCTGCACATCGCCGGCGGCAAAGACGCCGGCGATCGAGGTCGCCGTGAAGTTGCCCTGCTGGCCGCACCGGGTCAGCAGGTAGCCACCGTCCATCGCCAGCTGGCCGACGAACAGCTCGGTGTTCGGCTTGTGCCCGATGGCGATGAAGACGCCCATCACCGCCAGGTCTTCGGTCGTGTCGGTGAGCCTGTTGCGCAGGCGGACGCCGGTCACCCCGGATTGGTCGCCGAGCACCTCGTCGAGCGTGCAGTTCCAGCGGATCGTCACCTTGCCGGCTCGCTCCTTGGCGAACAGCTTGTCGTGCAGGATTTTCTCGCCGCGCAGCCTGTCGCGTCGATGCACCAGGGTCACGTGGCTGGCGATGTTCGCCAGGTACAGCGCCTCCTCGACCGCGGTATTGCCGCCGCCGATCACCGCGACCGGCTGGTCGCGATAGAAGAAGCCGTCGCAGGTGGCGCAGGCGGACACGCCACGGCCGGCAAACTCCTCTTCGGAAGGCAGCCCCAGATACTGGGCCGAGGCGCCGGTCGCGATGATCAGCGCGTCGCAGGTGTAGGTGCCGGAATCGCCGATCAGCGTGAACGGCTTCTCGGTCAGGCGCGCGGTATGAATCTGGTCGAAAATGATTTCCGTTGCGAATCGACGCGCATGCTCCTCGAAGCGCTGCATCAGCTCCGGCCCCTGCACGCCCTGGGCGTCGGCCGGCCAGTTGTCGACGTCGGTCGTGGTCATCAATTGGCCTCCCTGGGCGATGCCGGTGACCAATACCGGCTTCAGATTGGCACGCGCCGCATATACCGCCGCAGTGTAGCCGGCAGGTCCGGATCCGAGGATCAACAGGCGGCAGTGACGGGTCGCTTCGCTCATTTGGATTCGCTCCGGTATTGGATCAGGGAAAAATTATAACCGGCAACGCTGGCCGCCTCGCGGTCGAGTTCGTCTCCGGATTTCTTCGCAAAGCTGCAAAGTGCCTTATAATCGCGGCGCAAGCCCTTGATAGAAATCACTTCAATTGATGAAAGAATGGTCTATGAACATGGAGGTCGAACAACCCCGCAGAGGACCCAGCCTGACTTTGCTGCACAGCATCCCGATCTTTGCCGGCGTTCCCGACGTACAGCTCGAGCAGATCGCCAAAGTCGCCTTTCGTCGCCGGGTGCCACGACAGACGACCATCGTGCGCGCCGGAGACAGCACCGACTCGCTCTACGTACTGATCAGCGGCGGCGCCAAGGTGCTCAACAGCGACGAAGAAGGGAGGGAGGTCATTCTGACACTGCTCGGCCCCGGCGAGTTCTTCGGTGAGATGGGTTTGATCGACGGCAGCCCGCGTTCCGCCGACGTGATGGCGACCGAAGCCTGCGAACTGCTGGTGATCACCAAGAACGACTTCAAGCGCTGTCTGGCCGAGAATTTCGACCTCTGCCTGAACATCATGAAGAGCCTGGTGCAGCGCCTGCGCGAAGCGGACCGCAACATCGAGAGCCTGGCACTGCTCGACGTCTATGGTCGGGTCGCCAAACTGCTGATCGACTTCTCGGAAGACGAACGTGGTGTGCGCGTGATCAAGCGCCGGCTGACCAAGCAGGACATCGCCAAGATGATCGGTGCTTCGCGCGAAATGGTCAGCCGGGTGATGAAGGATCTTGAGAATCGCGGCTACTTCCGCGTCGATGAAGGCCGCATCGTCATTCTCGAAAAGCGCCTGCCGTCGCCGGACGCTCCCACGCATCGACCCTGACCTGCACAAGATCGGCGGCAACCCATGGCCCTGCTGACCAAACTTGCCGGCCGGATGGCGTACCCGGCGAGAACACCGAGTCCGCTGCCGGAGAAGATCGCGGCCTTGCTGCAGGAGTCGCGCTGGCTCGTCCTGATCGTCGTCGCCAGCTTCATCGCGCTCTCCCTGTGGGGATACGATCGCTCCGATCCCGGTTGGTCGCACGCGGTTTACAAGGCGACACTGCACAACCCGGCTGGCCGTAGCGGCGCCTGGCTGGCCGATCTGCTGCTCTACGTTTTCGGCTTGTCTGCGTGGTGGTCCGTCGTTCTGCTGCTGGTCTTCGTCTGGTGGGGTTATCGGCGCCTCGACGGCCAGCGGCCGACCGATCGGCGACCGCTGTACATAGCGCTGGCCGGCTTTCTCGTCCTGATCGTCGCCAGCAGCGGGCTCGAAAACCTACGCTTCTACAGCCTCCGGGCGACGCTTCCGGTCGGACCCGGCGGTGTCATCGGGATCGAACTCGGCACTCTTGCCGTGCGCTATCTCGGGTACACGGGCGCGACGCTGACGCTCGTTTCGCTGCTGATGCTCGGCTGGAGCATCTTTTCCGGAATGTCCTGGATCACTGCCGCCGAACGCGTAGGCGCCGTCTTCGAGGCGCTGGTCGTCGGCGTGCGCACCCTCTTCGAGCGCTGGCAGGACCGGCGCATCGGCCGCGAAGTGGCGCGCGAGCGCGAGGCGGTAGTCGAGGGCGAGAAGAAGCGCGGCGAAACGCACGCAGCGGGCCCTGTCGAAAAGCCGGAAGTCCGCTCGCGTCCGGCGAAGGCCGGCGTGCGTGCGGAAGAACCGAGCCTGCACGGCGAGCCCGTCACCCTGCCGGCGGCAACTACCGAGGCGGACGAGCGCGGCGAAGAGCCCAGGCTCGCCGACGAACCGGCCGACCTCGCCGACGGCACGCCGCCCGAACCTGCGCTGGACGCGAACGTCGAAGCGGCGATCCCGCCGCGGCTGCCGGCAAAAGTCGAAAAGCGGATCGAACGCGAGCGGCAGCCGCCGCTATTCCCGGAGGCAGTCGAAGGCGGCATGCTGCCGCCGCTCCACCTGCTTGAACCCGCGCCCATACAGAATACCCGCGTCAGCGCCGAAACCGTCGAATACACTTCGAGACTGATCGAACGCAAACTCGCCGACTTCGGCGTGCAGGTAGCCGTCACCGCTGCCTACCCCGGCCCGGTGATCACTCGCTACGAGATCGAACCGGCAGTCGGCGTCAAGGGAGCGCAGATTCTCAATCTGGCGAAGGACCTGGCGCGCTCGCTGTCGCTCATTTCGGTACGCGTCGTGGAAACGGTTCCCGGCAAATCGTCGATGGCACTCGAACTGCCCAATCCCAAGCGGCAGACGGTTCGCCTGCTCGAGATCATCTCCAGCGCCGAATACCACGACATGAACTCGCCGCTGACGATGACCCTCGGCAAGGACATCGGCGGCCAGCCGTTGGTTGTCGACCTGGCCAGGATGCCGCATCTGCTGGTCGCTGGAACGACCGGTTCGGGCAAGTCGGTCGGGATCAACGCGATGATCCTGTCGCTGCTCTACAAGGCCGGACCCGACCAGGTGCGGCTGATCCTGGTCGATCCGAAAATGCTCGAACTGTCGATCTACGAGGGCATCCCGCACCTGCTCGCACCGGTGGTGGTCGACATGAAGCAGGCTGCCAACGCGCTCAACTGGTGCGTCGGCGAAATGGAGAAGCGTTACAAGCTGATGTCGGCGATGGGCGTGCGCAATATCGGCGGTCTCAACCAGCGCATTCGCGACGCCGCGAAGAGCGGTGAAAGGATTCCCAATCCCGTATCGCTCACTCCCGACGCGCCGGAACCCCTGTCCACCATGCCCTTCATCGTCGTCATCATCGACGAACTCGCCGACCTGATGATGGTTGCCGGCAAGACCGTCGAGCAGTTGATCGCCCGCCTGGCGCAAAAGGCGCGCGCTTCCGGCATTCACCTGATCCTGGCGACGCAGCGGCCATCGGTGGACGTGATCACCGGCCTGATCAAGGCCAACATCCCGACGCGCATTTCCTTCCAGGTTTCGTCGAAGGTCGATTCGCGCACCATTCTCGACCAGATGGGTGCGGAAACCCTGCTCGGTCAGGGAGACATGCTTTATCTGGCGCCGGGCACCGGCTATCCGACCCGCGTGCATGGCGCCTTTGTCGCCGACGATGAAGTGCATCGCGTCGTCGACTACCTCAAGAAGACGGGTGCGCCGGATTACGTCGATGGCGTCCTGACCGGCGCCGGCGCCGACGACGATGGCGAAGGTGCCGGCGAAAACGGCGGCGCCGATAGCGACGGCGAGGCCGATCCGGTCTATGACCAGGCGGTAGAAGTCGTGTTGAAAAACCGGCGGGCGTCGATCTCGCTGGTGCAGCGTCACTTGCGAATCGGTTACAACCGATCCGCACGCCTGATCGAAGCAATGGAAAAAGCCGGCCTGGTCTCCGCCATGGACGCCCGCGGCGGCCGCGAGGTCCTTGCTCGGCGGGAAGAAGAATGATCCGGCGCAGCGTTCTCGCAGTGGTCTGTCTGCTCGCCGCCGCTCTGGCGCGCGCAGACGCGATCGACCAACTGCACCGCTTCCTCGAATCGACGCGGACCTTGCGCGCCGATTTCACGCAGACGGTGGTGGGCAGGAGCGGACGCCAGCCGCAAATTTCGAGCGGCGTGATGATGTTCTCCCGCCCGGGAAAATTCCGCTGGCAGATCGAGAAGCCGTATTCGCAGTTGCTGGTGGGCGACGGCGAGAAAGTCTGGATCCACGACCCCGATCTGCGTCAGGTCACGGTCAAGCAGGCGGGAGCAGCGCTCGGCGGAACCCCGGCTTCGCTGCTCGCTGGCGACACCGTGATCGAGAAGAATTTCACGCTGCGTGAGGCCGGCGAACGGGACGGGCTGGAGTGGATCGAAGCGATTCCCAAGGCGCAGGACAGCGGTTTCGACCGCGTCCGTATCGGCTTTGCCGGTGGCGAGCTGAGGGCGATGGAGTTGCTCGACAGCCTCGGCCAGAACACTTCGCTGCGCTTCGCGCATATCGAACGGAATCCCCGCCTCGCGCCGTCGCTGTTCCGCTTCATCCCGCCGGCCAACGCCGACGTGATTGGCGAATGACGGGATACGACGCCGCCGGTTTGCGACGCAGGTTTGCTTGACTTGCCGTTCGCGCACCGTATAATGCGCACTTCCCTGAAGTCGCATGCACCCTTGACTTCACGGCAGGCGCGTAGCTCAGCTGGTTAGAGCACCACCTTGACATGGTGGGGGTCGTTGGTTCGAGTCCAATCGCGCCTACCACGAAACCATCCCAGGCATCGGTTTCCGTGGTCTAAAATCCCTCGAGGACAACTGATTCTGCCACACTGGCAGCTCGTGGCTTCGCTGCTCGCGAGGCGGCGGGCTCCCCTCTCCCTCTTCTTGAACCGCCGCGTCGGATAACTCCGCCGGCCTTCGTTTTTTTGCTACCATCCCCTTGGCACGACAAGCGCTATCAGGCAGCGCGGAAGCGCAGCGAGGACGCGCGCGAAACAGGGTACTGATCGCCGGGGAGACGGAAAGTGAATCTGACGGTATGGGTCGATGTCGCGATCGGGCTGAGCCTGGTCTATCTTGGCGCCAGCCTCTTCGTGACGGTGATCAACGAGTACGTGGCCCAACTGCTGAATCTCCGCGGCAAGCAGCTCTGCGACTCGCTCAAGGAACTGATCGCCGACGCCGATGTCCGCGAGCTTCTCAAACACAGTCCGGCGCTGAAGCCCTTTTTCGATGCACAGGCGGGCCGGGCTCCGTCCTACATCGATCCCAATATTCTCGCGCACCTGCTGGTCGGTGGCCTGGCAATCGGTTCGACGGCCGGCGACACCTGTCGGCGTGCATCCGACACGATCGACAAATTGCCGGACAGCGCGCTGAAAAAGCAACTCCAGGCGCTGGTAGCAACCGCGGGGAGCAGCACCGACGCGCTGGTGACCGCGGTGGGCGAGTGGGCCGACCGCTCGCTCACCGTACTTGGCGGTAAGTACAAGCGTTACCTGCAAACGATCAGTTTCTGGATCGGCCTTGCCGTCGCGATCGGGCTGAACATCGACACGATCACCCTGACCGAGCAACTCTATCGCGACCGGGATACCCGCGACGCAACCGTCTCCCTCGGCGTGCAGATCACCGAGAGTACGTCGCAGAAGACCTTCAATCATTGCCTCTCGCTGACGCCCCAGCAACGCAAGGCGGACACCGCCTGCGCCCCGTTAACCGGTCTCGTCGACGCTGTACAGGGCCGCAACGATTCGCTCGGCAAACTCCCGATCGGCTGGTCGGAGAGGCCGGACGACAAGGAATCGTCGCCCGCCTCGTGGCTGCCGCCGGCCGTCTGGCGCTGGGGAAGTCGCGGGCTCGGCTGGGTGCTGACCGCTTTGGCCATTTCGCTCGGTGCGCCGTTCTGGTTCGACCTGCTCAACAAGGTCGTGAACCTACGCCACGGCATGGGCAAACCGGAAGTGGTGAAGAAACCGGAAGCCGACCGGCCAGCCAGCAGCGCAAGCTGACCGGCGGCGCGCCGGTGGCCGCATGTCGCCGGCGCTCAGCCGGAACGCACAGCGGCAGCTAGCATTTCGCGCGTCACTGCCTCGGCCACGCGAATGCCGTCGACGGCTGCCGAGAGAATCCCGCCGGCGTAGCCGGCGCCTTCCCCGGCCGGATACAGACCCCTGAGGTTGACGCTCTGGCAGTCGTCGCCACGCGTGATGCGCACCGGGGACGAGGTACGCGTCTCGACCCCCGTGAGCACCGCGTCGGGCATCGCGAAACCACGAATCTGGCGATCAAAGGCGGGCAGTGCCTCGCGAATCGCGGCGACCGCGTAGTCCGGCAAGGCGCGGGCGAGATTGGTCAGACGAACGCCCGGCTGATACGAAGGAAGCACCCGGCCGAGCCGGGTCGACGGCCGGTCGGCAAGGAAATCGCCGACCAGTTGTCCGGGTGCTTCGTAGGTTCCGCCACCGAGTTCGAAGGCGCGCGCCTCCAGTTGCCTTTGCAGCTCGACACCGGCCAGCGGCCCGCCAGGGTAATCGAGCGGCGTGATGCCGACGACGATGCCGGCGTTGGCGTTGCGTTCGTTGCGCGAATACTGGCTCATGCCGTTGGTCACCACTCGCTGCGGTTCGGAAGTCGCGGCCACCACGGTGCCGCCGGGACACATGCAGAAGCTGTACACCGAGCGCCCGTTGCGGCAATGGTGGACCAGCTTGTAATCGGCGGCACCGAGCAGCGGATTGCCGGCGTGCGGGCCGAAACGCGCCCGGTCGATCAGCGATTGCGGATGCTCGATGCGAAAGCCGATCGAAAACGGTTTCGCCTCCAGATGCACGCCGGCCCGGTGCAACATCTCGAAGGTGTCGCGCGCGCTGTGACCGAGCGCCAGGATCACCGCTTCGCCGCACAGCTCCTCGCCCGAGGCCAGGGTCACGCCACGCACCCTGCCCCGTTCGCTGTGCAGACCGGTGACCCGCTGCTGGAAGCGCACCTCGCCGCCAAGCCGCTCGATCTCGTGGCGAATCTGTTCGACCATCCCGACCAGCCGGAACGTGCCGATATGCGGCTTGCCGACATAGAGGATTTCGGCGGAAGCGCCGGCCTTGACGAACTCTTCCAGCACCTTGCGCCCGTAGTGCTTCGGGTCCCTGATCTGGCTGTACAGCTTGCCGTCGGAAAAAGTGCCGGCACCGCCTTCGCCAAACTGCACGTTCGACTCGGGGTTGAGCAGCTTCTTCCGCCACAAGCCCCAGGTATCCTGCGTGCGCTCGCGCACCGCCTTGCCACGTTCGAGGACGATCGGCCGGAAACCGCTCTGCGCGAGAATCAGCGCAGCAAAAATCCCGGCCGGACCGAAACCGACGACGATCGGCCGGGTCGCGAGCTGCGCCGGGGCCCGGCCGACGAAACGGTAACGCATGTCCGGCGTCGCCTGTAGTTGCGGGTCGTCGGCGAATCTTTCGAGCAGCGCGGCCTCGTTGGGAACCGCCACGTCGACACTGTAGATGAAGCTCGGGGCGCCGGTCCGCCGCGCATCGCAACTGCGCCGGAAAACCCTGAGCTCGCCGACCGCCTCCTCGGCGATTCCGAGGCGGGCGGCGACCGCGCCGGCAAGCGCGGCCGGCGGATGATCGATCGGAAGACGGATTTCGCTGACGCGCAGCATGC
>NZ_JAMTDV010000121.1 GCF_023806565.1 Accumulibacter sp. | reverse complement strand
GGCCGTGGATAACGCTCCTCGCCTCTTGGCGTCCACTCAAGGGGTACCGGTTCAGGCAGTATCGACTACGCTTGAAGGGCAATCTTCTGGTTGATGTCGGTGCTGCCGGCGTGGCCACCACGGGCGACCTGGCCGCTGGCGTGCGAGAGCGCTACGAGGCGAACGTGCGTCTGTTCGAGGCAGGCGTTCCGATCGCAATTGGCGTCTTGCAGGAGCGCGGCCATCCCGAACCCTGGATCATCGCAATGGATTGCCCGCCCAACCGGGCTGCGGTTCGGGACTACGGTGCGCGTTGGGCCATCGAACCGATGTTCTCGGACTTCAAGAGTCGTGGCTTCCGCCTGGAGGATACCAAGCTCGAAGCGCCCAAGCGTGTCGATTGCCTGATCCTGATCATGGCACTGGCGATGCACTGGTGTGTCCGGGCCGGGCAGGAAGACGCCCGCTGCCATCCTACCGCCACTGAAAAAAAGCCCGCGAACAGACTGATCCCAACCATTGGAGCGTGCGCAAGGCCTACCGCTGCGCCCTCTCCTGGTTCAAACGCGGCCTGCGCCTTCTCCTGAGACGCGCTGATTGCGCGATGCCGCTGCCAAGGTTCTTCGGTGCAGTCAAAACGTGATAGGTGGTGAGCCGGCAACCCTGCATGTCGCTCCGATCAGAAAGACGGTGCTACGGCCGGAAGATTGGCGAAGTGGCGCGCCTGCGTTGATTGCAGGATAGGCACACCCATGATCGAAACCGAGCGCGAAGACTCCGGCACCGCCGCGGCGTTCCCTCGAGTGACTGCGGCGTCAGCACGGGCGAGTCCCGGCAGTCGACCGTGTGCTTGCGGATCACTCGTCACCGATTCGGAGGGCTGCCGCATCGAACTGGTCGACGCCGAGAAGGGCACAGTCAACGCTGCGCGCGCTGGTCCCCGCCCTCGCAGATTTCCGCGAGTTGCTCGGCGACTGCCGACCAACCCTGCTCGAAGCCCATTGCCTTGTGCTGGTCGCGTGACACAGCAGACCAGTGTCGGGCGCTTCCGGTGTAGCGGGTGCCGTCGCCCTCGGGTGCGATCTCGAAGATGCCGATCATGAACGGACCGGCAGGTTCCAGGTCGCCCTGGATCGCGTCGGTAAAGGCGAATCGCTTGCCCTCGTCCCAGGCGAGGATAAAGCCGGGATTGTTCGATTCCTCGCCATTGGGGCCGAACATGTCGATTCGACACTTGCCGCCAGGGCGCCTGTCGAGTTCGATCACCTTGGCTCGCCACGGCTTGGGGCACCACCATTCGGGAATGCGGTTGGTCATCACGTCCCACACCCGCTCGGGCGAGGCATGGATCAGGCGAGTAACGCTCAGTTCGTGAATATCGCTCATGCTTCGTCCTTCGCTCCATAGGGTTTGGTGATCGTTTCGAGGACATCGCCGTCGAGATCGTGAAAGTGGAACCCGCGCCCGCCCAAGTGGCGCGACCGGCCGGTGGACAGCGGGGTGGTCCGCGCAGGTGATCGTCAGCAATACCTCGCTCAAACCGGAAATCGGGAATCGGCCGTTCGGTGAATCTCTGCCACTTCTCGTGCGTCAGGATCACGTTGGGATCGGTTCGGAGAATACCATTCAGACCGGGGTTCCGACTTGAACAGGTACTCGGCGACTGCACCCGGCATCACGTTCATCACCGCAAGGTCGAACCCCCGGTCAAGCATCCGCACTTTCCGCGCCGCGCCGGGATCGCGCGGAATCAGCGCGGCAGGTCCGGGGTAATGGAGATCGAGATATTCGACAACGCAGGTGGCCTCGAACGCCACCCTCGCGCCATCGACCAGCACCGGGAACTGTCCTTGCGGCCCGGCCTGCGTGGCAACGAACATGCCGTGCTCCGGGTGCTCGGCGTCAAGTACCCGGAAGTCGCAATACAGAGCCAGCGCATGCAGCCCGATCGGCGCCTTCCGGGTGTAGGCGGAGAAGGGGTGGCCGCAGAGGGCGAGCATCTCAGCCCCGTATCGCCGCTTCGATTGCGGCGTGGTCGATCTTGCACATGGTCATCATGGCCGCGAACACGCGCCCGCGGACCGTGGCGTCGGGATGCGTCATGCCCTCGGTCAGCACCCGCGGAGTGATCTGCCAGGAGAGGCCCCACTTGTCCTTGCACCAGCCGCACGCCGATTCCTGGCCACCGTTGCCGACGATGGCATTCCAGTAGCGATCGGTTTCTTGTTGGTTGTCGGTGGCGATCTGGAAGGAGACGGCCTCGCTGTGCTTGAACACGGGGCCGCCGTTGAGGCCGATGCAGGGAATGCCGACGACGGTAAAGTCCACGGTCAGCACATCGCCTGCCTTGCCGCCAGGGAAGTCGCCGGGGGCCTTGTGGATTGCTCGCACGGCGCTGTCGGGGAAGGTTGCCTGGTAGAAACGCGCGGCCTCTTCGGCACTGCCGTCGTACCACAGGCACAGCGTGTTCTTCGGAATGGTCATTTGCGCATATCCTCGATCAGGTCCTTGTCGATGTCCTGAGCCGCCATGCAGGTAGAACGGGTCGGGAACCGCTCGGCGTAGGCGGCGAACTCGGGCCCGGGCGCGATCGAACCGAGGACCAGCCCCAAGCCGACCTGGCTGCCCGCGTAGACGTCGGCCATGGTGAAACGTTCCCCGCGGACGACAGGGCGGCTGGCGAGTTGGCCCTTGAGCGCGCGGGCCTTGTCCCCCGACTCTGCCTGCATTGCCGTTGGCGTGTGACCAGGAGGCTTATACTATATGCATCGATTCACAGACAGGGGGGTAGAAATGACCTGGAAAAACACCGCGGCTCGCTGGGGCAGCCTTTCGATCGCTTTGCACTGGCTGATGCTGATCCTGATGGTTGGCGTTTACGCCTGCATTGAACTCAAGGGCTTCTTTCCCAAAGGGAGCGAAACGCGCGAACTGCTCAAGCAATGGCATTTCATGCTCGGCCTGAGCGTGTTTGCCCTGGTCTGGCTGCGCCTGCTGGCCCGCGCCATCGCGCCAACGCCCCGCGTGAACCCGCCACCGCCGGCTTGGCAGGAGAAGGTCGCCAAGCTGATGTACTTGGCGCTTTATGGCTTGATGATCGGCGCGCCTCTGGCGGGCTGGTTGATTCTGAGCGCCGCCGGAAAGCCGGTACCTCTTTTCGGCCTGGAATTGCCGCCGCTGGTTGGCAAGAATCCCGACCTGGCGAAGCAGATAAAGGAATGGCACGAATTGGCCGGTACGATCGGTTACTGGATGATCGGCATCCACACCGCAGCGGCTCTCTACCACCACCATGTCCTTCGCGACAATACGCTGACAATCATGCTGCCCGGGCGCAGGTAGGGCTCGTCGTGCAACAGCATCCGTCCGGTTGCGCGCCATGGTGGCGCCAGTCCTACGGACAAGCGCAGTGAGCAGTGGTGGTGTCGGTGTCGGGAGAGCGAAACTTCATGAATGGAAAGCATCGTGCGGTGCAGGCGCTGACGCCGGGCGCAGAGGTGATCACGCTTCAGCGCCTGCCGTATTTCACAGGAATTTCCGGCGAAACCGTCGGCGCCGAAGGACTCTCGATGCACCTGGTCGTGATTCCGCCGGGCGCAAGAGCGGCCCCACACGTCCATATCGGATACGAAACCGGGATCTACGTGCTTGAGGGGAAGGTGCTCACCCGTTGGGGCGAGCGCCTGGAGAACGAGGTGGTGAGCAATGCCGGCGAGTTCCTGTTCGTTCCTCCCGGAGTTCCGCACGAGGCGGTGAACCTGAGCGCCACCGAGGTGGCGCGTGCCGTGGTGGCGCGCAATGACCCGGCCGAACAGGACAGGGTGGAGCCGTATGAATGTCCACCACGAGACGCCTGAAGAGGGCGTGTCCGCGGATCGATCGCTGGCGTGCTCCGCACCCCTATGGTGCGCGAGGACGCGCTTTCGGCGACAATCCGCTTTTTGCGGGGGAATCTGCCATGAGCGAACGAAATGGACGTTGCCTTTGCGGTGCCGTGCGCTACCGACTCTCGGCCGAGCCAGTGGCCACTCGCGTCTGCTGGTGCCGAGACTGCCAGCACATCGCGGCCAATGGAACGGTGAATCTGCTGGTGCCGAGTTTGGCGCTCGATATTTCCGGCGAGTTGAGTGAATACACGAGCACTGCCGACAGCGGCAATCGGATTCGGCGCCGCTTCTGTCCAAGATGCGGCTCGCACCTATTTGGCAATTCCTCCGGGCGACCACATCTGACCGTTGTACGTGCAGGGAGTCTGGACGATCCCTCGTCCGTGCGGCCGACGATGAACATTTGGGCTGGCAGCGCGCCGGCCTGGGCGTGTCTCGATTCCGCCCTGGAACGCGTCGAGCAGCAGCCTTTGCCGCCCCAGCCGGCACAGGGCGCTGCGCCGGCCTGAGACAGCGGTCGAATGGACGACGCCGAGCAGCAGGAGATTCGTTCGGCCCATAGTGTTGGGTTGCGGAAAATCACCGGGTACGCGACGCCTGTATCGTTTTGCCGGTCACCCTGGAGTTGGACTCGTCATGTTCGGTACTCACGATCTTGCCCTTTTCCTCGTCTCGGGTGTGCTGCTCAACCTTACCCCGGGTGCCGATTCACTCTACATTGCAAGTCGCAGCATTGGCCAGGGTGCTCGTGCCGGCGTCGTTGCCGCGCTGGGCATCGTCCTTGGTTGTTGCGTCCACGTTCTTGCTGCGGCGCTTGGGCTTTCTGTCCTGCTGACCGCCTCGGGGACCCTATTCACGCTGATCAAGCTCGTAGGCGCGGCGTATCTGATTTACATCGGATTCTCGCTCGCCCTTGTCCGCGGCTCGCTGGCGCCGTCGTCGGGCAGCGTTTCCGTCGCACCGTTGCGAAGCGTCTTCTTGCAGGGCTTGCTGACCAATGTATTGAATCCCAAAGTGGCACTGTTCTTTCTGGCGTTTCTGCCACAGTTCATCGAACCGTCGAGCCCCGACAAGATGCTGGCGTTTGTGTTCCTCGGAGCCATTTTCAATTTCACCACTACGCTCTGGTGCCTCGTTCTGGCGTACGGCAGCGCACGCTTTCGCTCGCTGCGCCTGAGCCGGCGGACGACCAACTGGTTGAATCGCAGCGTTGGTGCACTCTTCGTCCTTCTCGGGGTGCGACTTGCCCTCACCAAACAGGGCTGACGAACGCGGCTGGCTCGCCGAATCGGCACCGGTTTCCGCGGCACTCGGGCAAGCCGGTTTCGCGAGGATCCCTGCATGGGCCGCACCGGTGGCACTTCGGATGGTCAAATGGCAGTCGAGAACCGGCACTCGCGCTGCTGCCCTCGCCAAATGATGGCCGTTTGCATGGACGGGCGTCCCGCAGAACGCCCAGGGCGCGCCTGCGTGAGCTGCCAGCAGGGAGTCTGCCCGGCGATATGGACGCGTTGCAATTTACGAAAAGGAGCCTTTCATGAAAAACTATCTCGCCATCTACCTCTGCAGTGCTGCTGCGATGGCCAAATGGAATGAAATGCCGGAACAGCTGAGAAGCGAACGGCAGGCATCGGGCGTTCAGGCGTGGCACGATTGGGTGGATCGCAACAAGGACCGCATCGTCGAGCTGGGCACTCCCCTCGGCAAGACCAAGGCTGTGGGGCATTCGGGGATCTCCGACGTGCGCAACGCGATGACCGCATACACGGTCGTCCGCGCCGACTCGCACGAGGAGGCGGCCGGGTTTTTCGTCGGCCACCCGCACTATACGATTTTCCCGGGCGAATCGATCGAGGTGATGGAGTGCCTGCCGATTCCCGACAATTCGGGCCGTGGGTGAGGAGTGGCGGCAGCTCGCTGTCTGCGCAACCCGACCACGCCAAGGCCTCTCGAAGCCTGAAACGGCACGGCGCTGAGTGTCCTGTGGTCCTCCTCTGGTGGCGAGGGGCCAGGCACGCCAAGAAGCGAAAGCACCTCCTTTCAAACCGTCTCGTCAGCAATCTCCTGGGTATGCCGAAGTCCATTCCCATCGGCTTTGCGAAGCGATCGAGGCAGGGATTCGCGTTGTATCTCCGCAACCGCACGTGTCTGAAAGCCATGCCTGCTTTGTTGCTTACTGGATCCGTCCTGCCTATCCGCGATACGATTTCTCTGGATTTTCTGGAGAGACTGAAATGAAAAAGGCACTTGCATTCAGCTTGCTGTTCGCGTCGGGTGTGGCAGCTGCCCAGCAGTCCGGATTCTATGTGGGGGCCGGTGTCGGTCAGGGGAAGGTGAGTATCGATAACGGAGCCAGCGATGCTCTTGTGAACGCTGGAGCAACCAACGTCTCCAGCAGCAAGGACAACACCGACACCAGTTACAAGATTTTCGCCGGATACCAGATCAACAAGAACTTCGAAGTCGAGGGCGGATACGCGAATTTCGGCAAGTACAAGGCCAGTGCCAGTGGCACGATTGCGGGTGGCCCCATCTCTGCCAGTGGTGATGTGAAAAGTTACGCGATCTTTCTCGATGCCGTGGGAATTGCACCGGTCACCGAAGCGTTCTCGGTTTTTGGCAAGGCCGGTGTCGCATTTACCGATACCGAAGCCAATGCCTCAGCCTCGGGGGCTGGAGTTGCAGCCTCGGCAAGCGACAGTGCTCGTAAGTGGGTGCCCAAATTGGGTGTTGGTGCGCAGTTTTATGTGAGCAGGAATGTCGCACTGCGTGCCGAGTATGAGTATTACTTCAAGGTGGGTGACCAGAACAGCACTGGCCAGTCCGACGTGCAGGTTCTCACTGCCGGCGTGACGATCGGTTTCTGATTCGGAAGATGCGGGACGGGGCCGGCGTCAGAGCTCCTGAAATCATGCCGGCCTGACTCCCAATGCGGACGCTTGTGACGCGTAGCTTGAACCCAGAAAATCGCGACAATCGCTGGACGTCTGCCACGGAAGGGGCGTTGAGGCATGCCCATCTTCTTGCTCGATTACCTGCCTCGGCCCATGGCAACTGCACAACCGCTGCCGCGCTCAGTCGGTTCTCGACGACAATTTCCTTCCTGTCCTGCCGGGAGCGCCTTCGGCAGTTCGACCCGGTCTTCGTTCAGCGGACGTCGCTGGCCGGGTGGGCTGCATCGGGATGCAGGATTCGCACGGCTACCTGCTTGGTGACGAAACTGAAGCAGACGATTTCGTAGCTCCAGCCGAACTGTACGGCGGCTTCGCTGAAAGCCTTGCATTCGTCGTCGCGCCAGGACGGATGGCCAATGTATTCGTCGAAGACGATCACCGTTCCCGGGACGATCCGTCCTGCCAGACCTTCGAGGACGGTCTTCGTCGATCGATAGAGATCGCAATCGATGTTGATGAATCGCACCGGGCCGCTCTCTTCCCGGAGGAAGCGCGGGATGGATTCCTCGAACCAGCCGACGTGCAGGCGGACGTTTTCCGGGACGTCGGGAAGGACTCCGCGCGTCGAATAGCTGGCGGCAGTTTCGGAATTCCAGTCTTCCGGCAGTCCCTGAAAGCTGTCGAATCCGTGCACGATGCCGCCCACCAGAGAAGCGATCTGGCGAATCGACTTGCCATGGAACACTCCGAATTCGAGAACCAGGCCATCCACTCGCGCACAGATCAGGGACAGGCGAATGGCTTGCAGCGGGTAGCCGAGCAATGCCGGAAGCTTGCAACCGGATGGCGTTTTCAGATAGTTCCAGGCTTCGAGATCGGCCTTCGCCCGTTCGTCGCTGCGGCATGCGTCGAAGTGCGGGTGCGCCATTTCCGGTCGGCCTTCATAGTCGTGAAGCAGGCCCAGGAAGAAGCGGTAGCCGGCGTTTGCCGGCGCGATTTCGGTTGCCTTTTGGAGGCAGCCAATGGCCGCGGAAAGATCGCTCCGATCCAGCAGGAGCGCATGCATGTTGAACCACGCATCGGGAGAATTCGGTTCGAGTGCCTGCGCCTTGCGGTAGCACTCGATCGCCTCGTCCACCCGGCCCAACTCGCTCAGCGCGGCGCCGAGCGCATTGTGGGCGGCAGCATGGTCGGCCCGGATACGGATCACGTTGCCGAAGTACTGGGCGGCTTCCTCCGGTTGCAACTGTTCCTGAAAAAGGATGCCGAGATTGTAGTGAATCTGGGGCAGCGTCGGCGCCAGTTGGAGCGCACGCCGGTAGCAATCGATGGAACCCTCGATGTCACCGCTGTGCTTGAGGAGGTTGCCGAGGTTGCAATGCGCTTCCACGTAGGCAGGATTGAGGGACAAGGCGCGGCGGTAGCTGGCAATCGCGTCCACGATGGCATTCGTTTGGGCAAGCGAGAGAGCGAGCTGGAAATGGACCAGCGGACTGTCCGGTGCGGCGGCACATGCCCGGCGCAACCATTCGCAGGCCTTGCGGTGGTCGTCGGTCTGTTGTGCGAGGACTCCGAGGTAATACAGCGCTTCCGCATGATCTGGTGCGGAGGCGAGAATCGTCGTGTAGATCTGTTCGGCCAGTGCGAAGCGGCCGTAGCGGTGGTGTTCCAGACCGAGTCTGATCAGCGGATGCGAAGGGTGTTGCAGCATGGAATGGCCTCGACGAGTCGGAGCTTGGGTATGATCCGGCTGCGCGGGCCGGCCTGCGGTGTCGTTCCTTCGCCCCCTTGACGGCGCACATGGCACAGCCGGCCGGCATTCTTCACCGGCTCGCAGTATAGCCCGACGACGGGCTGTCGTCGGCTCGGTCGAGAGCGGCGAAGGCGAACGGGGCCGGGCAACAGACGCGCAGCGCGCGCCCGTTCGCCGGATGTACAAAAGACAGTTGCTCGGCGTGCAGCAACAGGCGCCCGGCAGCCATGGCCGCGCCGCCATAGAGCCAGTCGCCGACGATCGGGTGGCCGATTGCCTGCAGGTGTACGCGCAACTGGTGCGTGCGGCCGGTTTCCGGCCACAGTGCCAGAAGGGAAGTATTGTCGGCGGGGTCGTGACCCAGCAGCCGGTAGCGGGTCAGTGACGCCTTGCCCGCGTGCCGGTCGACCTTCTGCCGGGGGCGCCTCGGCCAGTCCGCGCCGAGGGGCAGGTCGATCTCGCCACTGGTGCTGGCCGGCAATCCTTCGACGACGGCCAGGTAGCGCTTCTCGACCTGTCGCTCGGCAAACGCCGTGCTCAAGCGCCGCTGCATCTCCTCGTTTCGCGCCAGCAGCAGCAAGCCCGAGGTGTGCATGTCCAGGCGATGGACGATCAGCGCCTCGGGAAGGTGGGCCTGGACGCGGCGGATCAGGCAGTCCTGCTTATCGTCGCCGCGACCGGGTACCGAAAGCAACCCCGCCGGTTTGTTCACCAGCAACAGGGCGGCGTCCAGGTACACGACCTCGATGCCGTCGTCAGGTGGCGGAGCGTAAGCGAGCGTGTGGCCATGGGACGGGCTGGTCGGGTGCATGCAGGGGCGAGCGCTGACAAAGATTCAATTGTCGCGCGTTCGCGGTGCCGGCGCAGCCGCCGGCAAATCCATTACACTGCCGGCAAACGCTGCGCCGGAACAGGCGCCGACGGTAAGGGATTTTTCGAGGAGGACGACTTGAGCATGGTCATTCCCCAATTGACGACGATCGCCATCGAGCTGGACGGCTCGGTTGCCGAGGTCCGCCTCAATCGCCCGGAGCGATCTAACGCCATCAACGAGGCGATGTGGCAGGAGTTGCGGGCAGCCTTTGTCTGGGCGGATACCGCCCGCGAAGTGCGCGCAGTCATCCTGAGCGGTGCCGGACGGAACTTCTGTGCCGGAATCGATCTCGCGATGCTCGCGGGTGTCGGGCAGGTCGTCGCGCATGCCGATCCGGCGCGCAGTCGAGAGACCTTGCGGCGCGTCATCCTCGACCTGCAGGATTGCCTGACCTCGGTCGAACGCTGCCGCAAGCCGGTGCTGGCGGCAATTCACGGGGCCTGCATCGGCGGTGCGATCGATCTGGTGAGCTGCTGCGACATGCGCTACGCAGCTGCCGGCGTGCAGTTTTCGGTGCGTGAAATCGACGTCGGCATGACGGCCGACGTAGGGACGCTGCAGCGCCTGCCAAAGCTGATTCCCGATGGCATCGCCCGCGAACTCGCCTATACGGGACGCAGCGTCGATGCCCGGGAGGCGCAGCAGATCGGTCTGGTCAACCAGACGTTCGACACGCCGGAACTGCTGCACGCAGGCGTTCTCCGGATCGCTCGGGAGATTGCCGCCAAATCGCCCCTGGCGATTCGCGGAACCAAGGAAATGCTGAACTACGGGCGTGACCATTCGGTTGCCGACGGGCTCAATTACGTCGCCACCTGGAACGCGGCGATGCTGCTCTCGAACGATCTCGAGGAAACGGCGGCAGCGCTGCGCGAACGTCGTCCGCCACGATTCGTCGACTGACGCGCGGCCGGTGATCGGCACTTTCCTGCAGCACGTCGAGCTGGCGGCGCCGCTGTTCGTTCTCGTATTGGTCGGCTACCTGCTGATGCGCGTTTGCGGCTGGCCGTCGGCGATGTCGGAGAACCTTTCGCGCTTCGTTTTTTCCGTGGCCTTGCCGGCAATGCTGTTTCGCATGATGAGCGACCTCTCGCACCTGCCGGCGGTGGATACGCGCTTGCTGCTCGCCTTTTTCGGCGGCTGCCTGATCGTGTTCGTGATCGGCCGTCTGCTTGCCTGGCAGCTCTTTGCCCTCGACGGGGTAGGGCAGTCGGTCTTCGCGCTCGGTGGCATCTTTTCGAACAACGTGCTGCTTGGCCTGCCGCTGGCCAAGGTGGCGCTGGGCGACGCAGCGGTGCCATCGGTGGCGCTGGTGCTGGTGTTCAATGCGCTGATCCTGTGGACCCTGCTCACGGTGTCGATCGAGTGGACGCAGCACGGGAGTTTCTCGGTGCGAGGCTTTGCCCATACGGCGCGCGGTGTCCTGACCAATCCGATCGTCGCCGGCATTCTCTCCGGAACACTGTTCGGTCTAGGCGGACTGCCGTTGCCGGTTTTCGTCGAGCTGCCACTGGGAATGGTCGGTCAGGCTGCGGCTCCGATGGCATTGCTCGCGCTCGGCATGGGGCTTGCCGAACACGGCGTGCGCGATGGCTGGCGGATCAGCGTGGCGATCAGCGTCGTGAAGCTGATCGTGCAGCCACTGGTGGTCTGGCTGCTGGCACGTCTGATCGGCCTGCCGGCGATGGAAACGCGGGTCGTCGTGCTGCTTGCGTCACTCGCCGTCGGCGCCAATGTGTATCTGATGTCACGACAGTTCAAGACGCTGGAAGGGCCGGTGGCGAGCAGCCTGGTGCTGACCACGGCACTTGCGGCGCTGACCACGCCGCTGGCGCTGACGCTCAGCGGCGCATGAATCAGCCCGCTTCAGCCACTGTGCCGAGCACCGGCGATTGCACGCAGGAACTCGTTGCGCAGTTGTTCGCAGCGCTCGAATTCACCTCGGAAAGATTGCGTGATCACGCGTTCATCACCGCGTCGGTCTTCACCGAGCAGCAGGCATAGCTGCTCGGCTTCGACCACGCAGGCAGACCCGCGCGCCTTGCCGTGCACCATCAGGGCATCGGCGATGTCGCGCGTCATCCATTCCTGATAGGTGAAACGGTGACCGATCGCATCGACCAGGCGGGCGATTCTGCCGAAGCCGTGCAGGCGTCCGCCGGGCAGGTACGCGACGTGCGCCACGCCACGGAATGGCACGAGGTGATGTGGGCATACGCCATGCACGGCAATTCCGCGGACCACCACCAGATCGCTGCGCCGATCGGCGAAACCGTCGCCAAGCGCAGTCGCCGGATCGAGATCGTAGCCGCCGAGCAGGCGGCGCTGCCAGAGTTCGCGGACGCGCTGCGGCGTTCGCCCCATGTGCGCGACATCGGGGGCAACGCCGCAGGCGGCGAGGAGGTCGCCGACCGCCCGCTCGAACGCGACCGGGTCGAAAGCGTTGCGACGCGTGATGCCGATTTCGCTGGCGTGCTCGGGCAGGCACTCGTCGTGATTACATTCTGGCATGACGGTTCTCCAATTGCGTGGCGACGGTCTGGCGCATGATACGCGTGCTGCGGGTGTGGCAGCGATGCAGCGTATTGCTGCATGGCGACGATTTCCGGGCCATGCCGGCTGTTGATGAGCGATAATGCAAGGCTTGCGATGCGCCGTGATTGCCGGTTGGCGAGCCGCAGGCGCTGCTTCGGTTGCCGTGAAAGTCGTTCCGGAGATTCGCCGAGCAGCCGTTTGGCGCGGTCGGATGTGGCGTTGGCGGGGCCGGAATCGGGCATGATTTTCATGACCTGGAATGAATGGGATGGTCGTGACCATTGGGAAGGGCCTGGATGAAGAGCGTTGATGATTTCCGTTTCCGGTTGGGCAACAAGGAATTGGTGCCGATCGTGATTGGCGGTATGGGAGTCGATATATCGACCGCCGAACTGGCACTGGAAGCGGCCCGCCTGGGCGGCGTCGGACACATTTCCGACGCCATGGTCAACACGGTTGCCGATCGCCGCTTCAACGCCAAGTTCGTCAAGGACAAGCTCAGACAGTACAAGTTCAACGTTGCCAATACGGACAAGTCGATGGTTCGTTTCGACCTCGGGCAGCTCGCCGAGGCGACGCAGATGCACATTGGCCGGACCATGGAGGCGAAGCGTGGCGATGGCCTGATCTTCGTCAACTGCATGGAGAAACTGACCATGAATGCGCCACGCGAGACCCTGCGCGTGCGCATGGCGGCGGCGCTCGATGCGGGCATCGACGGCATCACGCTGGCCGCCGGCCTGCATCTCGGTTCGTTCGCGCTGATCGAGGACCACCCGCGTTTTCGCGACGCCAAGCTGGGAATCATCGTTTCGTCGTTGCGCGCACTGCAGTTGTTTCTGCGCAAGACCGCCCGCTGCAACCGGTTGCCCGACTATGTGGTGGTCGAGGGACCGTTGGCGGGCGGGCACCTCGGATTCGGAATGGATTGGGCGGAGTACGATCTGGCAACCATCTTCGCCGAGATCCATCGCTTTCTGCAGGCCGAGCAATTGTCCATTCCGCTGATTCCGGCGGGCGGGATCTTCACCGGCAGCGACGCCGTGTCGTTTCTCGAGCAGGGTGCGGCGGCTGTGCAGGTGGCGACGCGCTTCACCGTCTCCAAGGAGTGCGGCTTGCCCGAGGACGTCAAGCAGCGCTACTTCGACGCTCGCGAAGACTCCATCGAAGTCAACCAGATCTCGCCGACCGGTTATCCGATGCGCATGCTGAGCAATAGTCCCGCGATCGGTGACGGGATTCGGCCCAACTGCGAAGCCTATGGTTATCTGCTCGACAGCACAGGCAATTGTTCGTATATCAGCGCCTACAACCGCGAGGTGGCAGCACATCCCGGCGTAAAGAAGATCTCCGTGATCGACAAGACCTGCTTGTGTACGCAAATGCGCAATTTCGATTGCTGGACCTGTGGTCACTATGCGTACCGTCTCAAGGAGACCTCGCGCCGCCTGCCGGACGGCAGCTATCGTTTGCTGACTGCCGAGCACATCTTCCATGATTATCAATTCAGCACCGACGGCAAGATCAACGTGCCGGAGTAGTGCGCTGGCCGGGGGCCGTGCGGCAACGGTCACGGCCGGATGGAATTGATCGATGCTGAGCTATCGTCACGCCTTTCATGCCGGTAATCATGCCGACGTCTTCAAGCATGTCGTGCTCGTGCAGCTCACCCGCTACCTCGGCCAGAAGGATAAGGCTTTCTGGTACATCGACACGCATGCCGGTGCCGGCAGCTATGCGCTGGATTCGGCGCAGGCAGGCAAGCTCGCCGAGTATCGGGACGGTATCGGGCGACTGTGGGGCCGCGCGGATCTGCCGCCCGCTCTCGCTGACTATGTGAACCTGGTACGTGGCGCCAATGCCGATGGTCGTTTGCACGTCTACCCCGGCTCTCCTCGTTTGGCGCTATCGACGATGCGTGCGCAGGACCGTTTGCGCCTATACGAAAGGCACAGCCGCGAGGTCTTGCGCCTGCGAGCGAATTTCAGAGATTCCGGCAAACGGGTAATCGTCGAGGAGGCCGACGGCTTTGCTGCCCTCAGGGCCTTGCTGCCGCCACCGCCGAGGCGGGCGCTGGTGTTGATCGACCCGGCTTACGAAGAAAAGGGCGATTACGATCGGGTGGTCCATTCGCTCCGGGAATGCCTGTCGCGTTTCCCGGGTGGTGTCTATCTGCTGTGGTATCCACAGCTCACCAGGCGCGAGGCGCAGGCTTTGCCGCAGCGCCTGCAGCGGCTGCCGAGCGGGCCCTGGCTGCACGTCACCTTGCGTGTCCGGACGCCGGCCAGCGATGGTTTCGGGATGCACGGCAGTGGCCTGTTTGTCGTCAATCCGCCGTGGACCTTGCAGACCACGCTGCAGGAGGTGATGCCCCGTGTCGTCGAGCTGCTGGGGCAGGACGCCGGCGCCGGTTTTACGCTCGACGGTCAGGAATCCTGAACGCCCTCGGGGGACGGACAGGTCTGCGTCCGCTCGTCGAACTGCGAATATTTTCGGCTCGATCCGTAACTGCGTTCGACAGGATACTTGCTGGCGTTCTTGACGAGCTTCGCATGCGCTGCCGCTTCGAGATCGATGCCGGCGTTGTCGGCGATCAGCAGGAGGTAAATCAGGACATCGGCACATTCGTCGCGCAATGCCTCGAATATCGTCGGGTCCGCGGAAAGCCCGGCAATTTCGGCATCGCTCTTCCATTGCGTCAGTTCGAGCAACTCGCTGGCTTCCAGATTCAGTGACACGATCAGATTGCGCAGGCTGTGAAACTGAGCCCAGTTTCGTTCGTCGCGAAACGCGATGACGCGGGCGCTCAGCGCCGACAGACTCATCGGGATCCGGTGAAGAACCGTCGCGCTGCGACTCCGGGCACGCACATGCCGGTTGCCCGGGCGCGTGCGAGCAACTCCCAGTAGTAGCGGTAGGAGGCACGGTCGTGCAACTGCCCTTGGTACTGGATCGGTCCCCAGTCGTTGTCCTGAGCAGCGAGCAGGATGGCTGCGGCGCTTTCGACTTCCGAGAAGTCCGGACGCATCGCTTCGAAGATGGGCACGATCTGGTTGGGGTGAATGCTCCACATGCGCAGATAGCCGAACTCGTTGCGTGCGCGGCGAGCATTGTCGCGGATGATGTCGAGGTTCCTGAGTTCGGTGGTGACGTTGTGCGAGGGTACGACACCGTTGGCCAGCGCCGCCGCCGAGATTTCGCACTTGGCGCGGACGATCAGCGGATGCTCGAATTGCCCCGGGCTCTTCATCGCCGAACCGGGAATTGCTCCGTGGTGACCGCTGACAAAATCCATCAGACCGAAATCGAGCGATTCGACTTCGGGAATCGCGGCGATTTCCCAGACGTCACGCAGGGCACCGTGGGTTTCGATCAGGACATGCACGGGAATCCGGCGCTCCAGCTCGGAGACAGCAGAAACGCGCCGCAGTTCGCGAAGCTGCGTGAGCACATCCTCACTGCTGGCGACCTTCGGGAGAGTGAGGAACGCGAGGCGCTGGCCGGCGCGCGGCACGATGATCTCGATATCCTCGCGCCAGTGGGCGTTGCCGATGTCGTGAATGCGTACGCCGACGCGTCCATGCCGGTTGGCGTCACTCATAATCAGCGCAGCGACCATTGCGGCGTGCTCCCGCTCGGCGCCGATGGCTGCACCATCTTCACAATCACAGGTCAGGTCGAATATCGGCCCGAGCTCGTTCTGCAGATCGAGGGCCTTGCCCATCAGCTTTTCCGAGCCCGCGTAGTGGTCGACGGCGGGCATCATGAGAAACGGCTTCTCGCCGGCGAAGAGAACCTGGTTCGGGTGGCGCATGCGGGTCCAATGCCTCCTGGATTGACAGGGCAGTCATTCTACCGCGATGCAAGGAGCGACGTTCGACGAAGAAAGAGAGGCGAAAAAAAGCCGCGGACCTGCCGCGGCCTCCACCGGCCCGGAGGCCGGGCGATCGATTGATCAGAGCATGCCCTGGACGGCCTCGGCTTCGTCGGTCAGTTCCTTGAGCGTCTTGTTCAGCTTGTCGCGTGAGTAATCGTCGATTTCGATTCCCTGGATGATCTTGAACGAACCACCCTTGCATTCGCACGGAAAGCCGAAAACGATGCCGGCCGGAATGCCGTACGAGCCGTCGGAGGGGACACCCATGGTGACCCATTCATCGGAGCCAAGAACCCAGTCGCGCATGTGGTCGATCGCGGCATTGGCCGCCGATGCGGCAGAAGATAGACCGCGAGCATCGATGATCGCTGCCCCGCGCTTGCCGACCGTCGGCAGAAACACATCGTTGTTCCACACCGGGTCATTGATCAGTGCCTTGACGTTGTCGCCATCGGACGTGCAGTTGCGGTAGTCGGCATACATCGTCGGCGAATGGTTGCCCCAAACGGCAAGCTGCTTGAAGCTGGTCACGGCTCGGCCCGTCTTGGCGGCGAGCTGCGAGAGCGCGCGGTTGTGGTCGAGACGCAGCATGCCGTGGTAGTTGGCCGGATTGGTGCGGCCGACCTTGCGTGCGGCAGCGCCGGCGATCAGCGCGTTGGTATTGCAGGGGTTGCCAACGACGAGAACGCGCACGTCCTCCTTGGCATTCTCGGCGATGGCCTTGCCCTGGACGGTGAAGATGGCGCCATTGGCGGTCAGCAGGTCGGCGCGCTCCATGCCGGGACCGCGCGGGCGTGCGCCGACCAGCAGGCAGACGTCGGCGTCCTTGAATGCGACGTTCGGATTGTCGGTCGCGAACATGCCGGCAAGCAGTGGAAAGGCGCAGTCTTCCAGTTCCATCATCACGCCCTGACACGCTTTCTGGGCTTGCGGCAGGTCGAGCAGTTGGAGGATGACCGGTTGATCCTTGCCGAGCATTTCGCCGGAAGCGATCCGGAAAAGCAGGCTGTAACCAATTTGACCGGCAGCGCCGGTGACCGCGACGCGCATGGGGGCTTTGGACATGATGCGGCTCCTGTTCTTAGTGATGAGCGAGAAGTGGGCAGAATGCGATCGGCGTTGCCCCGCGAGCAGCAAACCGCCGGGGGTGGCAAATCGGAAAGATCATAAGAGCTAAGCCCACGAGGTGTCAAACATATCTTATGTTTTATATAAGATATGAAAAAGGCAGAACAGGATGGACGCGAGCGCCGAACTATGCTGAAATGACCGTCCATGAGCCGCTCGTCGTCATTGCCGTCTCCTACCTTCAGCCCGCTGTATCGGCAGATCAAGGAATTGATCCTGCGCCACCTGGAGTCGGGGGAGTGGGGTCCTGGCGACCACATCCCGAGCGAGTCCGAACTCGCGGCGCGCTTTGGTGTGAGTCAGGGGACGGTGCGCAAGGCGATTGACGAAATGGCTGCCGAAAACCTCCTGGTGCGTCAGCAGGGCAAGGGGACTTTCGTCGCCACGCACAAGGATCCGGGTTCCTTTTATCGCTTTCTCCGGCTGGTGCCCAACCAGGGGGAATTGCAGGTTTCCCAGAGCATTCCGCTCGAATGCTGGCGGGCCAAGGCCGGCGCCGACGTCGCGCGCATCCTCGCTCTGGACACGGGAGCGCCGATCACGATTCTTCGCCGCCTGCTGAAGTTCGGCGAAGAGCCGGTGGTCTTCGACGAAATCTATCTCCCCGGCGAACTCTTTCCCGACCTGTCGCTCGACGTGTTGCGGGCGGGGGAGTCGCTGTACAGCCTGTTCGAGACGCGTTATGGCGTGCGCATGATCCGTGCCGATGAGCGGCTGCGCGCCGTTTCCGCCGAACGGATCAGCGCCGAATGGCTGCAGGTGGCAGAAGGCAGCCCGCTTCTGCTGGTCGAGCGGGTGACTTTCACCTATGGTCAGAAACCCGTCGAATGGCGCCGGGGATTCTATTCGACACGCAATCATCATTATCACAATGAACTGGGGTGAGTTCCCGGAGACGGGCGATCGGGCAAGTCAGGCACGCCTCGATGGTTTATAATCGAGGGTGGTATCGAGGGGGCCGGGTGGTGTGCACTCGGCCGCATAACACATGAGGGATGACGTTCATGGCAGAGATGGCAATCAAGAAAAAGCGTCCAAAGAATTTGGATTTACCCACTATCCGGTTGCCGCTTCCGGGTATTCTTTCGATCCTTCACCGGGTCAGCGGGGCAGGGATCTTCCTGTTGCTGCCGTTCCTGCTATGGCTCTTCCAGGGTAGTCTGGTCTCTCCGGAAACGTTCGCCAGCATCAGGAGCGTGGTCGCTCATCCCCTGGCGAAGATCGTACTCCTCGGCTTGCTGTGGTTCTACATGCACCACTTCTGCGCCGGCATCCGCTATCTGCTGCTCGACCTGCACAAGGGAGTCGAACTCGATGCGGCACGCCTGTCGAGCAAGATCGTTTTTGCGGTCAGCATCGTACTGACCCTGATCATCGGAGCTAGAGTGCTATGGTAAATCGTATTCTTGTCGGGGCGCATTACGGCCTCAAGGACTGGATCATCCAGCGTGCCACGGCGGTCGTCATGGCGGTATATACCATCGTCTTCCTGATCGTGGTCGCTGCCGTCGGGCCGGACTCGTTCGAAGCCTGGCGCGGCATCTTCGCCAACGGCTTCATGAAATTCGCAACATTCCTGTTCTTCGTCAGTGTCTTCTACCATGCCTGGATCGGTGTCCGCGACATCTGGATGGATTACGTGAAGCCGGATGGCCTGCGTTTGCTGCTGATGATTGCGACGGCTGCGGTGCTCGTCGGGTATGCCGGCTGGGCGGTTCAGATTCTGTGGAGAATGTAAGTGAGCAAGCTAACCATTCCAGTACGTAAGTTCGATGCGGTCATCGTCGGCGCCGGTGGTTCCGGTTTGCGGGCGGCGATCCAGCTTTCCGAAGCCGGCCTGAAGACGGCCGTGCTGTCGAAGGTTTTCCCGACGCGTTCGCATACCGTGGCGGCACAGGGCGGTGTTTCCGCCTCGCTCGGCAACTCCGAGGAAGATCACTGGCACTGGCACATGTATGACACGGTCAAGGGGTCGGACTGGCTCGGTGACCAGGATGCGATCGAATACATGTGTCGCATGGCTCCCGAGGTGGTGGTCGAACTCGAGCACTTCGGCATGCCTTTCGACCGTACCGACGAAGGCAAGATCTACCAGCGTCCCTTCGGCGGACACATGTCCAATTTCGGCGAGAAGCCGGTACGCCGCGCCTGTGCCGCTGCCGACCGCACCGGCCACGCGATGTTGCACGCGCTCTATCAACGCAACGTGCGCGCCAATACGCAATTCTTCGTCGAATGGATGGCACTCGATCTGATTCGCGACGATTCCGGCCAGGTGCTCGGGGTGATCGCGCTTGAAATGGAGACGGGCGAGGTCGTCGCCTTTCACGCCAAGGCCACCGTGTTTGCGACCGGCGGCGCCGGCCGCATCTTCTACTCGTCGACCAATGCCTTCATCAACACCGGTGACGGTTTGGGCATGGCGGCGCGGGCCGGCATCGCGCTCGAAGACATGGAGTTCTGGCAATTCCACCCGACCGGTGTCGCCGGTGCCGGTGTGCTGATCACCGAGGGAGTTCGTGGCGAAGGCGGCATTCTGCGCAATGCGAGCAACGAGCGCTTCATGGAACGCTACGCGCCGAACGCCAAGGACCTCGCTTCGCGCGACGTCGTCTCGCGGGCCATGGTCACCGAGATCAACGAGGGCCGCGGCTGCGGGCCCAACAAGGATTTCGTGCTGCTCGACATCACTCACCTCGATCCGGCGACGATCATGAAGCGTCTGCCCGGGATTCGCGAAATCTCGATTCAGTTCGCCGGCATCGATCCGATCAAGGCGCCGATTCCGGTGGTGCCCACCTGCCACTATCAGATGGGTGGCGTTCCGACCAATTACAAGGGGCAGGTGGTCGGCGACGACGGCACTCCGGTCAGCGGCTTCTATGCCGCCGGCGAGGTCGCCTGCGCGTCGGTGCATGGTGCCAACCGCCTGGGTACCAATTCGCTGCTTGATCTGCTGGTGTTCGGAAAGTCTTCCGGCGACTCGGTGATCGACGATCTGAAGTCCGGAGCCATTGGCCTCAAGGAGCTGCCGTCCGGATACGCGGATCGCACGCTGGCGCGTTTGCACCGGCTGAATACGCAGACCGGGGGAAGCAACGTCAGCGAAACCCGCCTCGAACTGCAGCGCACGATGCAGAAGCACTGCGGCGTTTTCCGCTTCAAGGACATGTTGGCCGAAGGGGTCGCGAAAATTCTCGACATCGAAAAGGCGGTGGCCAGAACCGAGATCAAGGACAAGTCGCAGGTCTGGAACACGGCGCGCGTGGAAGCGCTGGAACTGGACAACCTGATCGAAGTTGCCAAGGCGACGATGGTTTCGGCGGAAGCACGCAAGGAGTCGCGCGGTGCCCACGTACGCGACGATGCTCCGGACACGCCCGCCAATCCGAACGGCCGCGACGACGTCAATTGGCACAAGCACACTTTGTGGCACCGTGACGGAAATCGCCTCAGCTACAAGCCGGTGATCATGAAGCCGCTTTCCGTCGAATCCATCGCGCTGAAAACGCGTTCCTACTGATCGAGCGCCAAGGAGTCAATGATTATGGCCACAAGTACCATGCAGTTCAAGATCTACCGCTACGATCCGGACAAGGACGCCGCTCCCTACATGCAGGACATGTCGGTCGAAGTCGATTACTCGATCGACCGGAAGCTCCTGGACATCCTCACCCGGCTGAAGGCGAAGGACGACACGCTTTCGTATCGTCGCTCGTGTCGTGAGGGGATCTGCGGGTCCGATGCGATGAACATCAACGGCAAGAACGGCCTGGCCTGTCTTACCGAAATCAAGGATCTCAAGCAGCCGGTCGTTCTGCGGCCGCTGCCCGGTCTGCCGGTGATTCGCGATCTGATCGTCGACATGACCCAGTTCTTCAAGCAGTACCACTCGATCAAGCCTTACCTGATCAATGAGGGACCACGTCCCGAGCGCGAGCGCCTGCAATCCCCCGAGGAGCGTGAGGAGCTCAATGGCCTCTACGAGTGCATCCTTTGTGCCTGCTGCTCGACCTCCTGCCCATCGTTCTGGTGGAACCCCGACAAGTTCGTCGGCCCGGCCGGTCTGCTCAACGCCTACCGTTTCATTGCCGATACTCGCGACCAGGCGACCAACGAGCGCCTGGATGATCTCGAAGATCCTTATCGTCTTTTCCGCTGCCACACGATCATGAACTGTGTCGATGTCTGTCCGAAAGGGCTCAACCCGACGCGTGCGATCGGCAAGATCAAGGAGATGATGGTTCGTCGCGCAATCTGATGGAGGACCGGGAGAAACTCAATCGCCTGCGCTGGCGCTGCACACGTCGCGCAATGCTGGAGATGGATCTCTTGCTCGGGGAGTTTCTCGATCGAGTCTTCCCGAGTCTGAGCCCTGCCCAGGCGGATGCTTTTGTCATGCTCGCGGATCTCGAGGATCTCGAACTCTGGCCGCTGATCAATGGCAGCCGCGAGTGCACGGATCCGATACAGGCCGAAGTCGTTGCCTTGCTGCGCAACGTAAGAGTTAAGTAAGGAAGCTGCCATAATCTGACAGCTTCCTGTTCGTAGCTGTGATCTCACCACCTGAACGGGGATATAACCAATGACGATGGAACGTAAGGCAACCTTGAGCATCGAAGGGCGGGCGCCCGTCGAATTCCCAATCATGACGCCTACCCACGGCAATGATTGCATCGACATTCGCGCCCTGCTGAGCAAGACCGGACATTTCACCTATGACTCCGGCTATCTGTCGACGGCAAGCTGCAGGTCGAAGATCACGTTCATCGATGGCGACAAGGGCGAGCTCCTGTATCGTGGCTATCCGATCGAGCAACTCGCCGAGCAATGCAACTTCCTCGAGGTCGCCTACCTGTTATGGAATGGCGAACTGCCGACGGCATCCGAAAAAAGCGGTTTCGAGAAGAACATCAAGCTTCATACGATGGTGCACGAGCAACTCGTGAGGTTCTATCAAGGTTTCCGTCGTGACGCACACCCGATGGCCGTGTTGGTCGGTGTCGTCGGTGCCTTGTCGGCGTTCTATCACGAAGCGGAAAATTTCCTGGATCGGGAGCACCAGAACATCAGTTTCAACCGGATCGTCGCCAAGCTTCCGACGATCATCGCCATGGCCTACAAGTACCACATGGGCGAGCCGTTCATGTATCCGCGTAACGACCTCGATTACACGGCCAACTTCATGCACATGATGTTCGGCACGCCGTGCGAGGAATACGTGCCGAATCCGGTGCTTGTGCACGCGCTCGACACGATTTTCACGTTGCACGCCGATCACGAACAGAACGCATCGACTTCGACGGTCCGTCTCTCCGGTTCCTCGGGGGCCAATCCGTATGCCTGCATTTCGGCCGGTATCGCGTGTCTGTGGGGTCCCGCGCACGGCGGCGCCAACGAGGCCTGCCTGCAGATGCTCGAGGAGATACACGACGTGTCGCGGGTTGGCAAGTACATTGCGCGTGCCAAGGACAAGACGGACGAATTCAAGCTGATGGGCTTCGGCCACCGCGTGTATAAGAACTTCGATCCGCGTGCCAAGCTGATGCGCAAGGTTTGTGCAGATGTGCTCCAGGAACTCGGTTTGGAAAACGACCGTCTGTTCAAGCTGGCGATGGCGTTGGAAAAGATCGCGCTCGAAGACGACTACTTCATCGAGAAGAAACTCTATCCCAACGTCGATTACTACTCGGGCATCGTCCAAAAAGCGCTCGGCATCCCCACCACGATGTTCACCTGCATCTTCGCGCTGGCACGCACCGTCGGCTGGATGACGCAGTGGGAAGAAATGATCAACGATCCGGAGTACAAGATCGGCCGTCCGCGCCAGCTCTACATCGGCCCAGCCCGGCGCGATGTGATTGCCGTCGGCCAGCGCTAGGCCGGTGGGAGCGAAGGGCGGCAGGCAGTAGCCGCCCTTTTTTTCATGCTGTGGTCTCGCCGCCACAGGCTTTTCAATTCGAACCAGAACGGTGACGACAGGTAACTGCCATGATGAATCAGCTTTTTGGTAACTCCCTACTCTTTGGCGGCAACGCACCCTTTGTCGAGGAACTGTACGAGAACTATCTCGACAATCCCGGATCCGTTTCTGAACAATGGCGCGAGTATTTCGACAAGCTGGCGCAACTGCCCGGTTACGTCGCCCGCGACGTTCCCCATCTGCCGGTGATCAATGCCTTCGCCGAACAGGCGAGGCGGGGAGGCTACCGGGCGGCGGCGGTGGCGCCGATGGACGACAGAAAACAGGTGAGTATTCTCCAGATGATCACCTCGTACCGTTTCATCGGCGACCGCTGGGCGAATCTCGACCCCTTGAAGCGCACCCCGCGCCCCGATGTGCAGCAACTCGATCCCGCCTACTACGGGCTCTCCGACGCCGACCTGCATACGGTGTTCAATGCCGGCTCGTTCAAGGGAACCCCCGAGCGCGCCACGTTTGGCCAGATCTACGACGCATTGAAGGCGACCTACTGCGGTTCGATCGGCGTCGAGTACATGTACATCAGCATGACGGCCGAGAAGCGCTGGATCCAGGATCGCCTGGAGCGAATTCATTCGAAGCCGAGCTACACCGCCGAGGAGCGGAAGCGGATGCTCGAGCGGCTGACCGCCGCGGAAACGCTCGAACGCTACCTGCATACGCGTTACGTCGGGCAGAAGCGTTTCTCGCTCGAAGGTGGCGAATCCGCCATTGTCGCGATGGACGAACTGATTCGCGTCGCGGGTGCCGGCGGAGTCGACGAGATCGTCGTCGGCATGGCGCATCGCGGTCGCCTCAACGTGCTGGTCAATACCCTGGGCAAGGCACCGGCGATGCTCTTCGAGGAGTTCGAGGGCAAGAAAGCGCAGGAACTCACCGCTGGTGACGTCAAGTACCATATGGGCTACTCGTCCGACGTCTCGACGCCCGGCGGGCCTTGCCATCTGACCCTTGCCTTCAACCCATCGCACCTGGAAATCGTGAACCCGGTGGTCGTCGGCTCGGTCTATTCGCGCCAGCGTCGTCGTGGCGAGGATGGCAAGGACAAGGTCCTGGCGGTGCTGATCCATGGCGATGCCGCGGTCGCTGGCCAGGGGGTCAATCAGGAGATGCTCAACTTCGCGCAGACGCGTGGTTACGGTGTCGGCGGCACGGTGCACATCGTGATCAACAACCAGATCGGATTCACCACCTCGGATCCGCGCGACTATCGTTCGTCGCTGTATTGCACCGACATTTTCAAGATGGCGGAGGCGCCGATCTTCCACGTCAATGGCGATGATCCCGAGGCGGTGGCGCTGGTCACGGCGATCGCGGTCGACTACCGCAAGACTTTCAAGAAGGATGTCGTGGTCGACATCGTCTGCTATCGCAAGCTCGGGCACAACGAGCAGGATGAGCCGATGGTCACGCAGCCGTTGATGTACAAGAAGATCCAGATGCACCCTGGGACGCGCAAGCTCTATGCCGACAGGCTGGTTGCCGAAGGCGTTTTGCATCCCGAGGGGCCGGACGAGTTGGTCGCCGAGTACCGCGCTCATCTGGACCGCGGCGAACTCCTGTACAACCCCGTCTTGGCCGGCTACAAGCATCCGATGACCATCGACTGGACGCCATTCCTCTCACCGAAGTACATCGAGAACTGCGACACCAAGGTGCCGGTTGCCGAGCTGCGACGCCTTGCCGAGCGACTGACGACGATTCCGCCCAATTTCACGCTGCACAGCCGGGTCAGGAAGATCATCGAGGATCGCCGCCTGATGGGCGAAGGCAAGTTGCCGGTCGACTGGGGTATGGCGGAAAACCTGGCGTATGCCTCGCTGCTGGTTTCCGGCTATGGCGTGCGAATTTCCGGCGAAGACGTTGGTCGCAGCACCTTCTTCCACCGCCATGCCGCGCTGCACGATCAGAACCGTGAGCACTGGGACCACGGTACCTACTACCCCCTGTCCAATCTGCAGGAAAGGCAGGCCGGTTTCCAGTGTTTCGACTCGGTCCTCTCGGAGGAAGCCGTGCTCGCCTTCGAGTATGGCTACGCTACGGCCAACCCGTACGAACTGGTGGTGTGGGAGGCGCAGTTTGGCGACTTTGCCAACGGGGCACAGGTGGTCATCGACCAATTCATCGCGGCGGGCGAAGCCAAGTGGGGGCGCGCGAGCGGCCTCGTGCTGCTGCTGCCGCATGGTTACGAAGGGCAGGGACCGGAGCACTCTTCAGCGCGCATCGAGCGTTACATGCAGCTTTGCGCCGAGATGAACATGGAGGTCTGCCAACCGTCGACGCCGGCGCAGGTCTTCCACATGTTGCGCCGGCAGGCGCTACGCAACCAGCGCAAGCCCTTGATCGTGTTCTCGCCGAAATCTCTGCTGCGCCACAAGGACGCCACCTCATCGCTGGACGAACTAAGCGATGGCGAATTCCAGCCGGTAATTGGCGAAGTCGAGCCGATCAACGCCAAGAAGGTGACGCGAGTGGTCTTCTGCTCTGGGAAGATCTATTACGAACTGGTCGCAGCACGCCACGAAAGAAAGGTCGCGCACGTTGCGATCGCCCGCCTCGAGCAGCTCTACCCATTCCCGCAGGAATCGTTCCAGGAAGAACTTGCGAAGTATCCGAAAGCGACTGAAGTGGTCTGGTGTCAGGATGAACCGCGCAATCAGGGTGCCTGGTACTGGATCGCCTCACGCCAGCACCTGTCACGCTCGCTCAGCGAAAAGCAGCATTTGTTGCTCGTCTCCCGTCCCGCGTCCGCTTCGCCGGCGGTGGGATACCAAAGCAAGCACAACGCTCAACAAAAGGCTCTGATCGAATCCGTGTTCGGTGAGATCGAGTACTACAAATTGCCCTAGAACGGAGAGAACATGATCATCGACGTCAAAGTTCCACAGCTTTCCGAGTCGGTCGCCGAGGCGACACTGGTCTCGTGGCACAAGAAGGCCGGCGAGGCAGTCACACGGGACGAGAACCTGATCGACATCGAGACCGACAAGGTCGTGCTCGAGCTGCCCGCGCCCGACAGCGGCGTGCTGGTCGAGATCGTCAAGGGCGACGGTGACACGGTCGTTGCCGGCGAGGTGATCGCGCGCATCGACACCGCTGCTCAGGCCGGTGCAGTCGCCACGCCGGCGGCCAAGGCCGCGCCTGCGAAAACCGCATCCGCGAAGGCGGAAACGGCGCCGGCAGGGGCAGCGGCGACGGCCGCCGCGCTGCCGGCAGCCCGCAAGATCCTCGAAGAGAAAGGAATTCCCGCAGGCGAAGTTGCCGGAACGGGTCGTGGCGGGCGCATCACCAAGGCGGATGCGCTCGCTGCGCAGGCGCCCGCGGCCAAGCCCGTGGCCGCCGCAGCGGCTGCCGCCGCCCCGGCGCCAACCGCAACACCCGCTTTGCCACCAGCGCCAGCGGTGGCAGTGCCGCTGGGCGAACGTCCGGAGCAGCGGGTGCCGATGTCGCGCCTGCGTGCGCGCGTCGCCGAGCGGCTGCTGCAGTCGCAGGCGACCAATGCGATCCTCACCACCTTCAACGAAGTCAATATGGGGCCGATCATGGCGCTGCGCAAGCAGTACGGCGAGCGCTTCGAGAAGGCGCATGGCGTTCGCCTTGGCTTCATGGGCTTCTTCGTCAAGGCCGCCGTCGCCGCCCTGCAGAAATTCCCGGTAGTCAACGCCTCGGTTGACGGCAACGACATCGTCTATCATGGTTACATCGACATCGGAATCGCCGTCGGCAGCCCGCGTGGTCTGGTCGTGCCGATCCTGCGCGACGCCGATCAAATGACGATTGCCGACATCGAGAAGAAGATCGGGGAATTCGGCGTCAAGGCCAAGGACGGCAAGCTGTCGATGGAGGAACTCACCGGCGGCACCTTCTCGATCTCCAACGGCGGCGTTTTCGGCTCGATGCTGTCGACGCCGATCATCAACCCGCCGCAGTCGGCAATCCTCGGCATCCACGCCACCAAGGACCGCCCGGTAGTCGAGAACGGCCAGGTGGTGATTCGCCCGATCAATTATCTGGCGATGTCCTACGATCACCGCATCATCGATGGTCGCGAAGCGGTGCTGAGTTTGGTGACGATGAAGGAGGCGCTCGAAGATCCTGCCCGCCTGCTGCTCGGCGTTTAACCACCCCCCACCGAGGCAGCGCGGGCGTTAGCGCCCGCCGTGTCTCCGCGGTCAGAAAGGGAATCCAACATGTCCAAGCAATTTGACGTTCTGGTTGTCGGCGGCGGCCCCGGCGGTTACGTTGCCGCCATCCGTGCCGCGCAACTCGGATTCAACGTTGCCTGCTGCGAGTCGAATGCCTATGCCGATCCCAAGGGCGAGCCGCGTCTTGGCGGAACTTGCCTGAACGTCGGTTGCATTCCGTCGAAGGCGTTGCTGCATACGTCGCATCTCTTCGAGGAAGCCGCTCACAGCTTTGCCGGTCAGGGCATCGGCATCGGTGCGCCGACCATCGACGTTGCCAGGATGATCGGGCGCAAGGACGGCATCGTCAAGCAATTGACCAGCGGCATCAAGGCGCTGTTCAAGAAGAACAAGGTCACCCTGCTGAACGGACATGGCGCCTTCGTTGGCTGCAAGGGGTCGCCGGGAAACGAAGTCTGGCAGCTCAAGGTGGGCGAGGATCTGGTCGAGGCCAAGCAGGTGATCCTTGCCACCGGTTCCAAGGCGCGGCATCTGCCGGG
This sequence comes from Accumulibacter sp., assembly GCF_023806565.1. GTDB lineage: Bacteria > Pseudomonadota > Gammaproteobacteria > Burkholderiales > Rhodocyclaceae > Accumulibacter. Next base: position 42,804 of record NZ_JAMTDV010000121.1, on the reverse strand, counting down.
AGTACCGGTCGATAACGAGATCGTTTGCGACAACGTCGGCGCGCTCGACATCGACGCCGTTCCGAAACGACTGGCGGTCATCGGGGCCGGCGTGATCGGTCTGGAAATGGGCAGCGTCTGGCGACGCCTCGGTTCCGAAGTGACGATCCTCGAGGCGCTGCCCGACTTTCTGTCGGTGAGCGACGTCGATGTCGCCAAGGAAGCCGCCAAGATTTTTGCCAAGCAGGGATTGAAGATCATCACCGGCATCGAGATCGGTGACGTCAAGATATCGCAAAAGGGTGTCTCGATCGACTACACGGACAAGGACGGCAACGAGCAGAAACTCGACGCCGATCGCCTGATCGTTTCGATCGGCCGGATCCCCAACACCGACGGCCTGGACGCTGACAAGGTGGGTCTCAAGTTGACGGACCGCGGCCAGATCGAAGTCGACTCGCATTGCCGTACCAACCTCCCCGGAGTATGGGCGGTGGGGGATGTCGTCGCCGGCCCGATGTTGGCGCACAAGGCGATGGAAGAGGGAGTGATGGTTGCCGAGCAGATGGCGGGTCAGGCCGGCCATTGCAATTTCGAGACCATCCCCTGGGTGATTTACACCAGCCCGGAGATTGCCTGGGTAGGCAGGACCGAACAACAGTTGAAAGCGGAAGGGGTGGCCTACAAGGTCGGCAAGATTCCCTTTGCGGCAAATGGCCGCGCCCTCGGCATGGGCGATTCCGGCGGTTTCGTCAAGATGCTGTCGGACGCGCAGAGCGACCGCATTCTCGGCCTGCACATCATTGGCGCGAATGCTTCCGAGCTGATCTCCGAGGGTGTCGTCGCGATGGAGTTCGGTGCAGCATCCGAGGATCTGGCTCGCATCTGCCACGCGCATCCGACGCTGTCGGAGGTGGTGCACGAAGCAGCTCTGGCCTGTGACAAGAGGCCGCTGCACTTTTAGCCGCTGCTCTCCGGTCCAGGTGTCAGAATCGGCGAGGGTGCCTCTGGCCTCGCCATGCTTTTCTGGCACCAACCCTGATCGACTCTCTCGGACTGTGCATGGCGCTTGCGCTTCCCCAGCACGTCGCCAGTCTATTGCCGTCGCCTTCGTGATTGCGCTCTTATCGCATCGCCCTGAGGGTAAACCGCGGGACGCGCACGCGACTTGCGGCAGCGAGGAGTCTCGTGGGTGATGTCGGGAATTGTTACACCCGCTGGGCTCATCTCGCCTGATAGAGGTCGGACGGCGGCGCCAAGCGATTGATGAGCAGACGAAATTTCGTCGATCATGGCGAACGGCATGTTTTTTGCTCCACGTCGCTGCGTTCCGCGCGCTAGCCCGATCACGGGGGATTCTATCCTCTTTGATTTCCGAATTCGGATCACCCACGCGCGACGTACGTCTCTAACACTTCATGAAAGAAAAGAACAACATGACTGGAACTATGGCACGCAACTTGCGCCGCTGTGGAATCGTGGCTGGCGTACTGGCCACTGGCATGGCCAACGCGCTTACCATCACGGACTTTGGCGTTGACAGCGAAGTCCGACACTACACGATTGGAACGGGTAGTACCGTCAGCTATATCCCTGCCTTTTTTCAGGACGCGGCGGGACCCTTTGTGGTATCCGGGAGTTTCGACGTGGAGCTCTCGCATTACTGGTGGAAGTACTTCGTGGACGGTGACCCGGTGGGGGCGCTTGGCACTTTTGTCTTCGATTCGCATTGGGCGCGCTTCATCAATCCTAGTGTGATTGGCAGCATCTCGCCTGATGGCTTTGAGTTTCCAAACTATTTTGTTCGCGTCAATGGCGATGTGCTGGACGGCGATGCGAACCCTTGCACCTTCCCTGCTAGCCCGGACACTCTCTGTTCAGGATTTACCAGCGGCCCGATCGCTTCACTGACTGGCCACATCAGCGGCAATGAGATTGCCTTCAGCGGTTTTCAGCCCACCGGTTTCTTTTTCGAGGGATTCTCGTACACCATCAACGCGGCGGTGCTTCCGTTGCCGGCTACGCCGTCGCTATTGCTTCTGGGTATCGGTCTGCTCGGCTTGTTCAAGCCTAGGACGAGAAAGGTCTAGTCGCCGCAGAACGGATTGCTGCGGCGTTCGGCACCGAATGTCGACATCGGTCCGTGACCAGGAATGAACGCCACGTCGTCGCCGAGTGGCCAGAGCCGATTACGGATCGACGAAATCAGCGTATCGAAGTCCCCCTTCGGAAAATCGGTGCGGCCGATCGAACCCTGGAACAAGACGTCACCGACAATTGCCAACCGGCCCGGTGCGTAGAAGAAAACCACGTGCCCCGGCGTGTGCCCGGGGCAGTGCAGGACGTCCATCTCGACATTTCCGAAGCGCACCTTGTCACCCTGCTCGAGCCAGCGGTCGGGTGTGAAGGCGCGCACGTTGGCAAAGCCGAACATCCTGCTTTGTGCAGGCATGCCGACGATCCAGAACTGATCCTCCCGTTGCGGTCCCTCGATCGGCAGTGATAGGCGTTCGGCCAGTTCGGCCACCGCGCCCGCGTGATCGATATGCCCATGGGTCACCAGAATCTTCTCGAGTTCTATGCCCTTGGCTTCCACTGCGCGCAGGATGCGCGAGACATCGCCACCAGGGTCGACTATCGCGCCGCGTTTGGTTTGCTCGCACCACAGGATACTGCAGTTCTGTTCGAAGGGAGTGACCGGGATGATTTGGTATTTCATGGATGGCCGTCATTGGGGCAGGAATGGTCGGGGCTGCGAAGTATATCAGTGCGCGGCCTCGGCGTGCCGGCGCAGGCAGGCGTCCGGCGCCACTCCCCAATGCGCGAGCCTCGCGGCGAGTCGCCTAGCGCCAGCCGAAGCAGGGTGCGATTCCTCTCCGACTGGGCACCTCTTTCCGAAGCCTTCGACTCTCGCCGGCAGAGTCCGTGGCGGAAGCGCGGCACCGCCCGCACGTCGTTGCGCGAGTTACAATGCCTTGCGAGCATTGCCCGATTCCCGAACCCCGGAGCAGAGATCCATGTATATTCCTTCCGCTTTCCGCGAAAAGCGCGTCGACCAGATGCACGGGTTGATCCGGGCGCACCCGCTGGGCCTGCTCGTCACTCATGGTCCCCAGGGGCTGCAGGCATCTCCAGTGCCGTTCGTGATCTATTCCGAAGAAGGCCAGCGCGGAGTGCTCCGGGCTCATCTGGCGAAGGCGAATCCGCACGGGAAGGAACTGGTGGAATGTTTGGAATGCCTGGTCGTTTTTCAGGGACTCGAAGGCTACATCACGCCGTCGTGGTATCCGACCAAGTCGATCAACGGGAAAGTCGTACCGACCTGGAATTATGCGACCGTGCACGCTTGGGGAAAGCCCGAGACGGTGGCGGACGACGGCTGGCTGAGCCGGCAGATCGATGACCTCACCCGATTGCACGAAGGGCGGCGCCCGTTGCCATGGTCAACCGAAGACGCGCCGGCCGATTTCCTCGCGGCGCAGCGACGGGCGCTGATCGGCATCGAGATCCACATTTGCCGCATAGAAGGCAAGTGGAAAATGAGCCAGAACCGGAACGACGTCGACCGCGTCGGTGTCATCGACGGCCTGCGTGCGGACGACGACCCGCACCGCCATCCGCTGCTCGCCGATCTGGTCGAGAGCAGAAGCCGACGTCAGGCCGAGGCGTGACTCCGCACATCGGCGTCGCTCGTGATGTGGCGAAGCCGCGTCGGTACGGCTGCCGTGACCGGCGTATCTCGCCCCGACCTGGTGCCAGCGCTGCGCATCGCCCATCGGCCGCCTTCTGTGCCGTCAAGAATGCAGGTGTCGATCGCAGCTCCATCGTCCAGATCGCTACTCCCACCCCGCATTGACCCGTGAATCAAGGGCCGAGCTGCGCTCCAGCGTTCAGCATGCCTGTCGACCAGACGGCCGGAGCCGTGCTCAACCCGCCGTGCGACCGCTCGTACGTTCCGGCTGGCGGGCGCCGCCTGTCCCCGCAGGCCGTCCCGACGGTTGTCCGGCCGTCTGTCATCGCCCGGCGAACGAAGCGCCTTCGCTACTACGCCTCCTTGGTGGCTGTGCTCTGGCTGGGCGTCGGTTGCCGGGTGGTGGCACAGGCCGATGCGGAGGGAAGCATGGCCGCCGCGATCGACGTCTCGCTCGACGGCGCAACCTACATCGTCAACGCCAGCGCCCGGCTGGCTGCGGATCGGCGCGTCGTCTGGGACACGCTGACTGACTACGAGCGTCTACGCGAATTCGTTCCCGGAGTGATGCGTGCCCGCGTCCTCGAGCGTACAGGCGATCGGTTGGTCATCGAACAGGTCGGCGTCTTCTCGGTGTTGTTCATGGACCTGCCGGTACGGCTTCGGCTGGTGGTGGAACATACTCCCTACACGATGGTGCTGGCCCGCCTGGCTGACCCGGCAGATGTCGGCGACCCGACGCTGCGCAGCTTCCTTGGGCGCTACCGCTTGCTCCCAATCTCTCTCTCGCGACGTGAAGGAGTTCGCCTTGATTACGATGCACAGTTCGAACTTGCACGGCCGCTGCCAACCGTGATCGGCTCGCTGTTCGGAGTCGCCGCAGTGCGGCGCACGATGCGCGAGCAGTTCACGGCGATGCTGCGCGAGATCGAGCGGCGTCAGGCGCTCGTGGACGCCGGTGACTGACCCGGATGGCGCGCTTTCTCGTTGTCGCTCTGGGATCGTGCCTGCTCGCCGGTTGTGCCAGTGTCGATCCCTACGGACTTCCACCTGTCATGCAACGCTTGCAACGCAGTGACGAAGTGGGTGTTTGCACGCGGCTCTTTCAGAACAGTGATCTCCTGATCGACGCGGCAGGCACCCGCGACGTGCAGGCGCATCGCGTGCCCGGATTTCCGCACCTGCGAGTCGATCGAGTACTTGCCGAGCTGGTCGCGGAAAGTGGCGCCCAGAATGCGCGGCAAATCTTGGTCTGGCGGGAGGCGCTGGCGGCGCTGGACGAGGCAGGTCGGCGCGTTGAATTGCTGAACGCTGGTCCCGATGCCGCAGTTTCGATCGAGTTGCTCGGCAAGTGCCGGCAATTGCTGGCGGCCGCCGACCAGGCGGATCTGCCCGCATTGGTCGACGCTGCCAAGGTGCCCGACGACTACTCCAGCAGCATGCGGTTGCTTGGGCTGTATCCGTTGACGCGCTACGCTTTTGCCGCGGGAATCCGTAACTGGCAGACCAACACGCTGGCCGTCTTCGCCGCGCACGCGGCGAGCGACCCGCCGGGTCCGCCGCGCGTACACTACGGCGTCGCCGAGCAGTCAGCAGATGTGCCGCTGTTCGGGGACCTGTCGCTACCCGCCATGCCGACGATTGCCCGCGACACCCTCGCCCGCCTGATCGTGCGCCATGCCCCGCGGTTCGCAATCGCCACGTCAACCAACGACGATCTTCCCGGCGCTCTCGTCTGGCAGCGTGATGCAGGAACGCGGTGGCAAGTCGGAGTTGCCGCCGACCAGCCGGCGTTGTACGTGCGCAGTGGACAGACGCGTTTCGGTGGCCGCTGGCGCTTGCAGCTGATATACACTCTGTGGTTTCCGGCGCGTCCGTCGGCGCACGCCTACGACGTTCTTGCCGGGAGACTCGACGGTTTGCTGTGGCGCGTCACCGTGGCTGAGAACGGAACTCCCTTGCTGTACGATACGATCCATCCCTGTGGCTGCTATCACCTGTTCATCCCCACTGAGCACGTGCGGGCGCGGCCGCAGGCCGATGGCATCGATGAGGGTCTGTTCGTTCCGCAGACGCTGCCAGCGCCAGCTGTGGACGAACGCGTCGTGCTGAAGCTGGCCCCCGGCACCCATTACCTGCAACGGGTCGAGATCGCTGCCGCGGCCGGCGACGCAGGTCTTTCCCTGGCGTTGCGCGACGACGAGGAATTGAGGATGCTACCATTGCCGGGAGGCGGCACGCACAGTGCCTTTGCTCCCGATGGGCTGGTTGCCGGCAGCGAGCGGCTCGAACGTTTCTACTTCTGGCCGACCGGGATCGCCAGCGCCGGGCAAATGCGGCAATGGGGCCGGCACGCGACGGCGTTCGTCGGACGTCGTCATTTCGACGATCCCTTGCTGATCGATCGCTATTTCGAGGAATTGCCGTGATCCACGCGCAAGCCGGCGGCCACTGGGCACGGCCATGAAACTCAGGGTTGCCACGTACAACATCCACAAGGGCGTGACGGGAATCCGCGGGCGCCCGCGCATCCACGACGTCCGCATGGCACTGGAAGCGATCGATGCCGACATCGTCTTCCTGCAGGAGGTGCAGGATCGCAACGAACGTCTGGCGCGCAAGCCGGGCTATCCAGTCTCCGGCACGCAACTCGATTTTCTCGCCACCGGTGCCTACGCCCATCGTGCCTACGGGATGAACGCGATCTATCCGCACGGTCACCATGGCAACGCGATCCTCTCGCGTCATCGCATTGTCAACTCCAGCAACCACGACATCTCCGACCATCTGCTGGAGAGGCGCGGCTTGTTGCACGCCGTGACGCAGGTGGGCCGCAGCAAGGGCAGGGAAGAAGTGCACCTGATCTGCGTCCACTTCGGACTGATCAAGCGCAGTCGGCTTCGCCAGGCGACGTATCTCGCCGACTTCGTGCACCGCGAAGTTCCCGTCAAGGCGCCGCTGATTATCGCCGGCGATTTCAACGACTGGCAGCAGCGCGTCGACGTCCTGTTGCGCGAACGGCTCGCCGTGAATGAAGTGGCAGTCGCCGCGACGCCACCGCCATCGAAACTCGATTTCCTGAGCCGCCTGCTGGCGTGGCGATCGGCGCGTGACGCACTGGTTGGCGTTTCGCGCACCTTCCCCAGTTTCGCCCCGTGGCTGACTCTGGACCGAATTTACGTGCGCGGCTTCCGGGTGCTCGACATGCACGTCCCTCAGGGTCTGGCTTGGGCGCGCTGCTCTGACCATGCGCCCCTGATCGCCGAGCTCGAACTCTAGCTGCGACCGTCGAAGCTCGGGAGATGACGATGAATCGTCCTTGTCAGCCGGCAGACAAGTGGTCGCTGCAGACCCTTGGCACCGTATTGTTCCTACTGTTGTCTGCCTACTTTCTGATTTTTCATTCTCTTGGCCAGAGAGCTCTTGCCGGATCCGAAGACCGCTGGGGAGAAATTGCCAGAAACATGCTGCTGCACGGCGACCTGTTTCACCCGGTAATCAACGGCGAGGTATATTTCGACAAGCCCCTGTTGTCGTACTGGCTGATCGTCCTTGCTTCCCTCTGTGCGAATGACTTGAACGAATTTGTCGTGAGGCTGCCGGGAGCAGTCGCCGCCTTGCTGACCCTGTTCTGCAGCCACCGGATCGCCCGCGATCTTTTCGGCGCTCGTGTTGCCTGGCTGAGTGCATGTCTGATCGCTACCAGCTACGGGTTCCTGTTCTGGTCCCATACTGCATCGGCGGAACTGTCCAATCTGGCATTGATCGCCGCTGCGACTGCCTGGTTCGTGCATCGCCGGGATCGCGCCGATTTTTCCTCGTATCTGATCTTTTATCTGCTCTGCGCCGTCGGCTGTCAGTTGAAGGGACTCACGGCGATAACCGTACCGCTCCTCGTGGTCGCGCCCTACGTGCTGCGTGGCGGGCGCTGGAAACAGCATGTCAACGTTGCCCATTTGCTGGCCATCGTGCTTGCCGCAGGCGTCTTTCTGCTTCCCTACCTGCTCGCCGGGTGGCAGCCACTGCCCGCGGCTGTCCAGGCACAGCGGAATCACCTGTCGGGTCTCGATCTCCTGATCCGCGAGAACATCGTGCGATTCTTCCAACCATTCGACCACGACGATCCTTTCTACAGCTACCTGTATGAACTGCCAAGGATTCTCTTTCCATGGATGTTTCTGTTTTTCGCCGCTCTGGCACGCTACGCGTCGCGCTACAGGCAACTGGATGAAAGCCTGCGCTGGCTGCTGCAAGCCATTGTCCTCATTTTTCTTTTCTTCACCCTTTCCGGCTCAAGGCGCTGGTACTACATCCTGCCGATCACGCCGTTCTGCATGATTCTGGTCGCCGCCTACATGGACGAGGCGAGTAGCGATGCATGGCGCCGGCGGGCGATGATCGCAACGGTGTTCGTGCTGCTGGTGATTGCGCTCGTGCTGCTGCTCTTCCCCTTCGCGGTTGCCGTGTACGCGGGGGATGTTGCGATGCCGAACGAGTTCCTGATCGGCTCCGCCGCAATCGGCGTGGGTGGCGCCGGCATCGCGTTGCTGGGAAGGAATCGCGTGGCGATCCTCCAGAACCTGACCTGCATCGATTCCCGCTTTCCCTCGCCGCTGTCCCTGGCCCTGCTGCTCGCTGCACTGGAAATGGCCGTAGTGTTTGGCCTAGTTCTTCCCGGAGCGGACAGCTACCGGCAGCAAAAACCGTTTGCACTGTCGCTGGCCGGGCAGATCGGAGATGATCGACGGCTGGCTTTCTACCGCAAGAAGAACACGACTCTTGCGTTCTACCTGAATGCCAAGGAAGCGATTCCGACGATCAATTCCAGGTCGGAACTGGTTGCGATCGGTGATGAGGTCGTGTTGATTCTCGAAGAAGCCGACCGGGAAGCGTTTTTCCAGGAATTCCCGGAATTGCGGACCATGCCACCAGTTCTCAAGGAGAGGCCGACCAGACAACGGTTTGCTGGGGGCGGCAGTGGCTTGGTTGCGTATCGAGCCCGCTGAGTGCTTGCTCCCCCGGGTGGACCCGAGCCCACCCGGTAGACGAGCTGTTCACGCCGGCAATGGCTCCGGGTTGCCGAGGGCAGTAGTGTTCAGCCCACCATCCACGTACATGATCTCGCCGGTGATCCCGCTGGCAAGGTCGGAGAGCAGGAAAGCGGCGGCATTGCCAACTTCGTCGATGGTGATGTTGCGGCGCAGTGGTGCATTGTGCGCGTTGTAGGCGAGCAGGCGCGAGAAGTTGCCGATGCCGGATGCCGCGAGCGTCTTGATCGGGCCGGCGGAAATGGCGTTGGCGCGAATCCCCTGCGGACCGAGGCAGAAGGCGAGGTAGCGGGTAGCCGCCTCGAGACTGGCCTTGGCCAGGCCCATGGTGTTGTAGTTGGGCATGGTGCGCTCGGCACCAAGATAGGAGAGGGCGAGCAGGGCAGGGTGGTGACCACGCAGGAGCAGCGGCCGGGCTGCCTTGGCCAGCGCCGGGTAGCTGTACGCAGACACGTCGTGGGCGATGCGGAAAGCGTCGCGCGTGATGCCTTCGAGGAAGTCGCCTTCGATCGCTTCGCCGGGAGCGTAGGCGATCGAATGCACGAGGCCGTCGAGGCCGTCCCAGTGCTCCGCCAGTGCTGCGAAAAGATTATCGATTTCGGCATCTTCGCAGACGTCGCACTGATAGATCAGCGTGCTGTCGAATTCCCTGGCGAACTTGGCGAGGCGATCCTTGAAGCGCTCGCTCTGGTAGGTGAAAGCGAGTTGAGCTCCTTCGCGATGGCAGGCTCTGGCGATACCGTAGGCGATCGAGTGTTTGGAGAGCACGCCGGTGATCAGGATGCGCTTGTCTGCGAGGAATCCCATGAGTTCTCCGTGACTAAGGTTGGCTGGAGTTGCGGTTTTTGGATCAGCTTAACCGGAGCATTATAAAGGATTTGCCGAACGATCCGGCGATTCGTCGGGAGTGCGCGACGGGCGCCAGGGCTGCCAGCGCGGGCGGGCAGCGGCAGCGGATCCGACGAGTTCGCGCTACACTTCGCTTCATGTCGGCTCTTCGCTCGCTCTTGCTACCCGTGCTGGTCCTGCTCGTCGCCTGTGGCAGCGAGCAGAATGATCCCTATCCGAACGCCGAGCGCGGCCAGAACATACTCTATTCGGCATTCACCGAGCGTCCGAAGCATCTCGATCCGGTGCAGTCGTACACCGAGGACGAGATCGTGTTCACGGCACAAATCTACGAGCCGCCTTTGCAGTACCACTACCTGAAGCGGCCGTATACGCTGATTCCCCTGACCAGCGACGCCGTGCCGGTGCCGCGCTACTACGACGAGCAGGGTCGCGAACTGGTGGCCGATGCGCCGGCGGCAAAGATCGCCTTCAGCGTTTATGAAATCCGGATTCGTCCGGGTATTCATTACCAGCCGCATCCCGCTTTCGCCGTCGACGAGACCGGCCAGGCGTTCTATCGGGATCTTGCTGACGGGCAGTTGCGCGGCATCGAGACGCTTGCCGACTTCGCCAGAACCGCCAGCCGAGAATTGATCGCCGACGATTACATTTACGAGATCAAGCGCCTGGCGCATCCGCACGTGCATTCGCCGATTTTCAGCATGATGGCGGAACGCATCGTCGGCCTGCGCGAACTCGGCGCCACGCTGCAGAAGGAAGCCAACGGCCTGCCGCCGGGTACCTGGCTGGATCTCGACCGCTTTCCGCTGACCGGCGTCACCCGCGTCGATCGCTACCGTTACCGCATCAAGCTGCGCGGCAAGTATCCGCAGTTCGTCTACTGGCTGGCGATGCCATTTTTCGCACCGGTACCGCGCGAGGTCGACCGCTTCTATCACCTGCCGGGAATGGCCGCGAAGAATCTGACACTCGACTGGTATCCGGTGGGCACCGGGCCGTTCATGTTGACGCGGAACGATCCAAACAGCCGCATGGTTCTCGAGCGCAACCCCAATTTTCATGGCGAGACCTATCCTTGCCAGGGCGAGCCGCAAGACGCGCTGGACGGCCTGCTGGACGACTGCGGCAAGCGACTGCCATTCATCGACAAGGCGGTGTTCTCGCGCGAAAAGGAGAGCATCCCGTACTGGAACAAGTTCCTGCAAGGCTATTACGACGCTTCGGGAATTTCGTCCGACAGCTTTGACCAGGCGGTGCGGCTCGGTGTCGGCAGTGAAGTACAGCTCACCGACGAAATGCGCGAGAAGGGGATTCGCCTGCTGACCAGTGTGCGCGCTTCGATCTTCTACATGGGTTTCAACATGCTCGATCCGGTGGTCGGCGGCCTTGCCGAGCAGCCAACCAAGCTGCGCCAGGCTCTGTCGATCGCCATCGATCAGGAAGAATTCATCTCGATCTTCATGAATGGGCGTGGCATTGCCGCGACCAGCCCGCTGCCGCCGGGGATTTTCGGGTACGTCGAGGGCCAAGCGGGCAGCAACCCGGTGGTCTACGACTGGGTCGACGGGCGGGCGCAGCGCAAGTCGATCGAGGTCGCGAAGAAGCTGCTGGCCGAAGCGGGCTGGCCAAACGGCCGCAACTCGACGACCGGCGAGCCGCTGGTACTCAACCTGGACACGACGAGCGGGGGCATGGGCGACAAGTCGCGGCTCGATTGGCTGACCCGCCAGCTTGCCAAGCTGGACGTGCAACTCGTCGTGCGCTCGACCGACTTCAACCGCTTTCAGGAGAAAATTCGCAAGGGAGCGGTGCAGCTCTATTATCTGGGCTGGAACGCCGATTATCCTGACCCCGAGAACTTCCTTTTCCTGCTCGCCGGTGGCGAAGGCAAGGTTGCCAGAGGTGGGGAAAATGCGTCCAACTACGCCAACCCGGAGTTCGATCGCCTCTTCGACCAGATGAAGAACATGGAGAGCGAGGGACCGCGTGGGGTCCAGCGGCTGTCGATCATCCGCCAGGCGGTGGCGCTGCTGCAACATGACGCGCCGTGGATCTACGGCTTCCATCCGACCAGCTACACGCTTGGCCATGTCTGGCTGCGCAATCGCAAGCCGACCGACGTCGGTCACAATATTCTGAAGTATCAGCGCATCGATGTCGCCGAGCGACTACGGCTGCGGCAGCAGTGGAATCGGCCGGTGCTCTGGCCGCTGGCAGTGTTCGCCGTCGCGCTTGTCGCCGCCGTCCTGCCGGCGGTGATCGCCTACCGTCGCCGCGAACGCCGCACGGCGCGCGGATGAACCCGTTCCTGCGCAGCGTCACGCTGCCCGGCGCGCCTTGAGGTATATTCGCCAACCATGCTCGCCTACCTCGTTCGCCGTCTGCTGTATGCGTTGCCGATCCTGATCGGTGTCAACCTCGTCACCTTCGCGCTGTTCTTCGTGGTCAACAGTCCGGACGACATGGCGCGCATGCAGCTCGGTGTCAAGCGCGTGACGCCGGAAGCGATTGCCCGCTGGAAGGCGGAACGCGGCTACGACAAGCCGTTGTTCATCAACGAGGCGGCCAATGGTACCGCGGTGTTTACCGATACCATTTTCTTCAGCAAGTCGGCACGCATGTTCGCCGGCGATTTCGGGCGAGCCGAGGACGGCCGAGACATCGCCAGGGAGATCGTTTCGCGCATGGGACCATCGCTCGCGATCGCGCTGCCGACGTTCCTTCTCGGCCTGCTGGTGACGATTTCCCTTGCTCTTCTGCTGACTTTCTTCCGTGCCAGCTATCTCGATTTCTGGGGTGTCGTGCTTTGCGTCGCGATGATGTCGATCTCGGGCCTCTTCTACATCATCGGTGGTCAGTACCTGGTCAGCAAGGTCTGGCGGCTGGTACCGATTTCCGGCTATGGCGGTGGTCTGGATGCATGGAAGTTCCTGATTTTGCCGGTGGTGATCGGAGTCGTCTCGGGGATCGGTTCCTCGACGCGCTGGTACCGCACGATCTTTCTCGAAGAGATTGCACGCGATTATGTCCGCACTGCGCGTGCGAAGGGGCTGTCCGAGCTGACCGTGCTTTTCCGGCACGTCCTGCGCAACGCGCTGATTCCGATTCTGACCGGCGTCGTGGTGGTGATTCCGCTGCTGTTCATGGGCTCGCTGCTCACCGAATCGTTTTTCGGAGTTCCCGGGCTCGGCAGCTATACGATCGACGCAATCAATGCGCAAGACTTTGCCGTGGTGCGTGCGATGGTTTTCATCGGGTCGGTGCTGTATATCGTGGGGCTGATTCTCACGGATATTTCCTACACCTTCGTCGACCCGAGGATTCGTTTCCACTGATGGCACCGGTCGTTCTCTGGTCGGACGCACTGATCTGGCTGTTGGTGGCCGCTGCACTGGCGTTCGCCTGGGGGTCGCGGCGCAATCCGCTGCTGCGCGCTGCATGGCAGCGAGTGGGCCGGAGTCGGACGGGAATGGCGTCGGCGACGGTGCTGCTGTTCTACGTTTGCGTCGGTCTGCTCGATTCGCTGCATTTCCGGCCGCGTCTGGAAAGCGGCGAGACGCAGATCGCCGCCAGCAGCGAGCGAAAGCCGGCGGTGTATGCGGTGCAGGTTCTCTCGCTGCTTGACGCCGTTCTCAGCCCCTTGCGCACGCGCAGTGAAAAAACCTACTCGGAACCGCTGGCGACGAGAGCGCACGCGAAGGAAGCGATCGAGCTGCGCGACGCCAGTGGCCGTGTTCGCCAGATCCGTGATTACCCTCGGTTGCAGTACGGTGGTGCCCATCTCGGCGCCGACGAAACGCGACGCGACGCCGACATCGGCGAACGACTGCTGCGCGCGCTGGCGATCGCGCTGCTCGTCTGGTGGGCGCTGGCCGCGGCAACCGCAACCGCTCTGGCACGCATCGAGGCCTGCTCGCACGTCGAGGCCTGGCGGCGCATCTGGTGCAACGAGACCGGTTTTGCCTGCAACGCGGTGCTCGCGGTGATCGCTGCGCTGCTGCTGGTGGGCATTGCGCTCGGTCAGCTTGCCGTCGATTACCATGTTTTCGGTACCGACAAGGTGGGACAGGATGTCCTTTATCAGGTGCTCAAGAGTGTGCGCACGGCGCTGGTCATTGGTCTGGTGACGACGCTGGTGATGTTGCCGCTGGCAGTCTTTCTCGGCGTCGTTGCCGGTTATTTTCGCGGCTGGGTCGATGACCTGATCCAGTACCTGTACACGACCCTCAGCTCGATTCCCGGCGTGCTGCTGATCGCCGCCGCCGTGTTGATGATGCAGGTGGTGATCGACACCCATCCACAGTGGTTCGCGACTGCCGCCGAACGCGCCGACCTTCGTCTGCTGGCGCTGTGCTTCATCCTTGGAGTCACCAGCTGGACCGGCCTGTGCCGCCTCTTGCGCGGCGAGACGCTGAAGCTGCGCGAACTCGAATACATCCAGGCGGCGCAAGCCTTCGCCGTTTCCGACCTGCGCATCCTCGCGCGGCACATTCTGCCCAATTTGATGCACATCGTGATCATCGCCCTGGTCATGGATTTCTCCAGCCTGGTACTGGCGGAAGCCGTGCTTTCGTACGTCGGCATCGGCGTCGATCCGACGATGATCAGCTTCGGAACGATGATCAACAATGCTCGCCTGGAACTGGCGCGGGAGCCGGCGGTCTGGTGGTCGTTGGCGGCTGCTTTCGTCTTCATGTTCACGCTGGTCCTGGCCGCCAACCTGCTCGCCGACGCCGTTCGCGATGCTTTCGATCCTCGGCTGGCAGGGGCCGCATGAACCGGGCGCCGCACGCGCAGGAGAAGGAAACGCTGCTCGAGGTACGCGATCTCTCGATCGCCTTTGCCAGCGGTCGCTCGCTGTTGATGGCCGTCGATCGCGTCGGCTTGCACGTTGCCACGGGGGAAACCTTGGCGCTGCTCGGCGAATCGGGTTGCGGCAAGTCGGCAACCGCGCTCGCGCTGCTGCGCCTGCTGCCGGCCGCCGGCCGCATTGTCGGCGGTCAGGTGTCGTTTGCCGGTCGCGATCTGCTCGCGCTGCCGGAAACCGAAATGCGTGGCGTGCGCGGTGGTGGCATGGCGATGATTTTCCAGGAGCCGGCGACCAGCCTCAATCCGGTGCTCACCATCGGTCACCAGGTCGCCGAAGTGCTTGTGCGTCACCTTGGCCTGGCGGGGTCGGAGGCGCGCGCGCGCGCATTCGAACTGCTGACGGCGGTCGGGATTGCCGATGCGGCGCGCCGGCTCGACGAGTATCCCTTCCAGCTCTCGGGCGGCATGAAGCAGCGGGTGATGATCGCTGTCGCTCTGGCCGCCAATCCGCGCCTGCTGATTGCCGATGAACCGACGACGGCGCTCGACGTGACCATGCAGGCGCAGATTCTGGAACTCCTGCGCCGCTTGCAGGTGGAACGTGCGATGGGCATGCTGCTGATCACTCACGACCTTGGCGTCGTCGCGCAGTTGGCGACTCGGGTGGGCGTGATGTATGCCGGGGAGATCGTTGAGGAAGCACCCCGCGACAGTTTCTTTTCCTCGCCAAGGCATCCGTACACGCAAAAGCTGTTTGCCGCCTTGCCCGATCTGGCGCGACGCGGTGGTCGGCTCGAGACGATTCCCGGACAAGTGCCGCCCCTTTCCGGGATGCCCGCTGGTTGTCGTTTCGCGGCACGCTGCGCGCATGCCTGGCAGCACTGCCGCGAGGAGGCGCCGGATTGGCGGCTCGTGGGACCTGCTCATCGCGTGCGCTGCCATCTAGTCGACGGGTTGGCGGCGCAGATCGGCGGAGCCGCTTCGCCGGTAGCGTCGGCGCCGGCAGGCAGCTCACCGCCGGCGCCGTCGGTGCTCTCGGTGACGGATCTGTGCGTGCATTTCCCGATCCGGCGCGGCGTGCTGCAGCGTACCGTCGGTCATGTGCGTGCGGTCGATGGCGTTTCGCTCGAACTGGCGCGAGGCCAGACGCTGGCGCTGGTCGGGGAATCCGGTTGTGGCAAGACGACCGTCGGCAAGGCGGTGCTGCAACTGCTCCCGGTCGCTGGCGGCAGCGTCCGCTTGCTGGGCGAGGAACTCGGCGCTTGCTCACGCGCTGCGCTGCGCCAACTGCGGCGACGCATGCAGATGATTTTCCAGGATCCCTTCGCGTCGCTGAACCCGCGCCTGGCGGTCGGCGAGATCATCGGCGAGGGCATGCGCGCGCTCGGGACGACTGTCGATCGGCGTCACGAAGCGGCGGCAATCGCCGCCGTGTTGCAACAGGTGGGCCTCGATCCAGCGGCCGCCGAGCGTTACCCGCACGAATTCTCGGGCGGGCAGCGTCAGCGCATCGCGATTGCCCGGGCATTGGCCGTGCAGCCGGACCTGGTGATCTGTGACGAGCCCACCTCGGCGCTCGACGTTTCGGTGCAGGCCCAGATTCTCAATCTGCTGGCAAGCCTGCAAGTGGAACTCGGACTCGCCTACCTGTTCATCACCCACAACTTCGCCGTGGTCGACCATCTCGCAGATCTGGTGGCGGTGATGTACCTTGGCCGCATCGTCGAGCAGGGGACGGTGGATGAGGTGCTGCGCTCGCCGCAACACCCTTATACGTGGGCGCTGTTGTCAGCCGTGCCGAGCCTTCGCCTGGAAGAGCAGCCGGAGTTCGTTCGCCTGCCGGGGGAAATCCCGTCACCCGCCAACCCGCCGGCCGGCTGTCATTTTCATCCGCGCTGCAGACAAGCCATGGTGACCTGTGGTGCACGCTATCCGCAGAAGACTGCGCTGTCGGGGACGCATAGCGTGAGCTGCCACCTGTATCCCTAGGCCGGGACGTCGTCCCGCGACGTCCTCGTTCTCGGCACCGTTGGGAGACTACAGCGTGTTCTGCACGAGTTGAATGGTCAGCGTCTGTCCGGGCTTGAGGTCATTGCCGTGGATGCGGTTCCAGCGCAGCAGGTCATCCTTCTCGACCCGGAATTGCTTGGCAATCGATACCAGAGTGTCGCCACGGCGAATGGTGTACTGAGCGAGTTTCGCGGATTTCTTGCTTGCCTGCCGGGAGTGGTCTGGGGAATCTTCGGCTTTCCTTCTGCCATCGGCTCGTGCCAAGGTCTGGCGGCTTTCCACTTCTGCGACTTCGCTGCGCGACCTGCCGCTCGCCGGTCTGGCCGCCGCTTCGGGCGCTGCCACGGCGAGCTTGCTGCCAGCGTTGACCTGATCCGCGCGCAGCTTGTTGAGCTGCTTCAGTTCGGCGACGGTCATGCCATAGTGGCTGGCCACCTGTGCCAGCGTCTCACCTTTGAGTACCGTGTGCGTCCGCGTGCCGGGAGCAGCGGCTGGCCGCTCATTCTCGGCGATGACGGTTCGTGCCGCCGCGGTGGCCGGCCTGGCGCTTTCCGGTGCGCTCACCAGCAGCTTGCTGCCGGCGTTCACCTGGTTGGTCCGCAGCTTGTTGAGTTGTTTGAGGTCGGCAACGCTCATGTCGTAGCGTTCGGCGATCTCGGTCAGCGTTTCGCCTCTGCGCACGGTGTGGTTGCGTGTGGCGGCCACGACCACCGCTTCCGCTCGCGACTCGATACGTTTGCCGTCGGCGTCAGCCGGCGTATGTCCGGCTGCCGGCCTGCTCGGTTCGGCTGCCGCGAGCGTCAGCTTGCCGGACGCCGACGCGGTCACGGTCAGTCTGGTGCCGGCGTCCACCTGGTTGGCGTGCAGCTTGTTGAGGTGCCTGAGCTCGGCCACACTCATGCCATAGTGCTGTGCCACGTTGAGCAGGGTTTCCCCCTTCGCCACGGTATGCGTACGCGTGACGACCGCAGGCGCGGGTTCAGGCTGCGGCAGGCGCGGCGGTTCGGCAGCTGGCTGCGCTTCCGGCAGTCCGGCGACGTCGGACGGATCAGCCCCCTCCTGTGCGGCGACCAGAAGCGTCAGTCCGGGTGCCAGCTTGATGCGGCCGTTGATGCCATTCACCGCCTTGAGATTGGCGACGGTCATGCCAAAGCGTGGAGCCACTTCTTCAAGCTTGTCGCCAGCCCGCAGCGTGTACGCCTGCCAGGAACTCAGTGGCTTTTCACTCTCCTCATGCGCTTCGAGATTGCTGATGAAGGTGTCGACCTTGTGTGCCGGAATGACCATCGGCGTTTCCGACTTGATGACCGGGCGATTGTGCGCCGGGTTGAGTGCGACGAACTCCCGCACCGGCATCTCGGCGAGTTGCGCCGCCAGCTTGACGTCGATGTTGCCATTGCTGGTTACGGTGGTGAAATAGGGCCGGTTGGGGACCCCGCGGATATTGAGGCTGGCGAGGATGTTCGGGTTGCTGAAGACGTTTTTCAGCGCCTGCAGCTTGGGAACGTAATTGCGCGTTTCCTCGGGCATCGTCAGGCTCAGGTAGTCGGTTGGCATCCCGTTCGCCTTGTTCCGGTTGATCGCCTTGCCGACCGCGCCTTCCCCCCAGTTGTACGACGCAAGGGCGAGATGCCAGTCGCCATGCAGATCGTAGATGTATTGCAGGTAGTCGAGTGCAGCAGCGGTCGAGGCGACGATGTCACGGCGCTCATCGACCCACCAGTTCTGTTCGAGCTTGTATTGCTTGCCGGTGGAAGGCACGAACTGCCACAGGCCGGAAGCATGACTGCGTGAGTAGGCGGCTGGATTGTAAGCGCTCTCGACCATCGGCAGCAGGGCCAGTTCGGTCGGCATGCCGCGCTTCTCGATCTCTTCGACGATATGGTGAAGGTAGCGGCTGCTGCGCTCGACCATGCGGCGCAGCGATTCCGGGTGATTGAGATACCACTGCTGATGATGCAGAACGAGCGAACTGTTGATGTTCGGCATCGAGAAGCCACGCCGTATGCGCTGGAACAACTCTTCGGGTTCGGAAGTCAGATCAATGGTTTCGGGCAGTTGCGTCGGCGTGACGAGCTCGAAGACCGGCAGTACTCCGCCGGGATCGATCCGCCAGGCGGCATCGGTTGCAGCCGACTCTGGCGACCGGGGATTTGGGGTGGAATTCGGAGCGGAACGCTGACTGGCCGTTTCGTCCGACGACGCAGCACCGCAGGCAAGGGCAAAAGCAATAGCGAGCGCGATTCGTGGCGTCATCCGTAACATCCTGTTCTCGTTTTCGGGTGGGCGCCAGTTCATCCCGGTTGCGTGGGATCACCTGGTCGAATGGTGAGGCTGCAAGCCGACCATTATAGATCAAAGACCTCGGCGAAGTGGATGGCAATTTTGCAGAAAATTGCTGGCCTGCCAGCCGCAGCGGGAAGGTGCAGGCCGTGCGGCGAAAAAAAGCCCGGCGCGGGCCGGGCTTCTTGTCAGGGATGCTGGCGGAGTGGACGGGGCTCGAACCCGCGACCCCCGGCGTGACAGGCCGGTATTCTAACCAACTGAACTACCACTCCGTGCTGGGCGCCGTCCAAGTCAAACGTTGTAGAGAAACGTGGTGTGTCAGTTCTCCGTTCCACATCTCGCGGCGCGCAAGCTGCGCATTATAGCGAATTTCGAAGGGCAAGCAAGAGGGTGAGCCAGTCTGGTTGCGCTGCGTTACAATGCGCGCGGCTCGCCGTGTCTAACGAGTGGCAAACACGGCCTGGCCGGAAAACTTTCGAGTAGCGATGCCGACGAGCGAACCACAATCGATCCACGACCCGGTCCCGAGCACGCCGCCGGCGGGCGTTCGCTACGTGGATGCGATCCGTTTTTGGCTGAAGCTTGGCTTCCTCAGTTTCGGCGGGCCGGCGGGGCAGATCTCGCTGATGCATCAGGAACTCGTGGAGAGGCGACGTTGGCTGTCCGAGCGACGCTTTCTGCATGCGCTGAACTTCTGCATGCTGCTTCCCGGGCCGGAGGCACAACAGCTCGCGACCTACATCGGCTGGTTGATGCATCGCGCCCGTGGCGGCATTGTCGCCGGCACGCTGTTCGTACTGCCGTCGCTGGTAATCCTGATTGGGTTGTCGTGGGTATACGTCGCTTTCGGCGAGGCCCCGCTGGTCGCCGGTCTGTTCTACGGAATCAAGCCGGCGGTTACCGCGATCGTGCTGCAGGCGGCGCATCGCATCGGTACTCGTGCCTTGCGAAACTGGGTTCTGTGGGCGGTAGCGGCCGCTTCCTTCGTAGCCATCTTTGTCCTCTCCATGCCGTTTCCGGCGATCGTCGCATGCGCCGGGCTGATCGGGCTTTGCGGCGGGCGCGTGGCGCCCGACAGGTTCACGGCCGGCGGCGGGCATCGCCAGGCCGACAGATCCTTCGGTCCGGCGCTGATCGATGACCACACTCCGCCTCCGGAGCACGCGCGCTTCAGTTGGTCGGGCCTGCTGCGCGTGGCGATCGTTGGTAGCCTGCTGTGGCTGCTGCCGATGGGGCTGCTGATCACCCTGCTTGGCTGGGAGCACACCCTGACGCAGATGGGCTGGTTCTTTACCAAGGCAGCCTTGCTGACCTTCGGCGGCGCCTACGCCGTGTTGCCCTACGTCTATCAGGGGGCAGTCGGGCACTATGGCTGGCTGACCCCGACGCAGATGATCGATGGCTTGGCGCTCGGGGAGACGACGCCGGGACCGCTGATCATGGTGGTGGCCTTCGTTGGATTCGTCGGTGGCTATGCCCGCGCGCTGTGTGGTCCCGATGCATTGTTCCTGGGCGGGGCGGTGGCGGCTTCGCTGGTCACCTGGTTCACCTTCCTGCCGTCATTTCTTTTCATTTTCGCCGGCGGGCCGCTGATCGAATCAACGCACGATGACCTCAAGTTTACCGCTCCGCTGACCGCGATCACGGCGGCGGTAGTCGGTGTGATTCTCAACCTGGGGCTGTTCTTCGGCTACCATGTTCTCTGGCCGAAGGGGTTTGCCGGGAGCTTCGACTGGTTATCCGCGTCGATTGCGCTGCTTGCGGCGACCGCACTCTTTCGCTATCAGACGAATGTCATCCACGTGATCCTTGTCTGCGCCGTCGGCGGTCTGCTGCTGCAGACTGTGCTCGGATGACGGCGATGGCGGGCCACAGTCACGGCTTGACGCAATCGTAGTAAATGAGGTCAGGGTCGCCTTCCACGACCACTTGGCCCAGACAGATGATCCCGCGGTCGTGCAGGGTGAACTCCTCGCGCTGCACGAAGAAGCGTGAACCGTTCTCCAGCAGGAGATAGGTGCCGTTGGTGCTGCCATCGACGAGAATGAACCTGCCCTGACGGAACTCGATATCGGCATGGCTGCGTGACACCAGGTCCTGGTCCACCACCAGGTTGTTCCTTTCGCCTCGTCCAAGGGTGAATACGCGCGAGTCGGGCAAGACCTCGAAAGTCGTCCCACGATGCGTCAGTACCAGTCGGGCGAAAAGCAGACTGCGCAACTCCTCCTGTTGCTCGACGCTGACGAGTTGCGTCAGGCTCGATGATTCCTGCCAGATGAACTCGACGATCTCAATCTCGTCCTGCTTGCCGCGGACCCGCGACCAACCGAGACTGCGAGTCATCTGCTGGAGATCGGCTGGCAGGTGGCGAACGGTCTCGCGGGTGGTGATGATCTGCTCGGCCTTGGCCAAGGAAACCATACGGGCTGCGACATTGACGGCGTCGCCGAAGAGATCGTCGTGTTCGACCAGCACGGGGCCGTGCTGCAGGCCGATCTTGATGGCAATGTTGAATTCCATCAACGCCGGGTCGTCCTTGATACCGGCTTGCATCTCGCAGGCGGCGTTCAAGGCCCGCTCCGCGCTGGGGAAGCGGCTCATGATTTCGTCACCGATGGTCTTGATCACCGTACCGCCGAACTCGGCGGTCTTGCCTTTCAGCAGATCGAGCACTCGGCTCTCGATCTGACGCGCCTGCCAGTCGCCGTGGATTTCGAACAGGCGGGTGCTGCCACAGATGTCGGCGAACAGCACGGTTGCCGATATCTGTTGGCGCGCGGCCTTCCGGTCGCCCGGTGCAGACATTTGGTCGCGCAACTTCATCGTGATCTCGCGAATCCTCCCTGGATCTGAACGTCAAGTTTTCACTGCCACGCGCTGCCGGATGCCATCTGCGAACAGGAGTCGTGGCCGGGCCGGCACGCGCGACAGGAACCACACTTGACGTCGATGATACTCTTCCTCGCCGCTTTCGGCATCGTCGGCGGCGATCGGCGCCGCCCTCCATTATCTCCGAACGCTGCTGAATCGGTCCTTAAGGAAAGCGGCGACACCTCGGCTTGATACCTGTGAGCCTGCCGTCCGTTCCCGCGAGATTAGCACGGCCCTGGGTCGGGTAGAAGACGCAAGGGCCGGAGTTGCCGTAGACGTCGTGGACCGGATCGCGCATGGAACCGTTGCCATGCCTCGTGGCAGCGACCTCTCGAACTCGCCGTTGGTGCCAATGGGTGCGAACGAATGCCTGGTCAACCGACGGAGGGTCCGGCAGTGGGACGAAAGCGGGTGTGGTAGCGTCAATACTTCACTCGTGCGAAATAGGTCTTCTCGGAAGCATCCAGAGCTTGCCGCAGCGTCACGATTCCCGCCCTGGCCAGCAAGGGCACCATCTTGAGAAACACCTCGGCAGTGGCGCAGGCGTCGCCCAGACCGCTGTGCCGGCCTTCGACCACGATTCCCAAGCGTTCCGCGATGCTGTCGAGCTGGTGCGAGTCCTGATTCGGATGCAGCACTGCGGAAAGCAGCAAGGTGTCGAGCACCGGTTGGTTGAAAACTACCCCCGTACGCGCTTCCTTCAGTTGCAGGAAGCGCATATCGAAGGCGGCATTGTGCGCGACCAGCACGGTGTCGCTGCAGAAGTCGTGGAAAGCTGGAAGAACCACGTCGATATGTGGTTGCCCACGCACCATGTCGTCGGTGATTCCGTGAATGCGGATTCCCTCTGGCCGGAGAAAACGCTCCGGGTCCACCAGTTGGTCGAAATTCTCGTTGCCCAGCAAACGGCCGTTGACGATGCGCACCGCGCCGATCTGGATGATCTCATCCCCGGCGGCCGGCTGGAGGCCGGTAGTCTCGGTGTCGAAAACGGTATAGGCGAGGTCGGTGAGCGGCCGATCGAGGTCGATGTTCTGATCACTGAAATGAAAGAGGTCGAAGTCGTAATACTCTGGCCGGACACCGATGTCGTCGATCGTCTCTCCCGGCGCCATGTTCTCGGGGGAGGCCAGCGGCAGGACATAACGGAAGAAAGCGCGATGCGCGGCTTTCTCCCGGTCATACCAGATTTCACCGCCGTGGCGGTCGATCACGTCACGCAAGGACAGGGGAGAGCTCTCGCTGCCAACCTGCATGGCGTCGGTTTCCCATGTGTAGAAGGTTTCGGACGACATAGCGTGTCCGGTCCAGATCAGATCGAGGTAGGCGAGCTTGCCGGAGGGCATGAGCCGGAAGCGCAAGTCCTTGATCTCGTAGTGATCGACGAGCCGGGAGGCGAGGAAGCACATGGAGAAGACCAGCGAGAAGCTGTCCGCGCGAAGCCACAGCGCTTCATCGACTTCCTCGGTCTTGCTCGGCAGCTTCAAATGTTGCTCGATGCGGCGTTGGGCAGCGGCGATGATGTCGCCTCCCAATACGTCTTCGAGCGGCCACCGGGTCTTCAGGGAATCGGCGAACTCGCTCATCGTCTGGTCAAGGCGCTGGCTCATTCGCACCACTTCATCGCTGATGATGCCGACAAAACGTTCGCGAATTTCCCCGTCCATGTCCGGATAGTCCATCAGGTTGCCGACCGCTACCCGAATGTTGGCCAAGCTGCCCCGGCTGCCGTCGGTCAGCGATTGCAGCACCTGGTCACGACGCGATTCCTGTTCGAGGCTGCGGGTGATATTTTCCACGGTGAGCACGTAGCCGCTCATTTCGCGCTTCTCAGAAGCCTCACCGGTCGACAGCACGGGCACCAGTTGCACGCGCAGGAGCTGGCCGCCCCGCGCCGACGTGATGAAATTGGCGATGGCCGTCGCGGTCCCCTTGTGCAGTCGCTGACGAACCACCTCGAGCGCGTGATCGATCTGGTTGCGTTCGAGAATCGAGAAGATCGAACGGCCGAGGCCGATCAGCGCGCCACCGACACCCGCAGTGCTGCCTTGTGCCAGCGCCTTGAACTGGAGCCGGGCACGGCTGTTGTAGAGCAGGATGCGGCCGTCCAGGTTGCACACCACGACCGCCTGCGCGAGTTCGGACATCAGCGCTGCGAGACGGTTCTTTTCTTCCTCTACCGACGCTTTGGCGGCAGCGATCTGCGCGTCGACATCGTCCATCAGTCCGTCGCGCTGCTGCGCCAGGTCGTTGGTCGCCATGGCCAGCAATTGCACTTCTGGCGGACCTTCGGGCGTGACCCGGAAATTGCGGTTGGCCGAGAGCATCAGGCGCAGGTTCTCCACCATCTTCAGCAGGCCGTGAACGTACTCGCGGAAGAGGTAGCGGATGACCAGCAAGCCGACAGCGAAGCCGAAGGCGGTCATCAGCGCGCCGAGAGAAAGGTGTGGCGCAATCAGCTGGAGCAGCAGCGCCTGTTCGGCCGGTTGCGCGCTGGCCCAGACCAGGACTGCCGTGACCAGGAATGGCCCGGTCATCAGCAGTCCGAGAACGACGATAGAAACTATCAGGCGGGCGCGGGCATTCACCCGTCACACCTGCTCGCTACCCGCGGCTTCTCGACCGATCATGACTCCCTCCCATGCTCGGCCCTATTTTACCGCGGATCAGCGACGTGATTGCCGCCTGCCTTGCCTAGCGTCGCACGCTGATTGAGTGACCCTTCCTGCGCCAGCAGGCGGGTTTTTGCAAGGCGGAAATGTCCAGGCGCTGCGCAACGAAGATCTCCTGGGCAAGCGCCCAACGATGGCGCTCGTCCCGGGATGCGCCGGCAATCTGCTCAAGCCATTTCTGGATTCGGTTCATGGCGATTGACTCCTCTGTCGGGTTGAATTGATCGGATTTCACAACCATGGGAACCAGAATAACCGAATACTGAATATTTGTACAGTTTTTTCTTCCAGGCGAGTCGCCACGGTGAGGGTGGGCCTGAAGTGGGCAAGCGGCAGGAATGATGCGTGGCCGGAAGTGCGAATCCGCGATTGACTGACGAGGCTGGCGCAAAATATACTCCGCGCCCGAGTTGGCCCGCCTTGCAGCCGGCCGCCAAACATCCGGTCCCTTCACCATCTCAAGGAAAGCCAACCCATGTTCCGTTCCGCCGCATTTGTAATTGCACTTTTGCTGGCCCCTGCATTTGCCTCCGCACAGGTGGGCGATGGGCGTCTCAAGAAGATCAAGGAGAGCAAGACGGTCGCCATCGCATATCGCAGCGATGCCCTTCCATTCTCGTTCATTGACGACGCAACCAAGCAGCCGACCGGCTACAGCATTGATCTCTGCCGCCGTGTCGTCAGCGTCCTGGCGCAGCGGATCGGTGTCGAGGGCGTTCAGATCAAGTGGGTGCCCGTCACTCTGCAATCGCGCATGGAAGCAATCCAGAAGGGCCAGGCGGACATGGAGTGCGGTTCGACAACGGTGACTCTGTCGCGCATGCAGCAGGTCAACTTCTCCAGCTTCATCTTCGTGGACGGGACCGGTCTGCTGATCAAGTCCGACTCGAACGTGCGCCAGCTTGCCGACCTCGGTGGCAAGAAGATCGGGGTCATGCCGGGCACGACCAACGAAGCCGCGCTTAACGCCGCTCTCAAGCGCAGCGTGATCAACGCGATCGTGGTTCCTGTCAAGACACGCGAAGAGGGGTTGGCAGAATTCGAGGCGGGCCGGATCGATGCGTTCGCCAGCGACAGGGTGCTGCTCCTGGGCCTGGGGTCGAAAGCGAAGGACCCGAAGAAGATTTCTCTCCTGTTGGAAGACCTGTCATTCGAGCCCTATGCAATTACGCTGCCACGTGGCGACGACGATTTTCGCCTGGCGGTCAATGCGGCGCTGTCGCAGATCTACCGGAGCGGCGCGATTGGCGAGATCTTCCAGAACTGGTTCGGCGCTCTGGGCAAACCGGGACCCGTCCTGGAAGCCTGTTTCCTCTTCGGTTCCATTCCCGATTAAGTTTTTTTCGGTGATCCATGGAATCGGGCCGCAATGCGGCCCGATTTCGTTAGACTGGCCGGGAGATTGCTCCCGGTGGGCGGATCTCTTCGCCAGGATCCTCCCTGCGATCGGTCAGTTCGGCGGATTGACCACTACGTACTGAACCTGGTTGCCGACATACTGCGGCTGGTACCAGGTGCTGCCGCACTGCTGGTAGGCAATGCCATTGTAGTTGTATGGCGAACAGTTTGGCGGCACCGTCTGAACGATCGAGCCGACGACGGCGGCGGTTACCGCGACGGTGGCCGTCACTGCGGCGGCGGTCGCGACCGGATGATAGTTGTTGTTCCAGCCGCCCCCGCCCTGATTGACATTGACGTTGCGGTTGACGTTGACGTTGTTCACGCTGGTATTGCGAACGTCGTTGGCGCGCACATCCCGATTGCTGTTGTTTACCTGCACATCGCGGCCGCGGGCGCCACTGGCGCCTGCGGCTGCTGCACCTCCGCCAGCGCGAGCGCCACCACCACCGGTGGCTGCTGCCCCGCCACCACGACCACCACCGCCACCACCAACGCCGCCGCCGCCGCGAGCCTCGACCACGGGGACAAGGACGAAACTGGCCAGAAGCACGGTGCTCAAGGGGACCGCGAACCATTTGCCGAATGATTTTTTCATGTTGGGACCTCCTTTACTTGCTGTCCAGCGGACGGATGCCAATTGCGCGGGCGTCTTTGGGTGGCGTGAACTGGAAGATTGCATCCTTGAAGGCCGGCTTCAGGTTCCAAAACAGGTAGGAAACCGACTGCGGCCGGGCTTCGTCGAAGCGGCTGGTAATCACCAGCTTGCGGGGTAGCGGCGAATCCCCGGCGCTGATCCAGATTTGCCAATCGACCTTGCCCTGGCGAAAGGCGTAGTGATCGCACAGATCCTTGCCGATGAAATCCTGGCCGGCGTTCATTGCCGACTCGATATCGTCGAGCGGAGCATCGTCGGTCCCCCAGAGAAACAGGTCCGCCATTGGTACCTGCACGCCGTACCTGGTGGCCAGTTGCTCGATCAAGCCACGGATGTTGTTGGGGACTTCGGCGGTGGCGTAGTACTTCAGGGCTGGCGTGTACAGGGTGGCCGTCGTTCCCCGGTAGACCAGCTCGCGCTCGGCGCGGGCGCTCCACATCAACGCACGCAGCTTGTCGGGCCGCTGCACCTGGATCTCTGCCGACGAACTCTGCTGCAGTTTTTGCCCGTCTTCCAGAACCTGTTCCGAAGACAGTTCGGTCCTCACCTGAAAGCGCTGCAGAGATTGCAGAAAAGCGCCCATTTTTCTTAACGCCTGAATCGAGGCGGTGTCAACTGCGTTGGCGACGGTCGGCGAGGTACCTGCGGGAGCGGACTCTGCGCAGATACCGGCCGCCGCGAACGACAGCGCGAGCATGCTGAGCACCAGTTTGTTGCGTGCCATGGTGATCTCCTTTGTTGGCGACGAAGCGGTGGCGGGAACAACTCTCTTGCTGGATCGATGCCACGCCGGCCTTTCCTGGCTCCGCACCGTGCGGACGTCGGATCGGCGACAGGTAATCGTGTCCAGGGCAAGAAGATGGTGGCCATGATAGCCTATCGGCATGAGTTTGGGCATCCGGCCGTCACTGCATCGGGCCATGGTTGCGATGGTCCGTCCCGGCTGCGCGCCATTCTTTTCGAGGCGCCCGCTGGCGGTGCCGGGCGAACGGCCGTGGCGCGACTGCTCTGGCGCGACTGGCGCCGAATGTCGACAGGCGTTATCCTCGCCATCGCTCCCGCCAACGCAATGGACGCATTCCTTCCACCAACCCGGAGACAACTGTGCCTGCACTGCTGCCGCAACCTGACCCCGATGGACTGCTCGAATACTCGGTGGTCTATACCGATCGCTCTCTGAACCACATGTCGCAGCGTTTCCAGGGCGTGATGAAGGACATCGCACGAATCCTGAAAACCGTCTACAACGGCAAGACCGCGATCGTGGTGCCGGGCAGCGGCACTTTCGGCATGGAAGCGATCGCGCGTCAGTTTGCCACCGACCGGCAGTGCCTGATCATCCGTAACGGCTGGTTCAGTTTCCGCTGGACGCAGATTCTGGAGATGGGGCGAATCGCCTCGGCGAACACCGTCCTGGCGGCACGGAGCACGAGCGAGGAGCCACTTTCGCCGTTCGTACCGCCGCCGATCGACGAAGTCGTTGCCCGCATCCATGCCGACAGACCGGCCGTCGTCTTCGCGCCGCACGTCGAAACCGCTTCCGGGATGATCCTGCCCAACGACTACCTGCGCGCGGTCGGCGAAGCCGTACGTGCCGTCGATGGCCTTTTCGTTCTCGACTGCGTCGCCTCCGGCGCGATGTGGGTGGATATGGTTGCCAATGCCGTCGATGTGCTGCTCAGCGCTCCGCAGAAGGGCTGGACGGGGCTGCCATGCTGTGCTCTGGTCGTACTCGGCGAACGCGCACGGGAAAGGATAGATGCCACCGTGAGCACCAGTTTTGCCTGCGATCTCAAGAAGTGGATGCAGATCATGGAGGCATTCGAAATGGGCGGGCATGCATATCATGCGACCATGCCGACCGACGCACTGGCCGCCTTGCGCGACGTGATGCGTGAAACCGAAAACTACGGCTTCGAGCGGGTACGCCAAGAACAGCTCGAAGTCGGCCTGCGCGTGCGCGCGCTGCTTACCGGCAAGGGCTTCCGAAGCGTCGCCGCCGAAGGCTTTCAGGCACCTGGCGTAGTCGTCAGTTACACCGACGATCCTGAAATTCAGTCGGGCAGGAAGTTCGTCGCGGTCGGTGTCCAGACCGCCGCTGGCGTGCCCCTGCAATGTGGCGAACCAGCCGACTTCAGCACATTCCGGATCGGCCTCTTCGGCCTGGAAAAGCTCCACAATCCGGACCGCACGGTGCGCAATCTGGCCGATGCTCTCGATGCAGTTGCGCGCATGCAACCGGCTTCTGGAAGCTGATGGCCAGCTCTAGTGACACGAAGCGATGGCAGTGCGTAATCGCAACGACTGCTGCTGCCTGCTCGGGTACCCGTAGGAGCCACGCTGCCGCTGTTGCCCGCTGACTTTTCCCGAGCCTGAAGGGGAGATCTGGCTGTGGTATCATGTGCGGTTATTTCCATTGCCGATACGGCGGACATGCTCAACTGCGATCTTCATTGTCATTCGATCTGCTCGGATGGTCTCCTGTCCGCGGCGGAGCTTGCTCGGCGGGCAGTGGCGAATGGCGTGGATATGCTGGCGCTGACCGACCACGATGACCTCGCCGGCCTGCCGGCGGCGCGTCTCGTGGCGGACGAGCTGGGCATGGCTTTCGTCGATGGCGTCGAAATCTCGATCGAGTGGGAGAGTTTGCAGATCCACATCCTCGGTTACGCTTTCGACCGTGGCGATCCGGCGCTGAACCAGGGTCTGC
Source organism: Accumulibacter sp. (assembly GCF_023806565.1). Classification (GTDB taxonomy): domain Bacteria; phylum Pseudomonadota; class Gammaproteobacteria; order Burkholderiales; family Rhodocyclaceae; genus Accumulibacter. The sequence goes on along the minus strand of NZ_JAMTDV010000121.1, from coordinate 13,820 downwards.
AGTCGATTCGCTCCGGTCGCATCGAGCGTGCGCGGCGCATGTCGGCCGAACTGGAGAAGGTTGGCATCACCGGCGCCTTCGCGGGCGCGATGCGCCATGCCGCGAATCCGAGCCTGATCAGCCGCGCGCACTTCGCCCGGTACCTGGTCGAGATTGCCGTCTGCAAGGACCTGCGCAGCGTCTTCGAGTCGTATCTGGTCCCCGGCCGGCCGGGCTACGTTGCCCATCGCTGGCCGACTCTCGACGATTCACTGCGCTGGATTGTCGGCGCCGGAGGCGTCGCGGCGGTGGCTCACCCGGGGCGTTACAAGCTCTCGCGTGCCGACATGCGGCGCTTTCTTGGCGATTTCAAGGATCTCGGTGGACAGGCGATCGAAGTGATGTCCGGCAGTCACACCCAGGAGCATGTCGAAACCTTCGGCCGCCTGGCCGGGGAATTCCGTTTTCTCGCGTCGCGCGGATCGGATTTCCACGGACCGGGGGAGAGTCACGTCGATCTGGGCAGATTGCCGCCGCTGCCGGAGGGTCTGCAGCCCGTCTGGCAGGTGTTCTGAAGTTGGCTGTCATGGCACAGTACGTCGCGATCCACCCCGACAACCCACAGGAGCGCCTGCTGCAGAAAGCAGCGGAAGTCGTGCGCCGGGGCGGCGTCATTGCCCTGCCGACGGACTCCAGTTACGCGCTCGGTTGCCATCTTGGCGACAAGGCGGCGGTCGAGCGCATTCGCGGCCTGCGCGGGGTCGACGAGCGCCACCATCTGACGCTGATGTGCCGCGACCTGTCGCAGATCGGGCAGTTCGCGCGCGTCGACAACGCGCGCTACCGCCTGCTCAAGGCAACGACGCCGGGCAGCTACACCTTCATTCTGGAAGGGACCCGGGAACTGCCGAGACGCGTTCTGCACCCGAAACGGAAGACGATCGGTCTGCGCGTGCCGGCGCACTCGGTCACGCTGGCGCTGCTCGCGGTTCTCGGCGAACCGCTGCTGACCTCGACGCTGATCATTGCCGGGGACGAAGCGCCGTTGATCGAAGGCTGGGAAATCCGCGATCGGCTCGACAGCCAGCTCGCACTGATCCTCGACGGCGGCTATTGCGGCGTCGAACCGACCACGGTCGTCGATCTCACAGGCCCGCTGCCGGTGCTGATTCGCGCCGGACTCGGAGCCCTGGCTCCGCTTGGTCTCGATTGAGGAAAGAAGCATGCAGTCGTTGATCCAGACCCTCGCCATCGCCGCCTTGCCGGTGATCCTGGCAATCACCCTGCACGAGGCAGCGCATGGTTATGCCGCCCGCCATTTTGGCGATCCGACGGCCTGGCAGGAGGGCCGAATCACGGCCAATCCGCTCAAGCACGTCGATCCGATCGGAACCATCCTGGTGCCGATCATCATCCTGCTGCTATCGACCGGCGGCATTCTCTTCGGCTGGGCGAAACCGGTGCCGGTGAATTTCGGCCGCCTGCGGCACCCGAAGAGCGACATGCTGTGGGTGGCCGCGGCCGGGCCGGCAGCGAATTTTGCGATGCTCCTGTTCTGGGCGGCGCTGATGAAGCTGGCCTGGCTGCTGCCGCTCAATTTCTTCAGCCTCCCGATGGCACGGATGGCCGAGGTCGGCATGTCGATCAACACCGCGCTGATGGTGCTCAACCTGTTTCCGCTGCCTCCTCTCGACGGCGGGCGAATCGCCGTCAGCCTGTTGCCGCGGGAGGCCGCGTGGCGTTTCGCGCAGCTCGAACGCTTTGGTTTTCCGATCCTGTTGCTGCTGCTGTTCACCGGTGTGCTCGGTTCGCTCTTGACGCCGGTGATGGGACTCGTCGATGCGCTGGTCGAGACCCTTTTCCAACTCCCTTCCTGAATCGTCGAATCATGTACGCAGAACGAATCCTCTCCGGGATGCGGCCGACCGGCAGCCTGCATCTGGGTCATTACCACGGCGTCCTGAAGAACTGGGTCAGTCTGCAGGACCAGTATCCCTGCCTGTTCTTCGTCGCCGACTGGCACGCGCTGACGACGCAGTACGACGACCCGCAGGGCATCGTCGACGCTTCGTGGGACATGGTGATCGACTGGCTGGCGGCGGGCGTCGATCCGGCGCGGGCGACGCTGTTCATCCAGTCGCAAGTGCCCGAACACGCCGAACTGCATCTGCTGCTGTCGATGATGGTCCCCCTCGGCTGGCTGGAGCGCGTCCCGACCTACAAGGACCAGCAGGAAAAGCTGGAGAACAAGGATCTGTCGACCTACGGCTTTCTCGGCTATCCGCTGCTGCAGGCGGCAGACATCCTCATCTATCGCGCCGACAAGGTGCCGGTAGGCGAGGATCAGGTACCGCATATCGAGTTCTCGCGCGAAGTGGCGCGCCGCTTCAATCATCTCTATGGCCGCGAGCCAGGTTTCGCCGAGAAGGTCGCCGAGGCCGTGAGCCGGCTTGGGTCGCGGCGCGCCCGACGCTATGCGGAATTGCGTACGCGCTTTCAGCAGAACGGCGAGCAGGCGGCGATCGAGCGCGCGCACGCCTTGCTCGACGAAGTCCCGGATCTGTCACATGCCGACCGCGAGCGGCTTTGCGGCCACCTCGAAGGTACCGGCAAGATGATCCTCGTCGAGCCCGGCGCTCTGTTGACCGAAGCCTCGCGCATGCCCGGCCTCGATGGCCAGAAAATGTCGAAGTCATACGGCAACACGATCACGCTGCGCGAGGATGCGGCTTCGGTGACGCACAAGCTGCGGCGCATGCCCACCGACCCGGCGCGGATTCGCCGCAGCGATCCCGGCGATCCGGCCCGATGCCCGGTCTGGCAACTGCATCAGGTGTATTCGGACGAAGCATGCCAGGCGTGGGTGCAGCAGGGTTGCCGCAGCGCTGCCATCGGCTGCCTGGACTGCAAGCAGCCGGTGATCGACGGCATCCTGCGCGAGCAGGCACCCATGCGCGAGCGCGCGCAGCCCTTCCTCGACGATCCGCAGCTGGTACGCGCGATCATCGCCGACGGCAACGGCAAGGCGCGTCACCTCGCCCGCGAAACCATGCGCGACGTCCGTCAGGCGATGGGACTGGATTACCGCTGACCGATGCAGCAGTCCGGCAGGCAGCGATGAACATCGTCAACGAACAGTTGACTGTCCCGCCGAGCGGCGTCGCCGCTCCGCCGGCGAGAATCTATGGCGAGCCGCTGGCGCAGATGCCGCATGACCTCTACATCCCGCCCGATGCCATGGCGGTCATGCTGGACGCCTTCGAGGGACCGCTGGATCTGCTGCTGTACCTGATTCGCAAGGCCAACGTGAATGTGCTCGACATTCCGATGGCGCCGCTGACGGAGCAGTATCTGCTCTACGTCGAGGCGATGCGCGCGCAGAACCTCGAACTGGCGGCCGACTACCTGGTGATGGCGGCGATGCTGATCGAGATCAAGTCGCGCATGCTGCTGCCCAGACCGAAAGCGGTCGCCGGCGACGGCGCCGACGAAGGCGATCCGCGAGCCGAATTGGTGCGCCGCCTGATCGACTACGAGCAGATGAAGCTTGCCGCGCATGCGCTCGACGCGCTGCCGCAGGCCGAGCGCGACTTCGAGTGGGTTGAGGTCTGGGTCGAGAAGACCCTGCTGCGTCGCTTGCCCGCGGTCAATGCCGTCGACCTGCAGAATGCCTGGCGCGGCATCCTGCAGCAGGCGCGGCTGCACACCCGTCATCTGGTGCAGCGCGAGGAACTTTCGGTACGCGAGCACATGGGGTCGATCCTGCGCCGCCTGCGCGCGGCGGGCGGATTTGTCGAGTTCGTCGATCTGTTCGATGCGACGCTCGGGGCAGCAGTCGTCGTCGTTCACTTCCTGGCGCTGCTCGAACTGGCGCGCGAGCACTTGCTGGAAATGACCCAGGTCGAGGCATTCGCTCCGATCTACCTGAGATTGACGGATGGGTACGGCGAACCCCGATAGAAGTCCGGCGGTGGCGCCGGCCACCCCCGCCGAACTGAAGCGCGTGCTCGAAGCGGTCCTGCTGAGCACTCGCGAGCCATTGACGCTGACCGATCTGCGCAAGGTTTTTGCCGACCAGATCGGGCCCGAGGTGCTGCGCCCGCTGCTCGACGAACTGCGTGCGGAATGGGCCGAGCGACCGCTGGAGCTGCTGCCGGTGGCCAGCGGCTGGCGCTTCCGCACGCGCGCCGAATACCTCCCTTATCTGGAAAGGCTGCACCCGGAGAAACCGCCACGCTACTCGCGCGCGGTGCTCGAGACGCTGGCCATCATCGCCTATCGTCAGCCGGTGACGCGTGGCGACATCGAGGACATTCGCGGCGTCACGGTCGCCACGCAGGTGATCCGGGTGCTCGAGGAGCGCGGCTGGGTAGACGTCGTCGGCCACCGCGACACGCCCGGGCGGCCGGCTCTGCTCGCCACCACGCGGAAGTTCCTCGACGACCTCGGCCTGCGCAGCCTCTCCGAGCTGCCGGCGCTCGAACAGATCAACCCCAACCTGGAACCTGCCGATGCGCAATCCAAGACGCCGAGCTGCTGAGTCGCCCCGCCCACCGTTGCCGTCGGCTGCCGGCCGGCGGCCGCCGGCAGCCTCGCCCGGGCGGTCGGTGACGGGCACGGGTCTGGCCTCGCGCAGCAACCCCGGCGAGTCGGCTGCACGCGGTCGCCGTGCGGAGCCTGCCGGCAAGCCCGAGCGCCTGCACAAACTGCTGGCGAACAGCGGCGTCGGATCGCGGCGGGAAATGGAGGAACTGATTGCTGCCGGGCGCATCCTGGTCAATGGGGAGGCGGCACGCGTCGGTCAGACGGTCGGCCCGGGTGACCGCGTCAAGGTCAATGGCAAGCTGGTGCAATTGCGTTTTTCCGACCGCCTGCCGCGCGTGATTCTCTATCACAAGCCCGAGGGCGAGATCGTGTCACGCAACGATCCCGATCATCGGCCGACGGTGTTCACCTCGCTGCCGCGCATGGCGGCTGGCCGTTGGGTTGCGGTCGGTCGGCTCGACTTCAACACAAGCGGCTTGCTGCTGCTGACGACCTCGGGGGATCTCGCCAACCGACTGATGCATCCGCGCTATCGGTTGTTGCGCGAGTATGCCGTGCGCGTTCTCGGCGAACTGCCCGACGATGCACGCCAGCGTCTGCTCGATGGCATCGAACTCGAGGACGGACTGGCCAGGTTCGCCAGTTTCCAGGAAGCCGGCGGCGAGGGCGCCAACCGCTGGTACCGCGTGTCGCTGTTCGAGGGGCGCAACCGCGAGGTGCGGCGCATGTTCGAAGCAGTCGGTGTCGTGGTCAGTCGTCTGATGCGCGTGCGTTATGGTCCTTTCCTGTTGCCGCCCGGTCTGAAACGCGGACAGGTCTGCGAATTGCCGGAGGCGGAAGTTCGCAAGCTCCTTGCCGAGTTCGGCATGACGGTGCCCGCAGGCGGTCACCCGCCCCGCCGACCGCGCGAATCCTGAGCTATCCTCGACGATCGCACAGCGATTTACGCTTGCCAGGATTTTCGTTATAATCCAACGGTTTTCCGCTCGCCCCCCAGGGGGCATTTTTTCGGGGATGGGCATTTCGCCCATTTTTTGTTTGCAGCCATGGATGTGCACGAACTACTCGAAGTGACGGTGACTGGCCTCGGCTACGAGCTGGTCGACGTCGAACGCAGTCCGCGCGGCCGCGTGTTGCGCGTCTTCATCGACAAGCCGGAAAAGCCCCGCGGGGTCGACATCGATGATTGTGCGCTGGTCAGCAACCAGCTTTCGCGCGTGTTGACCGTGGAAAATGTCGATTACGAGCGTCTGGAAGTGTCGTCACCGGGAATCGACAGGCCGCTGAAGAAGGATGCCGATTTCGAGCGTTTCTCGGGTTCGGAGGTCACCCTGAGGCTGCGCCTGCCGCTGGAGGGTCGGCGCAACTTCAGTGGCGTCCTGCTGGGTTTGCGGGAGGGCAAGGTGCGCCTGCGGACCGCTGCCGGCGAGATGGAATTCGATCGGGGCAACCTCGACAAAGCGCGGGTGGTGCCCAGGTTCGATGGGTTGATGAAGTCGGGTGAGAAGCTCGTCGAGGAGGTGATGAGGAAATGAGCCGCGAAATCTTGCTGCTGGTCGATGTCCTGGCGCGTGAAAAGAACGTGACCAGGGACATCGTCTTCGGAGCCCTGGAACTGGCGCTGGCGTCGGCTACCAAGAAGCGCATCCACGACGACGCCAACGTCCGCGTCGCGGTCGATCGCGAGTCCGGTGATTTTGAAACCTTCCGCCGCTGGGAAGTCGTTGCCGACGAGGACTTTCTCGATGAGCAGCAGCAGGTGCCGCTGTCGGAAGCACAGACGCAGGATGCCGACGTCGAGGTCGGCGACTATCTGGAAGAGGCACTCGAACCGATCGACTTCGGCCGGATCGGCGCGCAGGCCGCCAAGCAGGTGATCCTGCAGAAGATTCGCGACGCCGAGCGCGAACAGGTGCTGAGCGATTTCCTGGCGCGCAAGGAGCATCTGGTGACCGGCACGATCAAGCGCATGGAGCGTGGCAACGCGATCGTCGAGACCGGCAAGATGGAAGCGCTGCTGCCGCGCGACCAGATGATTCCGCGTGAGAATCTGCGCATCGGCGATCGCGTCAAGGCGTATCTGCTGCGCATCGATCGTTCGCCGCGTGGCCCGCAGCTGATCCTCTCGCGCACCGCACCGGAGTTCATCATCCAGCTCTTTGCGCTGGAGGTGCCGGAAGTCGACGATGGTCTTCTGGAGATCAAGGCGGCCGCTCGCGACCCCGGAATGCGCGCCAAGATCGCCGTCAAGTCGAACGACCAGCGCATCGACCCGATCGGCACCTGCGTCGGCATGCGCGGTTCGCGGGTAACGGCCGTGACCAATGAACTGGCCGGCGAGCGCGTCGACATCGTCCTCTGGTCGGCCGATCCGGCGCAGTTCGTGGTGGGCGCTCTGGCCCCGGCAGAGGTCAGCTCGATCATCGTCGATGAAGAAAAGCACAGCATGGACGTTGTCGTCGACGACCAGAACCTGGCGATCGCCATCGGTCGCGGCGGCCAGAATGTTCGCCTCGCTTCGGAATTGACCGGCTGGACGATCAACCTGATGACCGAGGAAGAGGCGAAGACGCTGGTCGATGCCGAGGCGGCAGCGATCCGCGTGCTGTTCATGGAAAAGCTCGATGTCGACGAGGATGTGGCGAACATCCTGATCGACGAAGGCTTTTCGACCATCGAGGAAGTTGCGTACGTGCCGCTCCACGAGATGCTCGAGATCGAGTCCTTCGACGAGGCAACCGTGCAGGAGCTGCGCGAGCGGGCACGCAACGTTCTGCTCACCGAGGCGATCGTCACCGAGGAGAACATCGGCGACGTTGCCGAGGACATGCTGAACCTCGAAGGAATGGACAAGCCGCTGGCCGGCAAGCTTGCCGGCCATGGCATCAAGACGCGCGACGATCTCGCCGATCTCGCCGTCGACGAACTGACCGAGATGACCGGAATCGATGCCCAGCGGGCAAAACAACTGATCACCACCGCGCGTGCGCACTGGTTCGAGTAGGCGGAATAAAAGGAATCGATATGGCGCAAACAAGTGTTGCCCAATTTGCCACCCAGCTGAAGATGCCCGCTGGTTTGCTGCTCGAGCAGTTGCAGAGAGCCGGTGTGAGCAAACGGCAGCTCGATGATGTCCTGTCCGAGCAGGACAAGTCGAAGTTGCTGGAGTACCTGCGTCGCTCGCATGGTCAGCCGGAAGCCAAGACCAAGATCACCCTGACGCGCAAGGAAACGACCGAGATCCGGCAGCAGGGTTCGCACGGCAAATCGCACACGGTGCAGGTCGAGGTGCGCAAGAAGCGTGTGCTGGTCAAGCGGGACACGCCGGAAGTGCGCGTCGAACCGCCACCGCCGCCGGCGGCGCCTGCCCAGCCGGTTGCACCGGCGCCGGAGATTGTCACGGTGAAGCCGGTCAGCGAACTGCCGAAGGAACCGGTTGTCGAGGCAAAAGCTCCCGCCGCCGTCGAAGTGGCGGCACCACCGCCGGAGGCACCGGTGGCGCGTGCGGTCGAAGCGAAGGCGGAAGCGGCGGTGCCCGAGGCCAAAGCGAGCGCCAAGAAGGTGGTGACGCGTGCGTCGATCATTGGCGAAGAACAGCAGCGGCTGCGCGCCGAAGAAGAGCGACGCCACGCCGAATTGCGTGCGCGTCAGGAGGCAGAATTCCGGAACAAGCAGCAGCGCAGCGCCGACCTCGCGCGTCTCAAGCAGGATGCCGAAGAGAAGGCCGTAGCCGCGAAGGCGGCCGGCGCTGCCAAACAGGTCGCGGCGCAGACGGCGAGCGATCGCCCGGCGGAGGACAAGACGCTGCACAAGCCGGCGGGCAAGCCGGCGACGACGGACAAGAAGGTCGCCGACAAGAAGTCTCCGGACAAGAAGGTCCCCGACAAGAAAGGCCAGTGGAAGAGCGAAGGCGCCAGCAAGCGGCCCGGCTTGAAAACGCGCGGCGCTACCGGTGGCACCGGCTGGCGGGAAAACAAGCACGGCAAGCGACCCGGTCGCGGTAGCGGCGGCGACGAGGAGGAGCAGCACTCGTTCCAGTTGCCGGTCGAACCGTTGATTCATCAGGTCTACGTCCCCGAAACGATTTCGGTCGCCGATCTGGCGCACAAGATGGCGGTCAAGGCGACCGAGGTGATCAAGGCGCTGATGAAGATGGGCTCGATGGTGACGATCAACCAGGTGCTCGATCAGGAAACGGCGATGATCATCGTCGAGGAAATGGGCCACAAGGCTTTCGCGGCCAAGCTCGATGATCCCGATGCCTTCCTCGACGACAGTGCGGCGGAGCAGAAGGACGTGCCGCTCGAGCCGCGTGCGCCGGTGGTCACGGTCATGGGACACGTCGATCACGGCAAGACTTCGCTGCTCGACTACATTCGCCGCACCCGCGTCGCCAGTGGCGAAGCAGGCGGAATCACGCAGCACATCGGTGCCTACCACGTGCAGACCGACCGTGGCATGGTGACCTTCCTCGATACTCCCGGTCACGAGGCGTTCACCGCGATGCGCGCTCGCGGTGCGAAAGCGACCGACCTGGTCATCCTGGTCGTCGCCGCCGACGATGGAGTCATGCCGCAGACCCGGGAAGCGATTCACCACGCCAAGGCCGCCGGCGTGCCGATGGTCGTGGCGGTAAACAAGATCGACAAGCCGGGAGCGCAGCCCGAGCGGGTGAAGCAGGAACTGGTCGGCGAGCAGGTGGTGCCCGAAGAGTATGGCGGCGATGCGCCCTTCGTGGCGGTTTCCGCAAAGACCGGTGTCGGCATCGACGAACTGCTGGAGAACGTCCTGCTGCAGGCGGAAGTGCTCGAACTGAAAGCGCCGCGCACGGCGCCGGCGAAGGGACTGATCATCGAGGCACGACTGGATCGTGGACGTGGACCGGTGGCGACCATGCTGGTGCTGTCGGGAACGCTGCACCAGGGCGACGTCCTGCTGGCGGGGCAAGTGTTCGGCCGGGTACGCGCGATGCTCGACGAAAACGGCAAGGTGATCAAGGAAGCCGGCCCGTCGATTCCGGTCGAGATCCTCGGTCTCTCCGACGTGCCCGCCGCCGGGCAGGAAGCCGTGGTCCTCGGTGACGAGCGCAAGGCGCGCGAAATTGCACTCTTCCGCCAGGGCAAGTATCGCGACGTCAAGCTGGCCACCAAGCAGGCAGCCAGTCTCGAAAGCATCCTCGAACAGATGACCGAAGCCGAGGCCAAGGTCCTGGCCCTGATCATCAAGGCCGATGTCCAGGGTTCGCAGGAGGCGCTGGTGCAATCGCTGCAGAAGCTGTCAACCGCCGAGGTGAAGGTAAACGTCATCCATGCGGCAGTCGGCGCGATCAGCGAATCGGACGTGCACCTGGCACAGGCCTCGAAAGCGGTGATCATCGGCTTCAACACCCGTGCCGACGCCGGGGCGCGCAAGGCGGCCGAAAGCGCCGGGGTCGATATCCGCTACTACAACATCATCTACGACGCGGTGGACGAGGTGAAAGCTGCGCTCTCGGGCATGCTTTCGCCGGAGAAGCGCGAAGACGTCACCGGCCTGGTCGAGATCCGGCAGGTTTTCCGCGCGAGCCGGATCGGCACCGTTGCCGGCTGCTATGTTCTCGAAGGCGTCGTCAAGCGGAGTTCGCGCGCGCGTCTGTTGCGCAATCACATCGTCGTCTGGGAGGGCGAGATCGAGTCGCTCAAGCGCTTCAAGGACGATGCCAAGGAAGTGCGCGCGGGCTTCGAATGCGGCCTTTCGCTGAAGAACTTCAACGCCTATCAGGAAGGCGACCAGATCGAGGCCTACGATGTGACGGAAGTCGCGAGGACGCTCTAAATGCCGGCCAACAGGGGATTTTCTCGCCGCGACCGGATCTCCGAGCAGATCCGCCGCGAGCTCGCCGAGATCCTGCGCAGCGAACTGCGGGATCCCCGGGTCGGCATGATCAGTCTCACCGAGGTCGAGCTGAGCCCCGACTACGCGCATGCCAAGGTGTTCTTCAGCAGCCTGGCGGGCCGCGCCGGTGTCGATCTCGTGCTGGAAGGGCTGCAGCAGGCCTCCGGCTTCCTGCGCAGCGAGCTCGGCAAGCGCATCAGCATCCACATGACGCCGCAACTGCATTTCGTCTTTGACGAGTCGCTGGAGCGCGGCGCCGAGCTGTCGAAGCTGATCGGCGAGGCGGCGGCGCTCTCGGATCATCACGATCAGCCAGACCAGAGCTGAGTTGCGCCCGCGCAAGAGCTGGCGCCGGGTCGACGGCGTCCTGCTCCTCGACAAACCGCGCGGCATGTCTTCCAATGCGGCGCTGCAGACCGCCCGCCGGCTCTTCTCGGCGGCCAAGGCGGGACACACGGGAACGCTCGATCCAATGGCCAGCGGTCTGCTGCCGCTCTGCTTCGGCGAGGCGACGAAATTCTCGGCCGACCTGCTGCTGGCCGACAAGACCTACGAGGCCGAACTCCAATTCGGCGTCACGACCGACACCGGCGATGCCGACGGCGCCATCGTCAGGGAGTGCGCCGTCGGCTTCGGGCGGGCCGAACTGGAGACCGCGCTCGCCGGCTTCCGTGGCCCGATTCGACAGGTCCCGCCGATGTACTCCGCGCTCAAGCGCGACGGCCGGCCGCTCTACGAACTGGCCCGGCAGGGGAGGGCGGTCGAGCGCGAGGCGCGCCAGGTGACGATCCATGAGCTCTCGTTGCTGGATTTTTCCGGCGATCGCTGCCGTTTGCTGGTCGCCTGCAGCAAGGGCACCTATATTCGCAGCCTGGCCGAGGATCTGGGCGCTGCGCTCGCTTGCGGCGCGCACCTGACCGCGCTGCGCCGGCTCGCCGTCGGCCCCCTGCGCATTGCCGACGCGGTCACCCTGGACCGGCTCGTTGCGCTTTCCGAGGAGCAGCGGGAAGCCTGGCTGCTGCCGCCGGATGCCCTGCTGCAAAGCCTGCCGGCGGTTTACCTTGACGATCCCGCAGGCCAGCGCTTCCTGCATGGCAATCCGGTAACGGTCGACGGCCCGCTGGGGAAATGCCGGGTCTACGCCGAGGATCGCCTGCTCGGCCTGGGCGAACTCGACGATCTGGGCAAGTTGCAACCGCGGCGGGTGCTCGGCGCGGCGTAGCGAGCCCTCGGCGTAGACTCGTCCAGCAACGAGTTTTCCCTTCCCGTCGTCGCGTGAGCCAGTGGCCATCCATCCAAGCCAGACGAGTGCTCGCGGTGCTGTTGGCATTGGACGGAGACGGAAACGGCAGTCCCGTTCCCACCGCATACTGCCCCGCGAAGGCTGGCCGGACGTAGTCTTCGCTGTTCACGACGGCGAAGAAATCTGCCCGCGAATGCTTGCGCGTATTGCCAGGCACACCGCCATCCCTCCCGAAGACTTCCAACCCCCGCCGGGAGACAAGCAGCCTGGCCTTTCTTTCTCAAGCGGACACATGCTCAGAGCAGCGCGTCGAGCGGACTGCGAACGCCCCGACCGCCGCGATGGAGCACGTGCGTGTAGATCATCGTCGTCGCCACGTCGGCGTGGCCGAGCAGCTCCTGAACGGTGCGAATGTCGTAGCCGTTTTCGAGCAGATGCGTGGCGAACGAGTGGCGCAGCGTGTGCGGCGTCGCCGGTTTGTCGATGCCGGCGGCGGTGACCGCCTTCTTCATCGCGCGCTGCAGCAGCTTCTCGTCCAGATGATGACGGCGCTCGACTCCACTGCGCGGATCGACGGAGTAACTCCCGGAAGCGAAGACGTACTGCCAGGGCCAGGTCGTGTTCGCTGCAGGATACTTGCGCTCCAGCGCCTCGGGCAAGTAGACCGTGGCCTTGCCAGCCCGCAAATCGTCCTCGAAGACCAGCTTTCGCCGCCGGAGGTGGTCACGCAAATCGCCAGCTATCGCCTCCGGCAGCATCGTCACGCGGTCCTTCGCACCCTTGCCGTCACGAATCAGAATCTCGCCTTGCGCGAAATCGACATCCTTGACCCGTAAGCGAATCACTTCCATCAGGCGCATCCCCGTGCCGTACAGCATGCGCGCCAACAGGCCATGGACGCCGTCCATTCGCTCCAGCACCCGCTGGACTTCGCTGCGCGTGCGCACCACCGGCAAACGTGCCGGTCGCTTGGCCCGCACCACCTCGTCCAGCCAGGGAAGCTCGACTCCGAGCACCTGACGGTAGAGGAACAACAGCGCCGAGAGCGCTTGGTTCTGCGTCGCCGATGCCACCTGTCCGTCGACCGCGAGACGCGCGAGAAATGCCTCGACCCCCGCTGCCCCCATCTCTCGAGGATGGCGCTTCTGATGGACCAGTACGAAGCGCTTGATCCACTGCACCTACTGTGATTCAGTGCGGATGCTGTAACGGCGCAAGCGGATCCGAGCCCGCAACTGGTCGAGCAGCCTGGGTTCCGAGGGGCATTTCCGGTATCCCCGGGTGTATATTGGGGAACCGGGGGCGTATTCGTCGGAGGGAATGGGGTGTTCATGTCGAGAAAATCCTTGACAATCAGCGAGGTGCATGGACATGGGCGTAGTATCCACCGACCGGTTGCAGGAGTTGCACCTCGGAACACACCTTCCGAGGGCGTGAACTGCACCGAAATCGGTGTTCACTAAACGTTATGCCTTATTCAGGTGACCTATGACTGTCGCTTTTGAATCACCAGAACTCAATAAAAACGCATTCACCTGTCCGCACTGTGGAGCATTCGCCGCGATGCAATGGGCTTTACTCATGGCGCAACGGGATTGGAAGCCATTTAGTGTCGCAACCTGTCATCGGTGCAATAGGGATTCGGTATGGATAGATAAAGAAGAGTACGGTGGCCAATTCATGGTGTTTCCAAGCTCCTCAATTGCGCCACGCCCGAATGAAGACCTACCACCTGAATGCATGAAAGACTATCTTGAGGCCAGCGCCATCGTCGAGAAGTCTCCTCGCGGCGCGGCGGCCCTATTGCGGCTATGCGTTCAAAAACTTGCCGTGCATCTTGGCGGAGATGGAAAGAACATTAACGAAGACATTGCCCACTTGGTAAAGAACGGGCTTCCCGTTCGCGTTCAGCAGGCGCTTGATGTCGTGAGGGTTGTCGGAAACAACGCGGTTCATCCCGGAGAAATGAATATCGATGATCAACCCAAAACCGCATTGGCGCTATTTGGGCTCGTCAACCTCATTGTTGATAACCAGATTTCCCAACCCAAGCACGTTGCCAACCTGTTTTCCGAGTTGCCGGGCGGAGCAAAAGATGCCATTGGTAAACGTGACAATAAGGCATAACGAGTAAGGTTAGATCGTGCGCAGCCACGATCTGAACCGTTTGTTGGACGAG
>NZ_JAMTDV010000120.1 GCF_023806565.1 Accumulibacter sp. | reverse complement strand
CAGATCCATACCGCCCATTTTTAACCTATTTTCGAATTTGTGTAGATACCCATGGTCTGCAGGGAGGGGCGTCAGTAAACTGCTGATTGCGAAGGTCGGCTGACGAGATCAGGACTGCTGGCGACGCCGGAACAACCCGATACCAGCCAGGCCAAGCAGGGCAAGCGTGCCTGGTTCCGGAGCATGGAAATTCGCGATCCACGCCGAGTCACCAAAATCGGCGAAATTGTCCCATGCGCTGCTGTTCAGTGCTCCATAGTTATTGCCATTGTTATAGAAAACGAAGCCACCACCACCGTCGCCCGCTACGTGACTGGTGATCCTGCCCCAGACGTCCGTACCGTTCGAATTCGTATAATCGCTAGCGTCCGGTCCGGAAACAGTGAACAGCGCCACATAATCCGCACCCGGAGTCAACAGTAGGCCACCAGTGTTGACGGTTACCGCCTGGAATCCGACGGTCGGCCCGAGCGTAATCGGAGCGCTGGTGAACAGAGCTGGACCGGTTGCCCCACCACCCCCGCCACCCAGCAGGGAACCGGACCAGGCGTACACCTCGGCCTGGAACTGCAGCGTGGCGCGACCGCTGAGGTAGAAGGTGAAATCGTCGAGAATCGAATCCGAAGGAGCGACGAACGTCTGTCCATAGGTGGCGGTGTCCGACTTCCCGAACGGTTGGATGGAACTACTTCCGTTCCAGGAGGGAGTCGTGTCGTAGGTGGTAGCCAGCGCCGAACCCGCCGTCGCGAGTGAAATTCCGGCAGCGATCGCATAAGTGATTTTTTTGAGTTTGGGGGGTGTCATTTCTTTCCTCTTTCCGTGTTGGTTGTCAGATATCGTTGCAGAGTATCCGAGAGGCCCTTGGCGTGGCTCGGCACTCTGCTGAAGCAAGAAAGAGGCCAGATTTTATATGTCTATTTTATTGAATCAATTCGATCGACACCTTAACATTTGTAAAATTTATCGACATCTCCGGGCGGGGTCCGACGGGGCCAGGAAGCATCATTGCTTTGTGAGTTGTGCGTGCCACCGACCGGCGTGCGCATGCTTTCGGTCGGCGCCGCCGCTTCCGGTCAGACGATCATGCCGGCGCCGACGGTATTGTTCGACGACTCGTCAATGACGATGAAAGCGCCGGTGCCACGGCTCTCGGCGTAGGGGTCGGCGAAGATCGGTTGCGCCAGCTTGAAGCGGACGCGGGCGATGTCGTTCATCGCCAGGCGCTCTGCTGGCTGCTGCTCCATGGTGTTGACGTCGACGCGAAAGGAGATGCCGGCGAGCATCGCCTTGCTGTCGCGCGTCGTGTGGCGCAGCAGGTACTTGCGGCGAGGATCCAGCGGCGACTCGGACAGCCAGCAGAGCATCGCGTCGATCTGTTTGCCGATGGTCGGCAACTCACCGCTCTTGACGATCATGTCGCCGCGCGAGACGTCGATCTCGTCTTCGAGCAGGATCGTCACCGACTGTTCGGCGATGGCGCGGGCAAGCGATTCACCGAGCACCTGAATGTCACGGACGCTCGTCTCCCGCCCGGAAGGCAGCACGGTGACCGCATCGCCGATCGACAGTTCTCCGGATTCGACGCGTCCCATGAAGCCGCGATAATCGTGCAGTTCCGGGTTGGCCGAATCCTGCGGTCGGCAGACGTACTGGACCGGGAAGCGGAATTTCTCGGCATGCGCGCCGTGGATGGCCGGAGCGGTTTCGAGAATATCGAGCAGGGTCGGACCGTCGTACCAGTGCAGGTGCTCGCCGCGCTCGACGATCATGTCGCCGCGCAGCGCCGACATCGGCAGGAAGCGTACGTCGGCGATGCCCAGCCGGCTGGCGAAGGCCAGATACTCGGCCGCGATCGCGGCGAAGGGTTCCTGCGCGTAGTCGACCAGGTCCATCTTGTTCACCGCCACGACGATGTGCGGAATGCCGAGCAGGTGCGCCAGGTACGAATGGCGGCGGGTCTGCGTCAGTACCCCCTTGCGTGCGTCGATCAGGATGATCGCGAGATCTGCGGTGGAAGCGGCGGTCACCATGTTGCGTGTATATTGCTCATGACCGGGGGCGTCGGCGATGATGTACTTGCGGGTGCCGGTCGTGAAGTAGCGATAAGCCACGTCGATGGTGATTCCCTGTTCGCGCTCGGCCTGCAGTCCGTCGGTCAGCAGCGACAGATCGACCATGTCGAGCCCACGCTTGGCCGAGGTGCGCTCGATGGCGTGCAGGGTATCGGCGAGAATCGTCTTGCTGTCGAAGAGCAGGCGGCCGATCAGCGTGCTCTTGCCGTCGTCCACACTGCCGCAGGTCAGAAAGCGCAGCAGACCATTGTCGGGCACGCTTGAGCCGGGAAGTTTCTCGATCGCGGACATCAGAAATAGCCTTCCTTCTTGCGTTGTTCCATGGAAGCGTCCGAGGTCTGGTCGTCGAGACGGGTGGCGCCGCGTTCGGTGATCGTCGTGACCGCCGTTTCGGCAATGATCCGGGCGACCGTGTCGGCGTCGGACTCGACCGGCGCGGTGCAGGTGATGTCGCCAACAGTGCGAAAGCGAACCATCAGGTTTTCGATCGTTTCCCCGGATCTTGCCGGAGTCACCTCGGTCACCGGCAGCAGGCCGCCGCCGCGACGCACCAACGGGCGGCGGTGCGCGAAGTAGATCGAAGGCAAGGCCAGGCGCTCGCGCTCGATGTATTGCCAGACGTCGATCTCGGTCCAGTTCGAGATCGGGAAGACGCGCATGTTTTCGCCTTTGAAGCTGCGCGCATTGTAGAGATCCCAAAGTTCGGGTCGCTGGTTTTTCGGATCCCACTGGCCAAATTCGTCGCGGAAGGAAAAGATGCGTTCTTTGGCGCGTGCCTTCTCCTCGTCACGGCGCGCGCCACCGATACAGGCGTCGAAGCCGAATTCCTCGATTGCCTCGAGCAGTGTCACCGACTGGTGTTTGTTGCGCGGCTCATCGGGCGAGTTCAGGACGACCGTGCCACGTGCCATCGAGTCCTCGACCGAGCGGACGATCAGGCGCTCGCCAAGTTCGGCCGCGCGCCGATCGCGAAAGTCGACGACTTCTCGGTAGTTGTGGCCGGTGTCGACGTGCAGCAGCGGGAAGGGGAATCGACCAGGGCGGAAAGCCTTTTCGGCGATGCGCAGCATGCAGATCGAGTCCTTGCCGCCGGAGAAGAGCAGCACCGGGTTGCTGCACTGGCCGGCGACCTCGCGCATGATGTGGATGGCTTCGGACTCCAGCCAGTCGAGGTGGCTAAGGCCGGCGGTGGCGATGTTCGAGAGCGCTGCTGTACTCATGATTGACCTGTACGAGCGGATTTCAGGCGCGCTTGACGTGCAAGCCGCATTCCCTGGATTCTGGATTTTCCCACCACCAGCGACCGGCGCGCACATCCTCGCCCGGAGTGATCGGTCGGGTACATGGTGCACAGCCGATGCTTGGGTAGAACCTGTCGTGCAATGCGTTGTAGGGAACGCCATTGTGCTTGAGGTAGGCCCAGACTTCGCGTTCGCTCCATTCGGCAAGCGGGTTGAACTTCTGCAGTCCGTTGGCGGCATCGAAGTTGCGGATCGGCAACTCGCTGCGGGTTGTCGCCTGGCTGGCGCGCATGCCGGTGATCCACGCCTTGCGACCAGCCAACGCCCGTTGCAGCGGTTCGACCTTGCGCACGTGGCAGCAGCCCTTGCGCAGTTCGACAGACTCATAGAAAGCATTGATTCCGTACTCGCGCGTGTAGGCTTCCAGAAGTTCGTGCCGCGGATAGTACAGGCGCAACGCGAGGCCATAGCGCTTCCTGACTTCGTCGATCAGCTCGTAGGTCTCGGGCGGCAGACGACCGGTGTCGAGCGAGAAGATCTCGATATCGAGGCGGTCGCGAACGATCAGGTCGGTAAGCACCATGTCTTCGGCACCGAGGCTGCTGGCGAAAGCAGCCGGCGAGAAGTCGGCAGCAACTTCCTGCAGCAGTGCACGCGCCGCGTTGACCCGGCTGGCCAGGCCGGCGAGTAGCGCCGGGTCGTCGACATTGACCAGGATGCTCATGCGGGCTCCACTGCGTTGCGCCGCTGGAACAGCGGTAGCGGCTGGTCGACGGCTGCCTGGTAGCTTTCGCTGAAAACCGACAGGCCGGCCAGAGCTTTCTCCGGGTCCTTGTCCGCACGCAGCGCGTAGGCGTCGATGCCACAACGCCGCATGTAGAAGAGCTGATCCTGCAAGACGTCGCCGATCGCGCGGATCTCGCCGGCATAGCGATGACGCTCGCGCAGCAGGCGGGCGCTCGAGTAGCTGCGGCCGTCGGTGAATTTCGGAAAGTTCACGCCGATCACGGCAAAACGGTCGATGTCGCCGGCCAGCATCTCCGGTCCCTCGTCGCTGTCCAGCCAGACGCCGATCCGGTCGTGGTACGCGATGACTTCGTCGCGCCGAGCCAGCCACACCGCCAGTGGCAGCAGCACAGGACCCGCCGGCAGGACGACGCTTGCCGCCGTTTCCCCTTCGGGGAGGCGCAGGAGCTGCCAGTCGTCGTCGACGACACTGCCGTTCCGGATGATTCTAGGCATTGACCACCTCTCTTTCCGCATTCTCGATCTTTGCCGTCCGACGCCGGTCGCGACCGGCGTAGGCGCGTGCCTTGAATGGCTCGACGCCGATCCGCTGCAGCGTGTCGATGAAACGCTCGCCAGCCGTTCGTTGTTCGAGATAAACGTCGATCAGCGCCCCGATCACTTCCGGCACTTCCATCGCGTAGAACGACGGCCCGATGACCTTGCCGATCGTTGCCGCGTTGCCCTGCTGGCCACCGATCGTGATCTGGTACCACTCCTCGTCGTTCTTGTCGACGCCGAGGATGCCGATGTTGGCGACATGGTGGTGGCCGCACGAATTCATGCAGCCCGACAGGTTCAACGAGATGTCGCCGATGTCGTACAGGTAGTCGAGGTCGTCGAACTTCTGTTGAACCGCTTCGGCGATCGGCGCCGAGCGCGCATTGGCGAGCGCACAGAGATCGCCGCCCGGGCAGCAGATCATGTCGGTGAGCAGTCCGACGTTGGCCGTCGCCAGGCGATGGCTGCGGGCGATCTGCCAGACTTCGTACAGATCGCTTTGCCGGACGTCGGCGAGCACAAGGTTCTGTTCGTGGCTGACGCGCACCTCGCCGAAGCTGAAGCGCTCGGCGAGGTCGGCGACGGCGATCATCTGCGCGTCGCTGATGTCGCCGGGAGGAACGCCGGGCGCTTTCAGCGATAGCGTGACGGCGGCGTAGCCCGTTGTCTTGTGCGCATGCACGCAACGCCTGACCCAACTGGCGAAGGCCTTGTCGGCGCGCAGCCGGGAGGTGTGCATGAGGTCCACTGCCGGCAGGTTTTCCCAGGCAGGCGGAGCGAAATGGCGGACCATGCGTTCGAACTCGGCGTCGGGAACGGTCGTCGGGCCATCGCGCAACTCGCACCACTCGGCCTCGATCTGGCGGCGGAATTCCTCGACGCCGAGAGCCTGCACGAGAATCTTGATTCGCGCCTTGTACATGTTGTCGCGTCGCCCATAGCGGTTGTACAGGCGCAGGATTGCTTCGAGGTACGACAGCAGGTGCCGCCGTGGCAGGAAATCGCGCACCAGCTTGCCAAGCATCGGCGTACGCCCGAGGCCGCCGCCGACAAATACCCGGAAGCCGATATCGCCATCGTCGCCGCGCACGAGGTCGAGACCGATGTCGTGTACGCGAATCACCGCCCGATCCTCGGCAGCGGCATTGACCGCAATCTTGAACTTGCGCGGCAGGAAAGCGAACTCCGGATGGAAGGTCGACCACTGCCGAAGCAGCTCGCAGTACGGGCGAGGGTCGGTCAGTTCGTCCGGGGCGATGCCGGCGAAGTGGTCGCTGGTGATGTTGCGGATGCAATTGCCGGAGGTTTGCACGGCATGCATCTGCACGCTCGCCAGTTCGCCGAGGATATCCGGCGTTTCCTCGAATTTCGGCCAGTTGAGCTGCATGTTCTGGCGCGTCGTGAAGTGCCCGACGCCACGGTCATAGCGACGCGAAATCTCGGCCAGTTTGCGCAGTTGCGCGGCAGCGAGCACGCCATAGGGAATGGCGATGCGCAGCATCGGGCCGTGCCGCTGGATGTAGAGCCCGTTCTGCAGGCGCAGCGGACGCAGCTCGTCGGTCGAGAGTTCGCCGGCGAAATGTCGGACGATCTGGTCCCGATACTGCGCCACGCGCTGGTCGATAAGCTGTTGGTCTGTACTGTCGTAACGATACATCGTTCGTTCCTTGAAAGGCCTCGCCGGGAATCCGGGCCCGCAGCTCTACTGGGCGATCAGCTTGCTGCCGATGAGCACCAGCATGCCGGCGAGAATCGGGCGCAGGATGCGGTCGGGCACCTTTGCCGAGGCGTGGCTGCCGAGCCAGATGCCGGGCAGCGAGCCGAGCAGCAGGCTGCCGAGCAACGACCAATCGACGCTGCCGATCAGCCAGTGGCCAAGCCCGGCGATCAGCGTCAGCGGTACGGCATGGGCGACATCGCTGCCGATGATGCGGATCGTCGGCAGCCTGGGGTACAGGTAGAACAGCACGGCGACCCCGAGCGCGCCGGCGCCCACCGACGAGATGGTTACCAGCAGGCCAAGCAGGGCGCCGACCGCGACCGTGATCGGCGCCCGCCAGCGCGTGTGCGCGGCGTTGTCGGCGTGTGCCAGCGCCTGGCTTTGCAGCCTCTGGCGAAAGACGATCGCGGCGGCGGTCAGCAGCAGCGCGATACCGAGCGAAACGGAAATGATTTGCGAGACGGCGGCGCTCTGTCTGGGCAGGAAAGACAGCGCCCAGATGGTCAGCAGCGTTGCCGGAATGCTGCCACTCGCCAGCAGATGGGTAACCCGCCAGTCGATATGCCCCTTGCGGGCGTGCACCACGGTGCCGCCGGCCTTGGTGATCGCCGCATACAGCAGGTCGGTGCCGACTGCCGTCGCCGGGTGAATGCCGAACAGCAACACCAGCAGTGGCGTCATCAGCGATCCGCCACCAACGCCGGTGAGCCCGACGACGGCGCCGACGACGAAGCCCGACAAGGTGTACATCCAGTCCATGGCCAATCGCAAGGGAACGAGAGCGCGCATGGTAGCAGCGCGGCGTTTGATCGAAAAAGAATATTCGGTTAGATTGTTATAACCAAATGAACGGTGTCATCGCAATGAAGCTCCAGCAACTCCGTTACCTCATCGAAGTGGCGCGCCGCGGTCTCAACGTATCCGAGGCGGCGGAGGCGCTTTACACCTCGCAGCCGGGAATCTCCAAGCAGATTCGCTTGCTTGAGGAAGAACTCGGGGTCGCCGTTTTCGAGCGCGGTGGCAAACGCCTGACGGCGATCACCGAACCGGGGAGGGCCGTGCTCGACCTCGCCGAACGCATGCTGCGCGATGCCGAGAACATCCGCCGGGTCGGAGAGGAATACGCCGGCGGCGATTCCGGCAGCCTGGTCATCGCGACGACGCACACGCAGGCGCGGTACGCGCTGCCGGCGGTGGTCAAGAACTTCATCGACCGCCATCCCCGGGTACGACTGTCGCTGCGGCAGGGACATCCGTCGCAGATCGCCGAGTGGACGCTGCAGGGCGAGGCCGACATCGCCATCGCCACCGAGGCACTCGACCAGTACCCACAACTGGCAATGCTGCCCTGCTACCAGTGGGTGCACTGCGTGATCGCTCCCGACGGCCATCGCATCCTGACCGAAAAGCCGGTGTCGCTGGCCGCCCTGGCGCGCTGGCCGCTGATCACCTACGATTCGGCTTTCGCCGGCCGCTCGCGAATCAACCGGGCTTTCGAGCTGGCGCAACTGGCGCCCAACATCGTGCTTACCGCGATCGATGCCGATGTGATCAAGACCTACGTGGGCCTTGGCCTCGGGCTGGGGATCATCGCCCGCATGGCTTTCGATCCGCTGCGCGACGCCGGTCTGCAGGCGATGCCCGCGGAGCATCTGTTCGGCTCCAACACGACGCGCATCGGTTTGCGCCGCGGCACGCACATTCGCCGCTTCGAATACGACTTCATCGAACTCTTCGCCTCGCACCTGACCCGCAAGGCGGTGGACATGGCCATGGCCGGAGCCCGGCCGGGCGACGAGTATCAGCTTTGAGCGAGGCGTGGTCATGCGCGACGCCCCGGGCTTGCGAGCGAGCAGGAAATGAAGCGAAAAAGGAAATCGCGCAGCGTCGGTTGGCCGCGATGGCTGAGGGAATCCGACGTCCGCCCCTGCGGCAGCCGGCTCGCCGATGCCGTCCGTTGTCGCCCATCGCGCGCGGCTGCGTCGCCCAACATTGCGGCGGCTCTGATGCGCTCGCGCTACCACGCCTGCGTCATGGGAATCGAGCACTACCTGCCCGCGAGCTGGCATCGCTCGACCCGGCCGCCGTCGGTCGACGGCGATTGTGCGTTGCACTGGCTGGGTCTGGAAATCAGGCGGCAGGGTAAGTTGGTGGGCCAGCCCCGCCCGGCGGACGACCAGTCAAACGCCACGCAGGGCGAGTCGCCGGCATCGGCGCGATGAGCGTTGTCATCGAGCGCACGCGCCTGGGCCGCATACCGGCGCTGATCGTTCGCCCCGCCGCCAGGAGTGTTGCGCTGCCGACGGTGCTGTGGCTGCACGGCTTCGGCGCCGACAAGGAAGTGCACCTGCCGGAGCTGTGCCGCTTTGGCGAAGCCGGATTGCTGGCCGTCGGCATCGATGCCGTCGGTCACGGCCAGCGTCGGTTTGTTGATTTGCCGTCGCAGTTCTCCCGTTCGTCGCCAGCAAGCGTCGAAGTGTTCCACTCCTGCGTCCGCCAGACGGTCGCCGAGTTGCCCGAACTGATCGATCTGCTGGTCGGGCGTGGGTCGAGTGACCCCGCGCGTATCGCCGTCGCCGGCGTCTCGATGGGCGCCTGCATGGTGTATGCGGCGATCGCCGGTGAGCGACGGTTTCCCGTCGCGGTGGCGATGCTCGGCTCGCCCGAACCGCCGCCCGCCGACGCCGATCGGCAGCCTGCCGAGCGCTGCTTCCCGACCGCGCTGCTGTCGATCACCGCCGGCCAGGACAACGTCGTTCCCCCGGACGCCGCGCTGGCCCTGCATCAACGGCTCGAACCTCGCTATCGTGCGCGGCCCGAGCGATTGCGCTATCGCGAGATCCCTCGCGCCTCGCATTTCCTGCGACCGGAGGAATGGGACGGCGCCGTCGCCGAGGCGAGCGCCTGGCTGGTGTCGTTTCTGTCCTGACGGCTGCCCGCGGCCTGCCTGCCGTGTCGTCTCCGCTACCGGTCCATGTTCGTGGCGCGTTCAGCGACTGGCGAGCGACCGACTCTAGTCGTCGCTTGCCGCCTGCCTCCTGAGCTCGATCAGTGGTACCACGCCCGGCAGATCGAAGCGTTTGCGCCCGGGTTCGACGCTGGTCAGCGCTTTGCATTCGACCATTGTCGCCAGCGAGCGGCGGGTGAGCTGCTGATAGATGCGTGTCCCGTCGATTTTCCAGGCGATTTCCTGGTCACTGAGCGCGCGCATCACCTTCGCGGGAACTCCGGCGACCAGCGAACGCGGCGGGATTTCCATTCCCGCCTTGACGAAAGCGCAGGCGGCGACGATCGACGACTCGCCGAGCACGGCGTTGTCCATGATCACCGCGTTCATGCCGACCAGCGCGTTCCTGCCGATGCGGCAGCCATGCAGCACGGCGCCGTGGCCGATATGGCCATCCTCCTCGATGACCGTGTCGGTGCCGGGGAAGCCGTGCATGACGCAGGTGTCCTGCACGTTCACCCCGGTGGCGAGCACCAGTCGCCCGAAATCGCCGCGCAGGCTGGCGCAGGGGCCGACATAACAGCCCGGCCCGACGATCACGTCGCCGATCAGAACGGCCGACGGATGCACGTAGGCGCTCGGATCGATGACCGGGACGATGCCGTCGATGGCGAAAACACGAGGGCGATTCATGCGGCTTGCTCCTGCGGGGCGGCTGCTGCCGCGGCGTGCGTCGATTCGCCCGCCATTCTATGCGGCGCGGTGCCGCGTGCCAATCGGCAGGATGCTTGCTGTAGGGAACACGTAACCTGTCCGGGTTTGTAGCAAATGATCTGTCCGGTTTAG
>NZ_JAMTDV010000119.1 GCF_023806565.1 Accumulibacter sp. | reverse complement strand
TACGAACTGAAATCGCTACTGCAATGATCCTCCGATGCCTGCGAGCGGCACTGCTGAGGGCAAGCGCGATAAATGGGGGGGCTTTTGCGCGATAAATGCGGGAAGAGGCGGGATTTGGGGAGTCTTGGAGGGATGGGAAATGCAACGAAGTTACATCACGTGATAGCCGGCAAGGATGACTAGCGGACCATCAAATAGGCGTTGAGAGCGTCCAGAATCTTTGCCCGATCCTCCGGGTAGAGCGTGCCGTCCTCATGGATTGGAAGGAAGGGACGCGCGGGGATGCTGACCCTCTTGCCATTCTTGTCCGGTTTCCCGGCAAGACCGCCGAATTGCTGAATCGCGGCGTACTTCATGGAGTTGAGGACGGTCACTTGATCGGCGGTGGCGTCCACGTGGAATTGGCTCATGAGGCTCTGCGAGAGGCCGATCAAGGGCTTCTTGTTCATGGCC
This sequence comes from Accumulibacter sp., assembly GCF_023806565.1. GTDB lineage: Bacteria > Pseudomonadota > Gammaproteobacteria > Burkholderiales > Rhodocyclaceae > Accumulibacter. Next base: position 71,774 of record NZ_JAMTDV010000119.1, on the reverse strand, counting down.
AGATCCCTGCCTTTTCGGTTGATCCCCTTCTTGCCGAAGCCACCCTGCTTGGCAATGTACGCTTCGATCGTCGCGCGGGCGTTCGGTAGCCAACGCTGCCCGTCCGGCCCGATGCTGGTCTGGAAGCGGGCCTCTGCGCGATGCTTGATGTCTTCGCCGATCGCATGCAGGTATGGCTGCATGTTACTGACTTTGGCGGCCAGCGCATCGAGCGCGGCCTGAACACCGGAATCTTTGACTTCAATAATGAAGGCAGTCATTTTGTAAGGGTAGGTAGGCAGGTAGTTACTTGGCAGGATACCTTGGCAATCCTATAATGGTTTTGCACGCCAGGGAAAATCAGCGCAGCCGGGTAGCCTTCGGGTCCGTGTGGGGTTGAGCGCTTCCACAACTGGCGTGCTTTTTCATTTTGCCGACCGGACCAGCTGGCTGCGCGCCCGGATGGCGGCGATGTCGCTTTCGTTGGTTCTTCTCAGTGATTGCAGGTATACGGACTTGCCCGTTTTCGTGGCTTTGATTACCGCATAAAACCACTTCCCCTGGTCCTCGATCACGCCCAGGTGAAGGTCTCTGTCTTGCCGCAGCTCGCCATGATCGAGCATCGATTGAACACGCGCGTAATCTTCCACGGAGATGTCGGAGTGTTCCCGGTACTGCTTGACCGCGGTCGCATGAGAAAGCAACAGCACATTGCTTTGAGCATCGAGAATGCCCTGGATGTCCGGTGGGACGAAGGCAATGGGGCGCTCGCCTTTCCCCAACCCCTTCACGAAATCCGGGAAATCCGCCGCCGTAAGCGTTGCTGATACCGCCGCTTCGACCACAGATCGATCGGCCTCCGGTGTCGCCACGACCGGCGTGTCGGCCAGCACCTTCAGCGCAAGATTCTCGATATCCTGTCCCAACGGCTCCGGCAGCGTCGACACCTTGCCGTCCACGATCGCCCGCAGCTCCTCGACCACGCTCTTGCCCGGCGTGTAGTCGAAACCCGAGTCGATTCCCGGCAGCCTTCCCTGCTCGTTGCGCTGGTCCCAACCCTCCGGCGGCTCGGTGGCATCGCCTTCCAGCGGGCCGGCCACCGCCGTCACGTGGCACATGCAGCCCCATCCGTTCGGCGGGAAGTGAGTATCCCAGAACGGGTGATCCCAGCGCAGCGTCAGGCGGATATTGCCCCAGTGCTGGTGCAGGGGTCGCGGGTGCAGAACGCTGTCGTTATGCACATAGCGCCAGTACGGCCGCAGCTTCAGGAACTCGGGGTCGGTGAGCTGTTTGTAACGCCCGGCCGCGTAGGAAGTGGCCATATTCGTCTGGTAGATCACCTTCGTGCGCCAGGCGAATCCGGCCTTGCTGCCTTCCCCTGTCCATCCGGTCCAGCCGTGTTTTTGCACGATCGCCGCGAAATCCCGGCGGAACTGCTCCAGGCCCGTTCCCTGCTCGATGGCCTTGGTCACTGCCGCGTTCAGGTCGGCGAGCAGATCGGCGCCCTGCGCCCCGGCGACGATGAAGGCCCGATCGTGCTCCTCCCGCCAAAGGTCATCCCAACGCTGGGAATCCAGATTGACCTTCTGCCGGAAGAACGCGAGCTGTTCCGCGAAAGGCCCGCGGAAGCCGAATTTCGCCTTACTCATGGTCGCTCAAAGCAATAAGCCCAGCAGGACATCGTCTCCCTTGGCGATCGTCGGCAGCGTCGCCTAGCCGTCGCGCGCATCGACCATGCCGCGCAGCTCTGCGAGCGCGAAGCCGGCCTGCATGATCTCGACCAGGCGGGCGGTATCGAGGTCCCCGAAAGCAGCCAGCAAGGTTTTCTGCAGGGTCGGCAGATCGGGCGCTGCCTCGACCAGCGCCTGCACCTGGCCGAGCACCTTTTGCCACGGGGCCGCCGCCGCTTCGGCGAGCTGGTCCGAAAGCGCCATTTCCGGCGCCGGATCGGCGAACGCGGGAGCGGGAGCGGACTGGCTGGGCACGGCGGTCTGGCCGGGAAGAGCGGCTTCCCCAGGAATCGCCGCCGGCGCCGAGGGCGCGGCCAGGTCTCCATCCTGGTAGCCATAGACGCGCTGCCAGTAGGCATTGGTGAAGCGTGCGCCCGCATCGTAGTTGGACTTGTCCCGATCCGACTGCAGCGTGTCTTTCGCTTCCTGGTCCCAGAAGCTCCAGCGCGGGCGATCGACCGCGCCCCAGTTGATCTCGCAAATCCACTGAATCAGCTGATTGATCGCCGCCGCCACCACCTCAGCATCGCCGTCGCGCAGGTCGTGCGCCACCTCCAGCCCCGCCATCGCGCTGGCCTTGTTGGACGACGCCTCGGTGGTCTGGTTGGTTCCGGTCAGCGCGATCGAAACCTCGCTGCGGCAGAACATCACCAGCTTCTCGTAGAGGTCGGCGTGCGCCGTGTTGCTGACGCTCAGCAATTCGACCGACGAGTCGTCCGGGATCACCGCCACGGCGTCCTGCACCATCGCTTCCAGGCTGTCGAGCAAAGTGCTGCGCTCGGCTTCGCTGGCGCCGCGCGGCTGCTTGCCCACCGGAAACGGCATGCCGTATTTCTCGGTGAATTTCAGCCAGAACTTGACGCCGCCCTTCTTGAACAGCGTCGGCCAGAAGACCATCGAGAGATCCGGGAAACCGTAGGGGTTCTGGTAGGTCGCATCCTGCCTCGGCAACAGGAACTTGCGCTCCGGCAACGCTTCCCCCACGAACGGGCTGCGCCGCGTCTTCAGCCGCAGCAGGTTATCGGCGTCGAAGACGAACCATTCCGGAGGCTTCGCTTCCAGCAGGCGCGGAACGATCAGATCGCCGACCTTGCCCCAGCCGATTTCGATCGGCTGATAGCCGTACAGCACCGCTTCCGTGCAATCGCCGATCAGGCGATCGAGATCCACGTCGGCGAGCATCGACTCGATCGCCTTGCTCACGCCGGCGCGCGCCTGGCCGCGATCGATGCCCCATTCCAGCGCCTTCACCGCCGATTTGCGGCGCCGGCAGCAGCTGCCGACGTGCGCATCTACCCGCAGATCGCGGTAGACCTCGATCGACTTCCCCTGCGCGCGCAGAATCGGGTCCGGGTTCGGCAGAACACCCAGCAAGGCGCTGAAATCGAGCGCGTTGGCGCGGGTCGCCAGCATGTCGGCGAGGAATTGGGCCATGTCAGTATCCCTGGAAATCCAAGTATTCCCCGCCCGGCCGGCTCTCGACAAACACCGGCCCGGAATCGGAGAGCGTCGCAAAGGACGCCAACGCCAGCGCCACCGCCGTATCGCCATGCCGCGGCCGGCCGTCGGATCCGCGCTGGTGCGCCTGATCGGGCACCTTCGCCACCCCCTTTTCCATGCTTACCGAGCGCAGATCGGAAAGAATGTCCGCATCGCGCGGCAGCAGCAGCGTCCGGTCCTCGAACGCCGCCTTCAGCCGCGGCATGTGCTCGCGATACCACTCGAGCGAGAGCATCACCTGCGAAATGCGGCTGATGCCGTATTTCTGCTGTGCCACTTCGGCCAGATACTGGCCATTGCCGCGCGCATCGAGCGCGCCGTGGCGAAAGCGCGGCAGACGATCGACCAGGTAGAAGAGCACCTGCTTCTGCTGCTCGAACGGCACATTGCGCAGCTCGACGACGAACGGCGTCCGCCATTGCAGCGTCCGGCTCTGCGCCAGCGGCCACAGCGCCGACAGGTCGCCCGTGCGAGCGAAATCCTCGCCGAAGAAATGATCGAGGTTCGCATCGAGCCCGGAGAGCAGCGGCAGCAGATGTGCTTCGCACCAATCCCGGATTTCCGCTTCGCGCAGGTAGCCTGCGAGCAGCGTGAAGGAATCCGGCATCGCGAGGCGCAGAACCGGAATGTCCGGCGCCATGCAAGACTCGATCAGCGCCCGCGTCAGCCAGGCGCCGCTGCCGGAACTCGGGATCACGTCGAGCTCCTCGGCCGACGTGTCGCCGTACATCGCATAGATGCGCTCGACCCAGGCCGTTTCGGTACGCTCCTTCAGCCGCTCGCCCTGGATCAACGCCACGCGCGCATACAGGCCCTGCGCCACCGCTTCACGGAAGGTTGTCCGGTGCAGCGAATAGCCAAGTTTCCCGGCGCGCACGTCCTCGACGATCTCGTTGAACGGATTCTCGGCGCCGTTGTGCGAAGAGAGCAGGCGCACCTTGCCGCCCCAGATCAGCATTGCCAGCGCCGCCTTCATCAAGCCTGGCAGATCGTCGTGGAATGCCGCCTCGTCGATCGTCACCCGCCCCTGTTTGCCGCGGATCGACCGCGGCCGGCTGCTGAGTGCCAGAACTTTCTTGCCCGACGCGAAATCGATGCGGAATGCCTTGATATCCGTCGACTCGTCCGAATACACCACCTCGCCGAACCACGACACCGCGAACGAAAACGCTTTGGCCCACATCGCGCAATCGTCGATGTACTCCCGAGTCATGTCCTCGCTGTAGCCGATGTACAGCGCGTCCATGCCGTTTTCCTGCGCTGCCGTCAGCACCGCCTGCGAAGCATCGCACCAAGAAGCGCCGATCCGGCGCGATTTCTCCCAGATCGCGACTTCGGCCTGGTCCGCTACCCACTCCTGCTGGTACGTCAGCAGCACCGCCGGCGTCGGCGCATTGGGCAAGCGGGGGACCATTACGAGGCAATTCCGAGGATCTCGCGGCGGATCGTCTCCACCGATTCCGCCGTCAACCCGCCTCGCCGCGCCACCTGCTCGCACGCCTGCGCCGCGGCCGCCGCCTTCGACTTCAGCTCATCCTGCCACTTCGCCAGCGCCACCTGCAGGCGGCCGACATCCGAATGCGCGCGCGCCACCATCGAAATGCTCTTCGCCGCTTCTGCCGGGTCCGAATCCGCCTGGCGCAGCGCAATCGAAATGCGCAGCAGCTGCTCCTGCAGAATCCCGCTCGTCACCGCCAGCACCTCTCCCTCGTCGCCGTCGGCCGTCACCGCCTTGGCCAGCGCGCGCGTCCGGCGCACGTCGGCCATCGCCTCGTCGAAATCCCGTTCCAGCTGGGTGCCGTGCCGATGCAGCGCACTCTTCGAGATTTCGAATCCCTCGCCGCGCAGCCAGACCGCCAGCCCCTCGTAATCGCTGAAATCGTTCTCCACCAGGCGGCGATTCAGTTCCTCGCGAAACGCCTCGGGCAACTGCGAAACCGACGAACGCGACGGCATCTCAGGCCCCCGGACGTGGCCGGGCAATCCCCGGCACGCGCGAGCGGCCGGCCGCCACGTCCAGCCCGGCGTCGGTGATCGTCGCCAGCGTGATCCCCAGCTCGCCGCCGGCGCGCTGCACCACCGCCAGGCCCAACTCATTCAGCCAGGCCAGTTGCGTGCGCAGCGCCGCGTGCGAAACCGTCAGCCCGCAGGTCAGCAGGTGCCCGTGCAACAGGCCGTCGTTCGCCGTGTATTCCGGCGCGTCCGCCAGGCAGCGCAGGATTTCCAGGCGGGACTCCTCGCGCACGCGGTCGGCGAAGGTATGCGCGGTAGCGCTATCCATGACTCTTCTCCAGCAAGTGTTGATTGATCAGATGCATCGTGTTCTGCAGCGACTGCACCGTGCCGCGCAGTTCGTTGGCCAGCTGCGAAACATCGCCGATCACCTCGTACAGCCGCGTCAGATCCATCCGCGTCGGCGCATCCGAGATCTTTGTTTTCAGGGCATCCATCGTTTCGTCGATTCTCCTTCGCCGCAAATCCAGATCGGCGCGCAGCTTCTCCACCTCCCCGTGCACGTCCTCGCGCAGCTTGGTGACCGCCTCCTGCGTCACCTTGTTGCGCCGGTCCCAGATCGTGAATCCCGAGTGGCACGAAACCAGCAGGAGGATCATCAGATCCAGATAAAAGCGGACCGCACCGTAATCAACGTTCACGGCGCCCCCTTTCCGCACGCTGCTGGCAATCGACGCAGCGTTGCACGCCCGGTACCGCCGCTCGCCGCCGTTCCGGAATCGGTTCGTCGCAGTCGACGCATTCGTGGGCCGAGTCGGCGAGCGTCTTTCCAGCCAGTCCGGATCGTTGCTGTTGCTCGTACAGCGCATCCGCGAGCAACTCCGCTTCGCGGGCGGAAGCCCGGTCGAAGAGATCGCTCATTGGAAGAGCACCGGAAGGCTCGCGGATCTGACCAATATCCTTCCGGACGAGAGCGTCGCGACGCAGCGCAGCAGGTAGGTCACCCCATTGAGGCCGCCATGAAAGGGCTGCAGCACCGAGTTGCCTACCACCGTCGGTGCGCCGTTGAGCACCAGGGCGGGGCTCGCGTCGGTTCCGGAGAGCACGCTGCAGGTAATCAGCGTGCCCGTGATCGTTTCGCCCTCGACGATCTCGTTGGCAAACGAAAACTCCGCCACCAGCGCTTCTTCGGGGTTTTTCTCCGGCCAGGACGATCTCATGCGACAAAGCTCCGAGCGCGGCCGGGAGAGCGGAAGACGCGCTCCTCGCCCACCGTCACGAACGAGCGCCGGGTGCCGACGGATCGGTAGCTCGGGTCGGCGGCGAGGGAGACCTCTTGCCCGATCGCATCGCCATTCCATCCCCACCCCAGATCGTTCCAGTCGACGGCGAGGTCGTTCCAGTCGGCGTTCATTCGAGCAGCTTCTCCGGACGGTCGGAGGCCAGCAAACCGATAGACACCATATGGTTCAGCACCGCCCGAGTTTCTTCACTGAACGGTACCCGCCGATCGTCGCGGGTCGTGATTTTCACCAGCGCTTTGCGCACCAATGGGTCTTCGGACGCCGAGATTCCCGTCAACTCGGTATCGGTGAACCGCTCGCGGAATTCCTGCAGACCAAGGTACCGAGTGGAGTCCGAGTCATCCGGCTGGTAATCCGGTGGAGTCTGGACGACGATCCGATCCGGGAAGATGATGACGTTTTTCGGGTCCGCAACCGCTTTTGCATCGTCCAGTCCGGACAAGTTGTTGGGAAATTCTAGGGATGCCATCTTTATGCCCCGTAGGTGGCTCGCTCGCGCCATCCGAGCAGGCAGAAATAGTCCGTCGGGGCGGATAGGCGGAACGACAGAGAGATGGTCGTCGACGCCGACAGGTCCACCGCGGGGTCCATGAACGCGTTGATCGTCGACACCCCGTTTGCTGTCGTAGTGCCATAAAATCCGGTTTGCTGCTGGCTTTGCGAATTGCGATTCTTCGTCACGCTGGGCGAGGACACCGACAGCGATGTCGTGTAGATTAGTTGCCAAATCGCGGCCGCTCCGGCCAACACCTTCGTCGTTTTGCTCCCCGCAGTGTTGGGGATCCACCCCTCGATAAAACGCTCGATATAACCGTTTGGACCCAAAGCTCCACCTGGGAGCGTGTAACTTGGTCCGACGATATCCACGCCGGTCGTCGCTGTGTAGGCCCCGCCAGACGCGACGGCAGAGGCCAAATTGACCTGCCCCGTAGTCGCTGAATAAAAATCGTACCAGCCAGCCGACAGGCTCCCGACCGCCGGGAGATAGACTTTCCCAGCAACTGGGATTGCCGCCGGCAAAGCGGTGCCGAGCGTCACATACGCCCCGCCCGCTGCGCCAGCTACAACTGTGCCGGATGGGGCATACAGCCACGGCGTGGTGACGTTCACGAGCGGTTTGGACATGCCCTGCAGGTAAAGCTGCTGCAGGATGAGCCGCGACACGTCTCCGCCAATCAGCGCGGCAATCCGAGCTGCTGTCTCGTCACCGCTGTTGACCCCTTCTAGTAATCCCAACCGGTACAGCACCGACCCCGCGGCCGGGGATACGGACGCGCCCAGAAGATTTTTCAGCGCCAGGATCGATTCGAGCTCGAAGTTATGCGTCTGGCCGTGATTGGGCGAGACGCCGCCGAGCGCCGTCCCGAGGACCTCGGCCACCCTCGCAACGTCGTCAATACCGCCGGTCGGGTAAATGGTGGTTGTGGTCATCGGGAGCGCAATTCCGCTTGGCGGTCGGAAGCCCGGTCAAAGAGATCGCTCATTCGGGCAGATACGCGGCAAAGTGTTCGTCCTCGGGGTGTCCGTAGAACGAGAGGCTCGCTTTCAGGAAGAGATTCGCCTCCGCATGCCGGCGCTCCAGATTCCGCGCGCCGTGCCGCGGCCCCTCCCACGTTCGCCAGGTGCGGGCGGCTTCCTGCGGCTTGTCCGCTTGAATCAGGTGGCGGATATCCGAACGCTCGAAAGCGCGGATCCCCACATCCCGGAGGAGGCTGATCAAGGCGTCGAAGGCATGCTGCGCGAGCTCTACCCGGATCGTTGCCTGCAGGTAAATCTCGAACACTCGCAGGTCCTCGATCAGCAGCGCTTCCGCCTGCTGGCGATTAACCAGAGTGACCTGCGCTTCGTCGGGCCGCAACACATGCCCCCAGCCGATTTCCAGGAAGCCCTGCGAGCCCTTGCGCGGAGTGGCCAGGAACGTCTCGAAGCGCTGGATCAGCGCCAGTCCGTTGGCGCTGGTGCGGGTGGGCTGGGGGGAAAGTTCGACGCGTGCCATGGGCGGGATTTTCCCGCGCGCGCGCGACGCTTCCTGCCTGGAAGCGCTTCAGGGCAGGAAAGAAAAAGCCCCGCGGGGCGGGGCTGGGGGGGGATTTACACCATGTGTAAAGGCGTCATGAACAAGACCAAGGCGACCAAGCCAAGATCTCGGGGAGAGAGTTACTCACGCGACCGCCATCGGGTACCGTGAATCATTCTTGACGGTGGCCAGAAGATCGGACTTGCTTTGCTCAATGGCGTTGATGGCCTCGTTGGGATTCTGCACAAATTCGTGCTTTCCTTGGCGGATGTCGGGTCCGAACAGACGCTTGACCGCGCGAATCATGACGATTTGACAACGGCTGTTCCGGCGCAGGAGATCCTGGGTGACGCCCATGTAGCGCACCAGAATGCTGACGACGGCGGGGTCATCCACTCTCCTGATGAGGTAGCGCACTTTCCGCTTTCCGTCTTCTGAGGTGTGATACCGGATGAGCAAGCTCACCACATCAGTGATGGACATCGTTTCGACGGCGCTGATGTGGAAATTGATGGTCCTGACAATGTGTTGATACTCCCACGACGATTCCATGATATGCCCGGTCATCACCAACAGCGCCAGTTCGTCGCGCAAGGCGAAGTAACGATAGCGAAAGCGCGTGAAGACCAGTTGGTTGTACTCCCGGATGAGCAGGAACAAGCAGTACATCGAGGTCGTAATGACAAACATCGAAACCAGAAGACTCATGGCGATCCACCCTCCCGCGAACTATGTTGTTGGCTAGGTAACAAATATCCTTCCTGTTGTTCTCCGTCGCTGCTGCGATGCTCTTTGATCAACGTCATATCCCCTCCGTGCATGAGCTGGCTGCGGATGTCGGTCAACCGCTTGATCTCCTGCTGGTGTAATTTGTCGCGCTCGTGAAAGACGAGCATCCACCCGCAGTTGGTAACGACCAGGAGAAGGAAAAATACCCCCGTCCATCCGCTCAGCGCGTCGAGCAAATGATTGCTCAAGGGAGCCAGTTCCTCGGTGGGCATCCGGACACCGAAAAGCAGCATCAGCAAGGCAAGTAACACCAACAGGGCCGGAAAGATGCGCCCGGTGTTGAGGAGGGCGAAGAACTGCGTCGAAAAGTCCCGCGCGAAATCCCATCCGCCGTACCGGGTGGAAGCCGGATTCTCGCTGGCCTTGGTTTGTTTTGCCACCGACCTTTCGCCTGTAAGGTGTCAGCGCTCTCGTTGGACGTGCAAAAAGCCGCGGTAAAGGCGGCTTTGCTCTGTCCGTCACGGTATCACAACGCGCTTGGGAGTCAATCCCCGGTGGGCACAAGCTTAAGAATCGCGTTGGCAATTGCCAGCGCCTCATCATGCGTCACCTCAATTACCGGATCGCATGCACCCCCCCACCGGATCGACACCACGGGATCACCATAGCTATTGGTGGATCGTTCGATGATCATCCGAGAGAACATCCCGCGCACGTCCACCATCACCTTGTTCTTCTTACGCATCATTCCTCCTCGCTTCAGGCATTCGCTTGTCGCGCAGCGTCCACGCCCCCATTTGCGCCATCCGCCGTCCCTGCTCCCGGTGCGCCGCGTCGATCGCGTCGCAGAGCACGAACAGCGGCCCCAGGGCCAGCGCCGCCAGCGTCCAGACCAGCGCTGCGGCCGGTTCCTGTTTGGTCATCGGGTACATCCATCGTTGTTGTTGCGGGGTCATCTGGGTTGCTCCTTGAGTAACTTGCTTGTCGGTCAGAAAAGGCCCGGCTGGAAGCCCGCCAGGCCAGGGAGGGTCTTTGCCGGACTGCGCTTGAGAATCGTCCGGATCTGGCGGTCGGTGAGGGCGTACTGCGCCGTCAGCGTCACGACCGAAGCGCCGCCGTCGTAGGCGCGGATGATTTCGCGATCGCGCGCATCGCGCAGCGCCTGCGCACAGCGCGGGATCGGCATCCGCTCGCCGGCATAGGCCTGGATCAGCCGCTCGGCCAAGGGTTCGCCCATCAGATGGACGAGCCTTTCGCGCATCGTGCCGCCCGGCCGCGAGCGCAGCGGGATCTGGATGACGTTGCCGGCAAAGGCGCGTACCAGGGAGAGCGCCGCCGCCACGCCGACCAGCTCGATGAGCTGCCGCAGCGAGTCGGGCAGGTTCTCCACGGGCGTGCCGGCGAGGTCATCAGGCGACAGCGGCGGTGTCGGCACGGGCATCGGCCTGAACTTCCCGGCGCTTGAGGTGCTTGACCAGCGCGACGACGATCCAGCGCAGTTCGTACTCGTCGCACATCGGCAGCGGCTTGTGGACGTTGAAGCGGCCGCCGGCGCCGGCCATCTGCTTGGCCATCCCCTCCACATAAGGCACCTGCTGCCCGCGTTCCACGCCGGTGGCCTGCATCAGCTTGATGATCTTGCGCAGCAAGGGCTGCCGGCCAGCGGCGGCCGTATCGACGAAGGTCCATTCGTGCGCAGCGCCCCCTTCCGGCCGGAAGCCGAGCCGGCGCAGATGCGCCAGCGCCGTTTTCAGGCGCGGCAGCGAAAGTTGTGTGGAGGATTCCACCACGAACGCCCGCTGCAGATACGCCCGCCAGGCGTCGTCGCTCATTTGCAGCTCGCGGCGGCCAACGTGGATCAGCCGGATCAGGCGGCTGCGCTCCTTGGTGCCATCCGGCCGGTTTGCGGCGGCGCTCATGCGTAGGCCGCCCGGATGTTCACCTCGATGCGCAGGCGCTTGATCGCGCGAAAGCGCACCGCGTGCGGCGCCATCCGCTTCTCGTGCCCATGCGGCGCCAGGCGCACGAGCCGCTCGATGCCCACCTGGCGAACCTGCAGGCGGCCGAGGCCGGCGAGCTTGCACACTTCCTGATCCGACAGCGCATCGGCGATCACTTCGAAGGCCGTGCGCAGGCATTCCTCGACCGTTTCCTTCGGCTGCTCGGTCACCTGCGCGACGATCGCAGCCAATTCCTTGGTGTTCATGAGGCCTCCCGCGCCGACAGTTCGACTTCGAACGGCGTCACCACGAAATCTTCGATCTGGCTGATCCGGATTCCCGGCACACCGGCCACCGCGCTCGGCTCGTTGAGGATCGCTTCGCGGTTGATTTCCTCTTTCACGCGCAGGAAGCGGAGTAGGCCGAGGGCGCGCAACGAGAACATCACCGATTCCTCGCCGGTGATCCGCACGCTCGGAGGCCGCGTCCGCCATTGCACTTCTCCGGTGGTGAATTGATGGGTTTTCACCTTGCCGTTCGCCGTGAGTTCCTGCCGGTTGGCCTCGCAGAACGCCTGCACGCCCCGCTGCGCGGCCTCGATGCGCCGGCGAGCGGGCTCCGCGCGCTGCTCGTAGTCTTCCTTGATGCGCGCCAGCGCGTTGTTCATTTCCACTTCCATCATCGTGAGTTCGCGGTTGTCGATGCCGATGCCGGCGATCAGCTCCGCCACCTCCTCGCGCGTCTGCGGCACGGTCGGCGCCGCCACGGTCTTGAAACGGGTTCTCTTGGGGTTCATGGGGGTCCTTTCGGGTCAAAGATAAAGCGAATGTTCGGCTACCCCGTGCGTCTGGCTCTGGCGATTGCGGCACGTCGGGCAAATGCGGTTCTTGCGGCGGTCCCACGAGAGAAAGTTCTGCTCGCATCCTCCCAGGCAGCGGACGACGCCAGCGTAGCCGGGCACCGGCCGGCGTTTTTTCTCCGGCGTCTCCCGGGTCACCGCTCCGCCGCGAATCCGCAGCAGGTGCAGGCGCGCGTAGATCGATTGGTGCGTGCGCCCGATCTCCGCCCCGATCTGCGTTACGCTGAGGCCATCGGCGTATAGCGTCAGCAGCCGGCGGTCTTCCTCGCAGGTGAACTTTTTCCACGCGCGCCTCGGCGCCGGTGCGGCAATTTGTTCGCGCTTGCGCAGCAGGGCCAGCCGATCGCTGACCGCGCTCTTGCTGCAGCTGATCTCAGCGGCGATCCTGCGCCCACTCCAGCCCGCCTGGGAAAGCCGGAGCATCCGTGCCTCGTCTTCCGGCGTGAAGCGGTGTCGTTGCTGGCGGGCGCCAATCATGGATTTCTCCGACCGGAAAGGTGCCAGGCGACCGCCCACGGCTTACCGAGGAATCGCCAGAGGCGGAAGGCGGTGCAGGTGCGCCGGAAGGCCCGCGCGGCGCCGACGAGGGCGTCCCGGATCAGCTCGGCCGCCAGGCACAGCGCCAACCGGAGCAGGCCGAGCAGCAGGCAGACCGGCACGATCAGCGCGCGCAACAGCCAGGAGAGCACCAGCACCGACGATTCGATCGCGGCCGGATGAATCAAGCGGGTCAGGAGAACGAACCCGAAGATGATCATCGACAGCACGATTTCGGTGGCGATTTCCGGGTCCGACTGCGCCAGGTTGCCCAGGCCCAGCCCGAGGAAGCAGGTTTCTAGGCTCGACATTCGATTTCCTCCCACTCGATGCGGGCGCCGTAACGCACCGCGAACCACGTATAGACGATCGCCGCACCCACTTTCCGACGCTGCCGCCAGGCACAGTCGCGGGCGAACAGGCGGAACAGGATCGGCCGGCACGCCACCGTGATCACCGCTCCGGTCGGCTTGATCGAGATCTTGAGAATCGGCAGGTTCAGCGCGCACAACCAGGTCGCCGCATGCAGCGCCTTATCCATGTTGCGCGACAGCACCTGCATCTGCCGCGAGATCATTGCCCCGCCCCGGGAAAACTCCGGATGTCCCATTGGATGTCCCATTTCAATCCTCCCTCGCGTAGATTCCGAAATCGTGTTGGGCGTCGAGCTTTCCGGCGACCTGGTGCATCGCCTGGATCGCCGCTTTCACCCGGGCTTTCCAGATGTCGCCCAACTGGCCTTTGTGGTAGTCCAGGTCGCTTGCCGCGTTCGCCAGCTCCGCGACTTCCTCGCGCGTGATCTCGGGGTTCATGGCATCGCCTCCCTCACTGCGCGCACGAGATCGGCCGTCACCCGCGGCGCGCCGAGTGCCGCCGCCTGGTTGATCGCTGCGGTAAGCAGATTGTTGGCAACCAGCGGATGCGTCAGCGAAATCACCGCCACCTCGGCCGGCCCGGCGCCGGTCCGCTGGCGGATCGAGAGCGCCAGCAGCAGCGCGCCGATCGCCTCGGGTTCGACGATCGCCGAGAGCTCCAGCCCGACCGCCGAAAAGCGGTGCGCCAGGTAATCGCCAAGGTGGGAATCGAGCGGCGGCAGGCCGACGATCTGGCAACGCTGCGCCACCTCGCGCACGGCGGCGCGGCGCTCGTCGAGCTTGTCGCGCAGCTCCGGTTGCCCGAGCAGCAGCACCGAAACCAGCCGGCGCATGCCATCCTTCAGCTCCAGGAAGCGTTTGAGGTGCTTCAGCGTCGGAATCGGCAGCCCGTGCGCCTCCTCGATGATCAGCACGTGCTGCATGCCGACCCGGCTGGAAGCGATCAGCGCTTCATGCACCTGGCGGAATCTCGCTTCCGGGCTGCGCTTCGGCGATTCGCCGCTGGCCACGGCGTGCAGCATCGCCTCCGCGATGTGCTCCGAGCGCAGGCACTTGCCCTGGCGATCGCTGTCTTCCATCGCCAGCACGTAGGGCTGGATCAGCCGCACCGGCCGCGCTTCCAGCCGCAGGCGTTCTTCCATTTCCTCGCGCAGCGTGCTCTTGCCCGCTCCGGATTCGCCGATCACCGCCAGGAACTTGATGTTGCCCAGCGCCACCTGCCAGATCGCCTCGCGCACCTGGCGGATCGCCGGCGAGAGATAGACCTCGCTCGACTGCTGCGGATCGTCAAACGGATCCCGGAAAATGCCGAACTTGCGGCGCGCCGCTTCGCTCAGCGTCTGTTTGCGTAGTAACATTTCATTGCATCCTTCCCTGGACTGCGTTTCACCCGACGGCGACGCGTTGGTCCGTGTCGCCGTCTCCTGCTCCCGCCGCGGGGATTTCCCCGCCGCCGAAATCTGCCGTTCCTTCCCCGCTTCTTTCCGCTCCTCCGCTTCGAGGAACAGATCGACCATTTCGTCCACCGGCACCTGCATCCGCGTCAGCACCGCGCAGACGATCGAGCGCAGGTCGCGCCGCCGCATCGAGCGCGGATAGGTGTTGTGGCGGATCAGCAGGCTGATCGTCGCCGTCGAGAGATGCGTTTCCGCGGCCAGCTTGGCCTGCGAAATCCCGTGCTTCTGCAGCACCTCGCCGAGGATCAGCATGCTTTCCGCTCCTCTTCATCCCTCACCCTCGATCCCTCTCCCGGGGGTAGAGGGAAGGCGCTGACCCCCTCTCTCCCCCCGGGAGAGAGGCCGGGAGTGAGGGCGACCCCCCGCCACTGCTCCGCGAGCTGCGCGAACTGCGCTTCGCTGATGCCGCCGGAAAAGCGCTTGGTGATCCAGGCGTAGTGCTCGGGCTGCCAGGCGTCGCCGAGCAGCGCATGCATGCGCAGGCACGCCGCGGTCGCGCTCATCACGCTTTCCTGCAGTGGCACCGCCGCTTCGATCGCCGTTCCGGCCAGCGGCAGATACATCGGCACCGGCGTCTGGCGGACATCGGCGAACGCATCCACCGCGCCGTCGAACGCCACCCCGCGCTTGCCGGCGACTCCCCGCCGCTTCTTCGCGATCTCCGCCTCGTCGTCGCTGCCCCAGGCGGCGCGCCGCGCGCGCTTGCGCTCGACATCGAGGTGCGAATCGGCCGGGCGCTGGTATTCCTCGCCGAAGGTCGCGGCGTCTTTCTGGTAGCCCCATTCGTCCTCGACGAGCGGCGACCGCCGATGGCGCACCTCGCGGCCTTCCGCGTCGTGCGCCAGCACGTCGATATCCGGCAGGTGGTACGGCGACGCCACCACGAACAGCTTCTCTTTGAACGCCGCGCCGGGAATCCCGGCCACCGAGTAGAAATGCTGTCCGTGCCCGGGAATCGCGAAGGAAATGCGCAGCAGTTGATCGACCACCCGCTTCGTCGGCTCGCTCATCACCAGCGCGCGCGTGATTTCCGGCCCTGGCGCCAGGCGCAGCGCGCCGGGGTAGCGGGCGATCTCCTGCCAGCCGGAGAAGCGCGTTCTCCCCGTGCGGCCGTGGATCGCCGTCGTTTGATACGCCGCGCTCCATAGCCCGGCGAGTTCGTTGAGCTGCGCGAAGTCGCGCACCCGCTGCGCCTGCAGCCGTCCCTCGAACTGCCGCTCGATGTGGTTGTGCAGCGATTCGACGGCGCCCTTGGCGCGCGGATTGCCGGCGGTGTGCACGCGCACGTCGATCTCCAGCGCTCGCGTCAGGCTGCGCACCAGGCCGGAAGCCTGCGCCGAACCCGGGTCGACCAAGAGCATCTTCGGCACCCCGTAGAAGGGTTGGCCGTCGCGCGGGTGGAACGCCGGAATCAAAAAGTCCAACAGGTTCTGCGCCGTCTCGTGCCCCGGCAGGTACTGCAGGTAGAACGCGCCGCTGCAGTGATCCACCACCAGGTAGCGCTGCACGCGCAGCTCCTGCACGCGCGCGAAATTGGCCGGCTTGTTCTTGTTGAATGCGGCGGTGTCGCAAATCTCCATGCCGCCATTGGCCAGGTAGAACAGCACGCAGGTCGAGACGTCGCACTGCCACACGTGATTCGGATGCAGCGATTTCATCGGCTGCGCCGCCGAGGCGCGCAGCAGTTGCTCGCTGTGGCAGCCGATCCGCTTCATCGCCCGCGAGATCGTCGAGGCATGCGCCGTCGTCACCGCCACCTCGCCGGTGGCCGGGTCCACCGGCGCGTTGGCGTTAGCGATGTCCCTCGCCATTTCCAGCGTCGGCAGCACTTTGCCCGTTTCGCGCGCGCCGGCGAAGCGGATCGCCGCCATCCGGCGTACCTGCTCTTCGCTCACCGCTTTCAGCTTGCCGGCGTCCGACCGCCGTTTGCGGTCGCTGGCGTAGCCGGCCTCCTTGACCCATTTCCAGAGCGTCTGCACCGAGATCCCGAGATGCTCGGCGATCGACCGCACGCGCGGCGTGCCGTGCCCATGCGGCAAGCCGGGCAGTTCGGCGGCAAGCATCAGGACGTGCGGCAGTTGCGTAGCGGACGGCGGCATGGCGAGCATTCCATTCCCCTCATGCGTCCGTCGCAGCCGATGTGGACCAACTCGGCGTCACGATTTCGGCGAAATCCACCGCAATGCCGTGGTTGAGGTAAAGCTGGCTGATCTGCTGCGCCAGCCAGCAGGCCGTGCCGTCGGCGTGCTCTTTCTCAGCCGTGTCGCACAGTTCGCGCGTGCGGGTGATCGACAGAATGAAATCGCTCACCGCCACCAGCGCCCGCTGCGCCGCTTCGTGGTTCGCGTTCATCCGCTCGGCGCGGCGCCGCGATTCCTCATCGGGCGGGCAGCGGTCGCGGGCAATCTCGCGCTCGCGCAGCGCCGCGTTCTCGTCCTGCACGCGCCGGATCAGGCCATCCTTGTCTTCCAGCCCCTGCTTCGCCGCGCGCAGTTCGCGTTTCAATTCGCTGACGCTCATCCGCTCGACCTGGTCCAGTTTCGCCGGGTCTGCCGCCAGCGCATCAAGTTCCGTTTCGTCGAGCAGCGCCAGCTCATACACCTTGCTGCGGTCCAGCGTCAGCAACGGCCGTCGATGATCGTGCCCGAGAAACTTGAGCGCGACGTTTGCCAGCCTAAGGGCGGTACCCTCGGAGAGGCCAATGGCCTTTACCGCTGGACCATATCCCCCTCGTGGCAGCTCGCGAAACGCGAGCACCGCGCGCCCGATCTCGACCAGATCCTCGGTGCTGCGCCGCATCCGCATCCGCGTTTCGCCGATCACCTGCTCGAGCGTTCCCTCGTAGCCGAAGCGCGTCAGCACCTGGCGCGTCTCGATTTCGTCCTGCGCCTGCAGTTGCAGGGCTTCGATGCCGATCGGCGCCGGCACGCCCGCGTGTTCTTCTTGTTCCATCAAGCTCTCCCGTGCAATGAAATTACGTCGGCAGCCGCGTGTAGCGCTGCTCCACTTCCGCCACCTTCGCCTGCGCCGAGCGCAGGCCGAAGGAAAACTGCACCGCGATCTGCACCACTTCCGGCCCCAGCCGCCAGCGCTTGCTCTCGTCCTGCACCGCCCAGCCCTTGTGCGCCAGCGCCTGCAGATCGCGCAGGATCATCGGTTCCGGCAGGCGCAGATCCGCTGCCACGTCGGCCAGCCGCCGCCCGAACACCTCGTTGCCGGCCAGCGCCCGGATCACGTCGATCAGTCGCAGTTGCGCCGCGTTGTTGGGCATCGTCTCGTTCATGCCGCCCTCCGGCCCTTCGCCCGCGGCGCCTGGCCGAGCGAAGCGCCGGCGCGTTCGCACGGCGCGCGGCGGCTGCTCCTCGGTTTCGCCATCAGCCAGCCGCCCAGCAGGCTGGAATGCACCGCGATGCCATGGCGGATCGCCAGGCGCAGGCGATCCAGCGAAATTCGGTTCATACCGTTTCCTCCTGCGGGTATTTGCCCGGCCAGAGCTCTTCCAGCGTCCGCCCGGTTACCTGCGCGATCGCCAGCGCCACGCGCCGGCTGGTGGTGATCCCGGCGAGCACGTAGCCCACCGTCACCTTCGAGACGTTCAGCTGCCGGGCCAGGTCCGATTGGCTGATGCCGGCCTTCTTCAGCAGGCACTGGATGTCGGCCATCTGCATTGCTTTTCCCTAGTCGTTAGGCTAATTTGTGAGTCAATGGGTCTTGCGTTCGAGCCCGGCGAAGTCGATCCGCACCTGCGCGTGCAGGTGCTCGGCCGAGAGCACGATCGATTCCGCCAGCAGATCCGCGTTGCGCCGATTCGGCATCGACATCTCGGCTTCGAACAGTTCGACGCGCCGCTTCAGGTCGGCGAAGAGAAATTGGGTGGTGTTCATGAGGTGGGCTCCGAAAGGGGGAGGAAATGAATTTCGATCTGTTGAAAGCCTATTTCGAGCAGGTGCTCGCCAAGCCGCTGGAGAAAACCACGCCGGTACGCTTGTCGGGATGGGAATCCGCCGAGGCCCTCTGGCCAATCAACGAACGGTTTCGCGCCAACTTCCACCAGATCCGATCCTTGCCGTATGACGCTTCCTGCGAAGCGGCAGCGGACGCAGCCATCGAGGCGTTGGCTTTCCATCGGCCGGGCGCGGATTGGGCAGATCTGGACGCCGGCACCTGGCGCGTTCTCCTCGAACGACAGCAGCAGGCCCTCGTTGTGGCCTTGGCCAATGAACGTGCCGGGAGTCCGCTCATTCCGGTTCCTTCCGGTCTTCCCAGGTCCGCTCGAACAGGGGCAGCACTGCTGTTCTTAATGCATCGAATGAATCTCCCCTTTCCAGTGCAAGATCGATCTGGTTTCGAAGTTCCGAGAGGAGCGCTGCCGGCATCGCTGCGGCGACAATGAAGGGGCGGTCGAAATCGATCGAAGACCATGCAGACGACGTCATGCGACCTCCTGTAATGATGGAAAGGAAAGAAAGCCATGGAAAAATCGGTAGATGAATCGGTCGTCAAACTGACGGCAGGGATACTGCATGCGCTGCAGCTCGTAGTGGTTGCCCTGGAATCGAGCGGATCGATTGACCGGCAGGCGTTGGAATATCTAATTGATCAACGTCTGCAGGCGATGTCTCAGAGTGACCTGGAAGCAGCTCCCCTGGCGATGATGCTGCAGTGGCTGCGTCCGCAGGATCCGCCGTCTCCGGTCTTGCGGCTTGTAAAAAGCTGACGAACCCCGCCAGCGCCAAGTCCATACGTCGTTTCTCGATTCTTTTCTCACGATTCCGTGAAAAACGTCCGGGACGAACCGGCAGCGAACGGCGAACGGGCGGGTTCATGCGACCTCCTGAAAGTGGGGGGATTGGGGGGTGATGGGGCGGATGCGTAATTCTGGGTAGCGGCCCGGCCAGGCGACGTTGGGGTCCAGCCCCGTCAACTCGCAGATGCGGCGGGCGATGCGGAGGGAACGGTGACGGCCCCGAACCACATAGGAGACCGCCTGATGGCTGACACCCAGGCCGCGCGCTACATCGCTGGCAGTGGTGCCAGTCTTGCGGATCGACGATTTGATGTCTTCTGGGTGCATGGTCTGGGTCTGACGCCGTCAACGTGTGGTTTTTGTTGCATGTGCAAGTGAATTTGTTAGGCGAATTATGAGGAACAAACGTACCCCTTGTCAAGCGCTATGAGGAACTAATGTGCCCACTATCGGAAATCGTTTGCGGGAAGAACGCGAGCGGATTGGCATGAGCCAGGCCGCGATGGCGGAGATCTGCGGAGTAACGATGCGGTCTCAGCGAAACTACGAAAAGGACGAACGCCTGCCAGACGCGAGTTATCTGGCTGCAGCGACGCAGGCCCGAGCAGATGTCCTCTATGTGCTAACCGGTCAGCGATCTCCGGGCATGTCTTCGCTCACCCCCGAAGAATCCGCCCTCCTGGACAACTACCGCCACAGTCCGGAAGCGGCGCGCGCCGCGCTGCGGGCGACGAGCGATCTGTTCGCGAAACACGATTGCCCCGGCGCCGCCGAATCCGCCTGAAGCCCGCTAGCGCCCCGCCCGCCGCGCCCGATGCCTTCCCCTGCCCGGAACGCGAAAGGCCGTTTATAAACGCACAGAGGCCGCGCGGAGGCCGGATTTTTCGAAGGGGAACCGGGATGGATGCGTTCTGCTTGTCTCTCACCTGGAGCTTCGAAGATGATTCTTGATCGAACCGTGCAGCGCCAATTGCTGGAGACCCTTGCGGCCGCTTACCCGGTGCAGGTGGAAATCGAGCCTTTGGGATTGGACAACGCAATCGCCAGCGCGAACTTGCGTTACCTCGAAGAGCATGGCCTGGTCACCAATATGGAGCGCGATGTTCTCGGCGCTCCTTACCAGATCCTCGTATCGTCCATCACCGCTCGCGGAATGGATTTTCTTGCGGACGATGGAGGTCTCTCCGCCATCCTTGGCGTGACGGTGGTCAAGCTCCATGCCGATACGCTGCGCGAACTCATCGCCAGCAAAATTGCTGCATCTACGCTTCCTCCAGGCGAGAAGAAGCGACTGGTGGAGGCGCTTCGCTCCTTACCTGCCGAGGCGCTGAAGCACCTAACCAAACGCCTTCTGGACGCGGCGCTGGACCATGTGCCGGACGCCATTCTGCTGCTGCAAAAATGGCTTGACCCCTCAAGCTTGTAAGAAACTCGAAGCGCATCCATCCCATCAGTGGGCCTTGCGGCGTGGAGAACTCCAGCCAGAATCCCGTTTCAATCCGGCTTTGGCAAAATCGGAACGGGAACGAGAGCAGCAACTGGTGGGCTACGCCTTCCCCGCGGCCATACTCCAGCCACGCATCGGCGCCCGCGTTTTCGAGCGAGGGGAAGCCGCTCGTGGTCATCGTTCGTTTTTCTTCCATGGCTCGTTTCTTCCTCACATCCAGTGTTGCAACACCCAGCCGATGCTGTACGCCACGAACGGCTTGATGACGTTCCTTTCCGTCACCCGGACCAAATAATCGGCGATGTGCTCTTCGGGTTGGGCAGCGGGAAACGGCCGCGTCAGGTACGTCGGCAGCAGCCAAATCCCCATGGTGGCCGGCATCGAGAGCGGCGGCAGGCCGAACGTCGGCACGCAGAACCATTGCCACAACGCGGCCACGACATAGCCGTTCCACATCAGGAACGCGGGAAAGAACAGCAGCGACAGCAGGTAAATGGCGATTTCCAGCCGCCCAGGGGACGAAGTACTCATCAGGTTTCCTTCTCAAAATTCCTTCTCACAACGCTTCCCATCCCGTCCCCGTCCACCGCTGCAGCATCTTGCCGCCCTCGGTCGTCACGCCTTCCTCGACCAGCGTCTGCCAGATCAGGCGAAAGCGGCGGTCGCGCTTCGAGAGCTCCTGCACCGCCTGTAGCGCGGTCGGGCTGCAGGGGCGCTTGGCCCAGCCAATCGGGTCTTTCGGCCCGCTTCCCGGTTTCAGGGTTCGCTCGCTTCCTTGAGTTTGATCGCCGCACCCACGCCGGCCATCATCGATCCGATCCCGATCCCGAACTCCTGCAGGCTGAACGGATGGCCGCGCCAGACGGTGTCGTAGATCGATAGTCCCAGCCCGACGGCAAACGACGCCACCGCCAGCCAGCGCGCGAGGTCGTGCGTGGTGTTGTCTTTCCCCGTCAGAATCTGGCGCAGCGCTTCCGGCATCAGTTCGAATCGCAGGGCATGGGGGTCTCCTGATCGGTAGGGGGATAGGCGGACCCGGCGCATCGGGCCTGGGCAGCGAGTGTCGCGCGCGCGCGTGGCGCGACGGGACATGAAGCGCTTCACGGCGGAAACGCGGGGAAGGGCCGGGCAGAATGCCGCCATGGCAAAAAACACCTCTTCCCTGCTGCAGATTTTCCGGGCCGGCCGGCATACCGCGATGAGCGGCGCCGTGCTGGATTTTTCCGATGCGGACCTGGCGGCCACGGCCGCGGCCTACGACCCTGCTCGCTCCGAAGCGCCGATCGTCGTCGGCCACCCGAAGACCGACGGGCCGGCCTATGGCTGGGTGCGTTCGCTCTCGTTCGCCGAGGGCGGGCTCGAAGCCGAGCCGCACCAGGTCGATCCGGCTTTCGCCGAGCTGGTGGACGCCGGGCGCTTCAAGAAGATTTCGGCGAGCTTCTTCACTCCGGACGCGCCGAACAACCCGGTTCCCGGCGTCTATTACCTGCGCCACGTGGGATTTCTCGGCGCGCAGCCGCCGGCCGTCAAGGGCCTGCGCTCGCCGGAATTCGCCGATGGCGACGAGGGCGTCGTCTCCTTTGCCTGTGTCGAGGACAGCGTGAACGCCGCGCTCTGGCGCGGTCTGCGCGAGTGGCTGATCGCCGAGCGAGGGCTCGACGTGGCCAACCAGGTGGTTCCCGATTACCAGGTGCAAGCGCTCGAAGCCGCCGCGCAGCAGGACTCTTGCGACGATGCGCAGCCGATGCCCAGCGCCTTTGCCGATTACTCCCAGGAGAACTTGATGACTCCCCAAGAAATGGCCGCCCTGCAGGCGGAGAACGCAAAGCTTCGCCAGCAGGTGAAGGAATCTGCCGATGCGGCGCTCGCTGCGCGGCGCGCGGCCACCACCGCCAGGCACGAGGCGTTTGCCGACACGCTGATTGGCGCCGGCCGCTTGCTGCCGGCGCAGCGTCCCGTGGCGGTGGCGCTGCTCGACCATCTCGCCGACCACGATCTGCCCGCGTCGTTTGCCGAGGGCGAGGAGAGCAAGCCACTGCTGGCGGGCGTGCAGTCGCTACTGGAGTCGCTGCCGGTGCAGGTTTCGTTTGAGGATATCGCCACCCGCGAGCAGCGCGGGCCGGCGGTCGATCGCAACGACCCGGTGGCACTGGCGAAGGCGGCGCAGGCCTTTCAGGATTCCGAGATGGCGGCCGGGCGCTCGATTTCGATCGAGCAGGCGGTGGCCACCCTGGCCAAAGCATCCCGTTAAACCGCCGCTTTCCCACTTCCCTTTTCCCCGTTTTTTAACCTTTGAGCCGAGGACCCGATGAGCAATCCCACCCTACTCAAGAGCTTCACCGCCGGCGCGGCGATCTCGCCGTTCCGCCTGGTCAAGCTGTCGGCCGCCGAAACGGTCATCCAGTCGGCGGCGACGACCGACCTTTTCATCGGTGTTTCCAACGAAGTCGGCGCCGCCTCTGGCGAACGGCAGGACGTGGTGCTCGACGGGGTCGCCTTCGTCGAGGCCGGCGCTGCCTTTGCGCTCGGCGCATACATCGGCAGCGACGCATCGGGACGCGGCATCACCGCCGCACCCGCCGCCGGCGTCAATAACCGCATCATCGGTCTGGCGCTCGAAGCCGCAAGCGCCGCCGGCGACGTGGTCCGCGTGCTCGTCTGTCCGGGCTCGTTCCAGGGCTAAGCCTTTTCCCCCCTTCCGCCTTCCGCTTTTCTTTCCCTTTCTCCGGAGAACTCCATGCGAAACCACTCCTTCGATCGCCGCCTGATCGTCCCGGCGTTGCTGATGCTGACCACCTGCGCGCTGCTGATCGCCAACCTGTGCGGCGTCCTGCACCTGCCCTGGGATCAGATCGGCTACCTGGGTCTGGCCGGCACGACCACCGCCTTCCCGGTCAACCCCGAGCTTTCGGCCATCGCCATCGGCTGGCGCAACCGCGATGTGGACATGATCGCGGACCAGGTGCTGCCGCGCGTGATCGGTCCCAAGAAGTTCGCCTACACGAAGTACACGCAGGCCGACGGTTACACCGTCCCCGCCACCCGGGTGGGCCGCAAGAGTGACCCGACGATGGTCGATTTCGGCGGCACGCTGGTCTACGACGAGTGTGTTGACTGGGGCCTTGATGACCTGGTGCCGAACGATGAAATCGAGGCGTTCAACGCGATGCCGCATCCGGCCAGCTTGGTCTCGCCGCAGGCGAAGACGGTTTCGCTGCTGACCGGCCTGGTGCTGCTCGACCGCGAAATCCGGGTGGCCAACCTGGTGTTCAACACCAGCAACTTCTCCGCCGGCAACCAGGCGACGCTATCCGGCACCTCGCAGTGGAGCGATTTCACCAACTCGAACCCGCTCGACGCGATGCTCGTCGCGCTCGATGTCCCGCTGATTCGGCCGAACACCGTCGTGCTCGGGCAGCAGGTATGGACCAAGGTCCGCCAGCATCCGCGGCTGATCCAGGCGGCCAACGCGAGTGCGCAGACCGGCGGCGCGATCACCCGGCAGGATCTCGCCGATCTGCTGGAGGTCAAGAACGTCCTCGTCGGAACCGGTTTCCAGAACACCGCCAAGAAGGGGCAGACGCCCACCTATGCACGGGTCTGGGGCAAATACGCGGCTCTCTTGTTCGTTTCCGAGGATCAGGCGAACGCCGATCAGCCGACGTATGGTTTCACGGCACAGTTTGGCCAAAGGGTCGCCGGCACCATCCCAGACCAGCGCAAGGGACTGCGCGGCGGACAAATCGTCCGCGTCGGCGAGTCGGTCAAGGAAGTGATCGCGGCGAACGACGCGGGCTATCTCTTCGCCGCGGCGATCGCGTAAGGAATACATGACGGGAGGGGCTTCCAGGGTGTCCTGGGTCAAAGCCCCTCGTTACACGCTTCCCCAGGTCGCGTTGGCGGCCTGGGGCTACGGACATACCAGGAGCCACGATGAACACCTACCGCATCCTCACCCCGGTCGAACACGACGGGAAGCGCTTCGAGCCGGGCTACACGATCGACCTCGAAGACGCGCAGGCGGCCCCGCTGCTGGCGCTGGCGGCGATCGAAGGGCCGGTCGCAGCAGTCGTCCCGGCCGAGGCCGGCAAGAGCAGCAAGAGCGCATGAGCTTGTCCAGGCAGACCGTGTCCGTGATCCTGCGCCTCCTGAGTGCCTTCTGCTTTGTCTTGGGGGGCAGCATGCTGCTGATTTTCTCGCTGTTGTTGATGTTGGCGCTGTTCTCTCGCGACTCCGACGCGCAGGAACTGCGGCAGTTCGCCGTCGCCGATCTGACGGCCGCCCGGGCGGACGCGGAAGCGCACCAGGATGCGACGGCGGTGCAGTGCTATGCGGCGCTGCTCGAACAGGCGCGGACGCCCGTGGCCGCGCCGGTGGGGATTGTCTCGGCGTTTCAGCGTGCCCGCGATGTACACCGCGCGACGCAATCCGAGGCGCTGCAGACCGCGTGCGGCCCGCTGGCGGTCGAGGCGGTGCTCGGCCTGCGGCAGCTGCCGCAAGTCGTGATCTGGCCGCCGCTGCGATGACCTACGCCCTGCAGGCAGACCTGGTGGATCGCTTCGGATCCACCGAGATCGCACAGCTCACCGACCGCATCAACGGCACGGTGATCGACGCGACGGTGCTCGGCCGGGCGCTGGCGGACGCGGACGCGGAGATCGACAGCTACCTCGCCGCGCGCTACAGCCTGCCGCTGGCCAGCGCACCGACGGCGCTGGTGCGCGTCGCGGCCGACATTGCGCGCTATCGCCTGTTCGACGATCGCGTCACCGACGCGGTGCGCGCGCGCTACCAGGACGCAGTGGCCTACCTCAAGCAGATTTCGCTGGGCAATGTCGTCATCGATGGCGCTTCGCCGCTGACCCCCGCCGCGACGGCGATGGCCGTGAAATCGTCCTCGCCTGAAAAGACCTTCAACGACGATCTGCTGGGGCTCTACTGATGGATCTCGCTCCGATCCTCGCGCGCCTGAAAAGCCAGCTGACCGGATTCAAGACGGTCGGCAGCGCCGTCGACCTCGAAGCGCTGGGCGCCAGCGTCGCCGCGTCGCCTTCCTGCTACCTGCTGCCGATGGCCGAATCCGCCGAGGACAACCGATTGCTCGGCGCTTTCGAGCAGAGGGTGAACGTCACCTTTTCGGTCGTCCTGGCGGTGTCGAACAAGCGCGATGCCGGCGGCTCCGCGGCGATGGGAGATCTGGAACCGCTGCGCGCGCTGGTCCGCGCCGCGCTGATCGGCTGGCCGCCCGATCCCGCCATCGGCGAGCCGGTACGCTTTGCCGGCGGCCACCTGCTGCGCTTCGAAAACGCGCTGCTCTGGTGGATGGATGAATTTCGTGTCACGACCTATCTGAGGAGTCCCTGATGCCCACTCCCCCGCGCCTCCCCGGCGAACCCTCGACCAACAAGCCGGCGCCCGCATCCCTCGCCGTCGATTCCGCAGTGGCGCCCTCACCCTCGATCCCTCTCCCGGGGGGAGAGGGAAGGGATGGGGAAGGGGAGACGCTTCTCTCCTCTCTCCCCCCGGGAGAGAGGCCGGGAGAGAGGGCGGAAGCGCCCGTTCCGCCTGCCGCCAACGTGAAGGAGTAAAGCATGCCGCGTTACATCCGCAATACCGCGATCCTCGCCAAGATCGAATCCACCTACGGCACCGACGCGGTTCCGACCGAAGGCGCCAACGCGATCCTGGTCTCGAACGCGACGATCAACCCGCTGGCCGCCGACAACGTCTCGCGCGATCTGATCCGGCCCTACATGGGCGGCAGCGAGCAGCTTGTCGGCGTCGTCCACATCGAGCTTTCGTTCGACGTGGAATTGGCGGGTTCCGGAGCCGCCGGCACGGCGCCGGCGTACGGGCCGCTGCTGCGCGCCTGCGGTTTTGCCGAAACGGTGACCGCCTCGGTGCGCACCGAGTACAACCTGGTGACGCCGGTGGCCGATTCGGTCTCGATCTACTACTTCTCGGACGGCGCCCGCCATGTCGCGCGCGGCTGCCGCGGCAAAGTCTCGATCAAGATGAGCGCCAGGGATCGGCCGCTGCTCTCGTTCAGGTTCCTCGGCCTCGATGGCGGCGTCACGGCGACGGCGCCATCGACGCTGACCCTGAGCGGATTCAAGACGCCGGCGGTGATCAGCGATCCCAACACCGGCGATTTCACCCTGGGCTGCACCTACACCGCGGCGACGCCGACGCTTACCGGCGGTACCGGCTATCCGAGCCAGGGGCTGGAGATCGAACTCGGCAACGACGTGGCGTATACGGCCCTGCTCGGCGGAGAATCGATCGACATCAGCAAGCGCGAAGTCACCGGCAAGGTGAGTCTCGATCTGACGGCGGCGCAGGAAGCGACCTTCATGACCAACGTCAAGGCCAACACGCTGCAGGCCGGCGGCCTGATGCACGGCACCGCGGCCGGCTACAAGGCGATGTTGTTCCTCCCTGCGCTGCAGCTGATCAACCCCAGCAAGGTGGAGGTCAACGGCCGCCTGCTCTGCGGCTACGACCTGCGCGCCGTGCCTTCGTCGGGCAACGACGAAATCAAGATCGTGGTGCACTGAGATGTCCGAAAAAAAGCCCCTCTTCCGGCTCGAACCGAACCCTACCTTCTGGGCTCCCGTCGAGATCCACGTGCCCGGCCAAGGAAAAGGCCGCATCGAGGTGGAATACCGCTACCCCGACGCGTCTGCCCGCAAGGCCTGGGTCGATTCCCTGCCCGGCCGGACCAACCACGAAGCGCTGTCGGACATCGTCACGAACTGGCGCGAGATCGACGCGCCGTTCAGCCCGGAGAACCTGCAGCGCCTGCTCGACCACTACGCCACGGCGGCGACGGCGCTGTTCGAGGCCTATTTCGACGAGCTCGCCGGCGTTGTGGAAAAAAACTCCGGGCGGCCGTCCGCCACTGGCTAGGTGCGGGCGGCCGCGGCTGCGACGAGACGGCCGCAGCGCTCGCAGCCTTCGGCGCCGACGCGGCCACGGTGGCATCGGTCCAGGAAGGTCGGCAAGTGCCGGCCTTCGGCGTGTGGAAAGAGAACGTGCTGCCGCTGGAGGTCTTCCTCGCGCTGCAGACGCAGTGGGCGGTTGGCGGCATGGGCGGGGTGATCGGGCTGCGCTACGAAGCGCTGCCGGCGGTGCTCGATCTGCTGCAGATCAAGAAGCGCCGGCGGCGAGACTTGTTCGCGGCGCTGCGGGTGCTGGAAGCGGAAACGCTGCGGGAACTATCCCAAAGATAAGCGAGTGAGACACGAGCATAGACCATGGCAAACGACGAACTTGTCCTGAAAATACGCGTCGATGGCGCTCCGCAGGCGGCGGCCGGCGTGGAGCAGGTCAAAGGGGCCATCGCCCGCACCGAGGTGGCCACCGACGAGCTGTCGGAGAGCGTGCAGAAGCTGCTTGCCAAGTACGACCCGCTCGGCGCCAAATTGCGTGCCCTTGAAGCCGACTTCCGCGCACTCGACAAGGCCGCGGCCGGCGGCAAGATCGGTTCCCGCTACGACGCCGCCGTCGATTCGGCGTACAAATCGCTACAGGAGCAGATCGCCAAGACGAAGGCCTTGATGGTCACCGCCGGCGTTGCCGGGGCCGAGGGCTTCGAGAACGTCGCCAAGGCGGCCGAGAAATCGATGTTCGCCACCGTTGGCGCTCGGCGCGAGCTGATGGTGCTCGCGCACGAGGCGGTTTCCGGGAATTTCTCGCGCATCCCCGGCAGCTTCATGGTGCTCGCCGAGCGGATGCAGCTGACCGGCGGCGCGCTGGCCGCGCTGATCAATCCCTTCACGATGACCGCCGCCGCGGCGGCAGCGCTGGGCGTGGCGTATCTGCAGGGGAGCGCCGAAGCGCATGAGTTCGCCCGGGCGCTGGTGCTGAGCGGAAACGCGGCGGGGAGTTCGGTCAGCCAGCTGCAGGCGCTCGCCGGACAGGTCGCGAACTCCACCGGCGCGACCAAGGGGCTGGCCGCGGAAGTACTCAGCCAAGCCGCCGCTACGGGCAAGGTGTCGAGCGACATGCTGCAACAGGTCGCGCAGGCGGCGATCCAGCTCGAGCGTGTCGGCGGAAAGGCGGCGTCGGAAACCGTGCAGGAGTTCGCCGAACTCGGCGGCGCACCGGTCGAAGCGGTGAAGAAGCTCGACGAGAAGTACCACTTTCTGACCGCGTCGGTGCTCGAGCAAATTCAGGTGCTGCACGACCAGGGGCAGGAAACCGACGCGGCGCGTCTGGCGCAGACCACGTACTTCGATGCGCTTTCCTCCCGCATTCCGGCGCTGGCGGAGAATCTGGGAATCCTGGAGCGCGCCTGGCACGGCATCCGCGACGCCGCCAAGGGCGCCTGGGACCGAATGCTGGAGGTCGGTCGGAACGGCTGGAACCCCTTGGCGAATCTCGACGCGGGTTTTGCCAAGACCATGCCGGGAATGGCGTCGATCGTGGATCGTATGAAAATCCCGGAGCCTGGCGAAGCAGGTTCCCGCCAGGCGAGAATCGATGCGGAGATCGCCGCCACCGAAAAGCAGCGTCTCGAAAATCTGAAGAACCAGGCCGGCAAGGCTTTCCTCGCGCTGCGCGAACAGAACCGAAGCCAGCGGGAGCGCCACGATCAGGAAGTGATCCGAGCGCGCGAACTCGGCACGCAATCGGGCGCTTCGGCTGCGGAAATCCAGGACCAGGTACGGCGCATCGACGAGCGCTACAAGACGTCGAAGGGCGCCGCCCGCGACCCGCTGGATACGCAGCTGGAAAACTATCGGCGCGATGCGAACGCCGCCGCGGCCGGCCTGGCGCCGGCGACGGTGAAGGAAATCGAGAACCTCGGCGTACTCCTGCAGCGCGGCAAGGTCGACGCGGCGGAATACAACAAGCTGCTCGACACGGTGTTGAACAAGGATTCGGTGCTGCGTTCCGAACAGGAGCGGATCGACAAGTCGAAGCTCGCGCAATCGGCGATGGGGCAGGCGGTGGAGAACCTGCAGGCGCAGTACGACCGGCAGAACGCGATCTACGGCGAGAAGCAGATGACCGCCGCCGAGCGCGAGCTGGAGAGTGCGCTGCGCAAGGTGCAGGAGGCGGCGAGCAAGGAACGCGAGCGCCTGGCGCAGCTCGCGGCGACCCTGCAGGGCGACGACGTCGATGCGCTCGCCGCCTTCTCGCAGGCGTTGCAGCGGGTGGCCGAACAGGAAGAGCAGCAGATGGAACGAGTGGTGGCGCTGCAGGCCGAGCAGCAACGCCTGAACAGCCTGTGGGAAACCGGCGCCGGGCGGGCGCTGGACAAGTATCTCGCTTCCGCGAAAAGCGTCGCCGACCAGGTCGAGGAGGCATTCACCAGGGGCTTTCAAGGGATGGAGGATGCGCTTTCCAGCTTCGCCACGACCGGCAAGATCAGCTTTTCGAGCCTCGCCAACAGCCTGATCTCCGATCTGCTGCGCATTCAGCTGCGCGCTTCGATGGCGCCGGTGACGCAAGGGTTGAGCGGCTGGCTGAGCGGGCTCTGGGGGGGATCGGGCACCAGCGGCGGCACCATCGCCGGGGTGATGGTCAACGGCGTTGCCGGCGGCCCGCTATCCGGCACGGGGCTGCACGCGGGCGGGATCGCCGGCGCCGAGGCGACCTTTCTGCGCGCCGTGCCTGCCGGCGTTTTCGCCGAGGCTCCCCGGCTGCACGGCGGGGGGATCGCCGCCGACGAAGTGCCAGCGATCCTGCGCAAGGGTGAGGGGGTATTCACTCCCGAGCAGATGCGAGCGCTGGGCTCCCCGCAGATCAGCGTGACGATCAACAACCAGGCGGCGGCCGACGGCTACCAGGCGAGTGCGACGCCGCGGCAGAACGGCGCCGGCTTCGACCTCGAAGTGCTGGTCGCCAAGGTGGTGCAGTCGGATCAGCGGCGCAACGGCCCGATGACGCAGGGCTTCGCGTCGCTCTTCGGACTGGCGAGGGCGGTCTGATGGAAACCTTCCCGAGCACCGCGTTGATCCGCCTGCGCGGATTCGCGGAGAAGCGCGAGTCGGCGCTGCTGCGCTCCGACATGGAGTCCGGCCCGCCGAAGCAGGCGAAGATCAAGACGGCGGTGCTGGTGACGCGGCCCGTCGAGTTGCTGTTCCGGACCAAGGGCGATTACCTGTCGTTCGTGAGCTGGTACGCGGTCAACATCAACGAGGGCGCCGACTGGTTTCAGTGGACCGACCCGGTTTCCGGCACGGTCAAGACCGCCCGCTTCGCCCAGGGCGGATTCGACGCCGCTCCGGTCTCCAGCACCAGCGGCGACTGGAAAATCAGCACCAGCATCGAGACCTGGGGCTGACATGGCGCGCGCGTATTCGTCCGCCTATCGCTCGACCCTTGCCCAGACGAGCGCCCCGGAAGCGCCCGTCGTGCTGCTGCAGATCGACCATCCGGCGCTTTCCGCGCCCGTGCGCGTGGTGAACGACACCGTCGATCTCACCAGCAACGGCAGTCTTTACGTCGCTTTCCCCTTCGATTGCCAGCTGCCGGACGACTTCGAAGGGCAGTTGCCGCGCGCCTCGCTGGTGATCGACAACGTCGGACGCGATCTGATGTACTGGATCGAGACCTCCGGCGGCGGCCAGGGCAGCACCGCCACCTTTTCGCAGGTGATGCGCTCGCGCCCGGATGTGGTCGAGTGGAGCATCCTGATGTACCTCTACAACGTCACCGCCGACGCGCGGCACGTCTCCGCCGAGCTGGGTTTCGCCAATTTCTTCGGCCGGCCGGCGGTGCAGCTGAACTTCCGGCCCGATAGCGCGCCGGGGATCTTCTGATGCACTGGTCCGACCGGTTCATCGGTGAGCCCTACGTGCCCGGAGACGCCGACTGCCTGCAACTTTATTGCCGGGTGAGCAACGAAGTCTTCGGGCGCGAGATCCCGTCTGCCGCCTACGTGCAGCGCGCCGTGACCGCTCTCGGCCGCGCCCGTCAGATGGCGGATGGCGTGGCCCTGTTCACCGCGCCGACCGGGCATCCCATCGAGGGCGACGCGGTGTTGATGCAATGCCGCGGCCGGCCGTCGCACATCGGCGCCTATTGTCTGGTCGATGGCGAGCCCAGCGTGTTGCACGCAATGGCCAATGCCGGCATGACCGTACGCCACGCGCTGCGCGACCTGAACCGCATCGGCCTGGCCATCGAGGGGTTCTACCGATGGGCGTGAGCGATCTGGCCATCGTCAGCCAGCCGCATCCGCTGCTGCCGGCCGCTGATCGGCGCGTCTGGGCGCAGGACTGGCGGCCCGGCGAGACCGCCCGCGCGGTCCTGCTGCGCGCCGGCCTCGATCCCCACTGCGAGATTCATGTCCTGATCAACGACCGCGTGCTGACCCGGGAGGAATGGGATAGCGTCTGCCCGTCTCCCGGCGATCTCGTGCACGCGGTGGCCGCGGTCAGCGGCGGCTCCGGCGGCAGCAACCCGCTGCGGACGGTGTTGATGATCGCCGTGATGGTGGCGTCGTTCTTCGTCGGCCCGGAGATCGGGGCGTATCTCGGCGGCTTCGACTCGGTGGGGGCGATGACCGCCGCCGGCTCGATCGGCGCGCTGGGTCTTTCCGGAGCGGCGTGGGGGGCGATCGGCTCCGGTCTGGTATCGCTCGCCGGCAATCTCGTCGTCGGCGCGCTGTTCAAGCCGTCGACCGGTGCGCTCTCGCAGGTCAATGGCAGCTCCGCCGCCGCTTCGCCGACATACTCCCTGTCCGGCGGGTCGAACAGCCTGCGCCCGTACAGTCCGATGCAGGTCGTCTGCGGGACGCACCGCGTGTTTCCCGACTACGGCGCCAAGCCCTACACCGAGTTCCAGGGCGCCGATCAGTACCTGTTCCAGATCTTCCACTTCGGCTTGTCGACGGTGCAGCTCACCGACCTGCGCATCGGCGATTCTTCGATCGGAAACTATGCCGACGTGTCGCTGTACTGGTCCGACGACAGCGGCGCGCTGCCGCAGTTTCCGGGCAACGTCGACTCGGATTCGGGGGCGACGCTGGTGCGCGGGGCGGACTGGATCGTGCGCACGACCGCGCAGGAGACCGTGCGCTTCGCGATCGATACCGAGGGCAGCATCTATTACGCCTCCGACAAAGGAGCGCTGCCCTGCTGGGTGCGGCTGGAGGCGCAATATGCGCCGTCGGGGACGGGCGCCTGGCAGGCGATGCTGCTGGGCGAAGAGGTCACCTACACCACCGGCTACTGGTCGCTGCAGACGACCGAAGTGGTGTGGGAGCAGACGCAGGTTTCCGACCCGAGCACCCCGTGGCGCGACAGTTTCGTCAGCGAGGGATGGGTCCGGCGCGTGGTGCAGCATGCCTATACGCACGTGGCCTCGGCGCACTACGAAGGCGAGACGCAGCAGATCGGCAGCGAACAGACCTTCGCTGGCCTGGTGCCGGTCTACGCCACCTGGCACTGGGCGCCGTTCTACAGCGACGCGGCGGTGGGCGGCACGACGCCGACCGGGCTGGCGAACGACGGCCCGCAAGCGATCCATACGCCGGTCGCCTACGTAGACATTGCCCACGGTGCGAGCCAGACGCCGCAGCGCCGGACGTTTTCTCTCGACGTGCCGCAGGGCGTCTACGATGTGCGCGTCCGCCTGACCAGCGCCCGCGCGCTTTCCGCCGAAATCCAGGATGGCGACGATCACGGCGCCTACCGCTACTCGTGGACGACCCTGCGCAGCTATCAGCCGGACGACGCGTCGTATGCGGGACAGACCCGGCTCGGGATGATCATCCGCGCCAGCGGGCAACTTTCCGGCGTGGTGCAGCGTCTCTCGGCGCTGGCGTCGGCCTACGCCTGGTGCTACGTCAGCGGCGCCTGGCGCTGGCAGCCGACGAGCAATCCGGCCTGGTGGTATCTGGATTTCGCGCGTGGACGCAAGAATGCGCTCGGCGCGCAAAGCTACGGCTGCCATCTCGACGAGAGCCAGATCGATACGGCCGGGATCCTCGCCTGGGCGGCGTTCTGCGACGTCGAGGGGCTTTCGTGCAATCTGGTGATCGACAGCCCGCAATCCGCCTGGGACACGCTGTCCGACATCGCCCGCTGCGGGCTTGGCTCGCCGTCGTGGGCCTCGGGCAAGCTCGGTGTCGTGTGGGACAGGCGCAACGCGTCGCCGGTGGCCGCGTTCGGCATGAGCAACATCCTGCGCGGCAGCTTCAACGTCCGCTACGTGACCGAGAATCTGGCGGAGGAAATCGTCGTTTCCTACGTCGATGCCGATCGCGACTGGACGCAGCAGCAGGTGCGCGTGACGGTTCCCGGCGTGAGCAATCCGCAGCGCGCCAGCACGATCGAGATCAAGGGCTGCACGAACTCCCGTCTGGCGGGAAAGCTGGCCAACATCCAGGCCTCGGCGCAGGCGTATCGCCGGCGCACGATCACCTGGGACACCGATATGGAGGGCTTTGTCTGCCAGCGCGGCGACGTGGTGCTGCTGCAGCACGATCTGACGCAGTGGGGCTACTCCGGCCGCCTGCTCGCCGTCGCCGGCGCCGTCGTCACGCTCGACCGGAAAGTGCCGCGGGCCGGCGGCACCGACTACGTGATGCTCGCCTTTCCGGATGGCAGCATGGCGACCTTTACCGCGCTGCCGCCGTCCGGTCGCACGAATCTCCTGATACGCTCGGAGCAGTTCGGCCACACCCAGTGGACAAAGGTTCGGGCGTCGATTACCGCAGACTCGGCGACCGCACCGGATGGGTCATTGACGGCGGACAAGCTGGTGGAAGATGCCACCGCTTCCAGTACACACGAGTGCTACTCGTTTCTAGGCAAATCCGGGTCCCCGGTCACCTATACGTTCAGCGTCTACGCAAAGGCAGCCGAAAGGTCACAGATCCTGCTCTTGCTGGACAGCACGATCGGGGGAAATAGCGCGCGCTGCCAATTTGATCTGGCTGCGGGAACAGCGGGAACCCCGTTTACCCAAGGGGCGTTTTCGGGGACCACGGCTTCCATAACTGCGGCAGGAAACGGATGGTATCGCTGCGCGATCACGTCGACTACCGACGCGGATACACGAATCTATTACGAGGTGTTCCTGGTGGTCGCCGGAAGCTATGCGTACACCGGAAACGGGGCGAGCGGAGCTTACCTCTGGGGAGCTCAACTGGAAGCCGGCGCGCTGACCGCCTATATCCCGACGGTTGCCACCCCTGTCACGGTCTACGACGATTCGTCGTCGCTTACCCTGAACAGCGCGCCGACCCTGCAAGGTGGCATGCTGGAAATCGACCATCGCTGGTTCTTCAGCCCGCTGCCGACGCCGGGCAAGCGCGTTAAGATCGTCTCGGTCAAGCCGCTGTCGCAGTACCGCCTTCAGATCGTCGCCACCGACGACGACCCGGATTTGTACGCCGCCTGGGACGGAAGCTGGACACCGCCGGCGAACAACACGCTGCTGCGCGCGTCGGCGCCGACGATCCGGGAGATGGCCGTCTCCGAGTCGCTGGTCCTGACTTCTCCCGGTGTCGTCAGCAACCGCGTGGTGCTTTCGTTCTCCGTGGACGGCGCGTTGGACGCGATTTTCCTGCGCTACCGCGTCGCCTCCGGGCCGCGGTACAGCCGTCGAATCGAAGGCACGAGCCTGTCGTTCGATACCGACGAAACCGGCCCGCTGGAAGTCGAGGCCAACGCAATCTCCGGGCTTTCGCTCGGCGGGCGCTACAACGGCCGCGGCCTGATCGTCGGCAAGTCGGCCGTGCCGCGGGACGTGACCGGATTTTCGCTCGCGGCGAGCGGTGCTTTCGCCTCTCTCACCTGCGATGCGACCGATGAACTGGACGTGCGATTCGGCGGCCGTCTGCTGATCCGGCAGTCTTCCCTGCAGAGCGGCGCGACCTGGAATAACAGCGCTTACCTGACCGATGCGGTACCTGGATCGCCCGTGCTGGTGCCGCTGTTGGCCGGGACTTACCTGGCCAAGTGGGTGGATTCGGGCGGCAGGGAGAGCCGCAACGAGGCGTTGATCCTGTCGACCGTCACCTCGGCGCTGCAGGATCTGAACTTCGTCGCCACGCTCGACGATGGGGGAACGTGGCCCGGCACGAAGTCGAGCGTCGTTCTCGATCCGACGATGGGTGGTATCAAGCTCGACAGCGCGCAGCTGATCGATGCGATCGGGACGACTATCGACGACTGGGCGCCGCTGGACACGCTCGGCGGCAACGTCGTCGATGGGGTCTATACGCTGGCCGCGAATCTCGATCTCGGCCGGGTGCTGACCTCGCGGCTGACCGGCGCGCTGGATCTCCTGGCGTTTTCGGCGACCGATCTGATCGACACCTGGGGCCTGATCGACAGCCGAACCGACACCGACGGCGGCGGTGATCCGGTCGACGGGCGGCTCGACAAGATCGACACCTGGCTGGATCTGGATGGCATTTCGCTTTCCGCGGCGCGCGCGTTCTTTGAGATTTCGACCTCTCCCGATCTGGCGAACTGGTCGGCGTGGCAGGTCTTCCAGGCCGGCGAATGGACGTTCCGGGGCATTCGCGCGCGGCTGCGGCTGCAGGCGGATCTGGCGTATATCAATGTCGTCGTGCGGGGGGCCAGTTTGACCGTCGATATGCCCGATCGTACCGAAGCAGGCAATGATCTGGTCGCCAGCGGGGGCACGCGCAGCATCGCATACGCCAACCCCTTCCAGGTTTCGCCGGCACTCGCGATCGCGGCGCAAGGCATGGGCACGGGGGATTATTACGAAATCACCGGAAAATCGGCCAACGGATTCACGATCAGCTTCAAGAACGCTTCGGGGACGTTGGTGACTCGCAGCTTTGACTACATCAGCAAGGGGTATTGACCATGTCACAACACGACTTCGTCCTCGACAACCAGAGCGGAGCGTCTTTTCGGGCGGACCTCAACGCCGCGCTGCTGGCGATCGAGACGTGCTCCAGCGGCAACAGCGCACCGTCGGTCACGTATCCGTTCATGCTCTGGGCCGATACGGCAAACGGCATCCTGAAACAGCGCGACGCGACCAATACCACCTGGCTGCCCGTGCTGACGCTGTCCACCGGAGCGCCCGTGGCGCTGGCGGCGGGTTCGGTTTTGGGCGCGATTTCCGGGGGCTCACTCGGTCCCTTCAGTCACCGGAACAAGATTTTCAACGGCGCGTTCGCGGTCAATCAGCGGGCCTATGCCTCCGGCGCGGCGCTGGCGGCCGGCAGCTACGGGCACGACCGCTGGAAGGCAGGCGCCGGTGGCGGGGACTATACGTTCACGCAAAACGCCAGCACCACCACCATCACCATCGGCGCCGGCAAGTCGCTGATCCAGGTTGTCGAGGACAAGAACGTCAGCGATACCAGCTACGTTTTGAGCTGGACCGGCACGGCGCAAGCCCGATACGCCGTCAACTCGGCCACCCCGGGGGGTTCATACGCCGCGAGCCCGATCCTGATCACTGGCCAGACGGTGGGATCGACGCTGAGCGTGGAATTCAACGCGGGGACGCTCGGCAAGGTGCAGCTTGAGCCCGGCTCGGTCGTGACTCCGTTCGAGCAGCGCCCGTACAGTTTGGAGCTTGCGTTGTGCCAGAGATATTTCGAAGCTCAGAGCGAAACTCAAAACTATGGCTTTCCTTGCCCTTCTACCGGCGGCTTTGCCGCTACGTTTGTCATTCCTTTCAAAACCAAAAAGCGGGCTTCCCCGACGATTAGCTGGAACATTGGTAGCCAGGTCAATGTGGCTTCTTACTCCAACCTGACGGTCACCCTTGATTCGTTCTCTTTTCAGGTCGTCGGCTCGTCCGCCACAAATACGACGTTTAGTGTTTCAAACCTAACAGCGTCCGCGGAGTTGTGATATGTACAGGCTAACCTCTTTTGGTACGATTATTCGAGTTTCCGACGGGGCCTTCATACCGTCGGATATAGCCAATCTCGACTACGTCGAATATCTGGCATGGTGCGCCTCCGGCCACGTCGCTGTCGATCCGCTGACGCTACTGACCCTGGAGCAGGCGCAAGCTCAACAAATTGGCCAACTGACTGGCTCCTATCAGTCCGCCATCGCGCAGCCCGTGAGCTTCAACAGCCACGGCGGCGTAACGAAAACGTACCAGGCAGACGCGCAGTCGATCGCCAATCTGCAGGCGATGCTTGCCGCGTTCGGCAGCACGCAGACCGCTCCAGCCGGTTTCTACTGGGTGGCGTCCGACAATACCCATGTGGCCTTCACCTATGCCGATATGCAGGGTTTGGCCGAGGCAATGGGGGCGCAGGGCTGGGCGGCTTTCCAGCGTCTGCAGACGCAAAAGGCGTCCGTTCTGGCGGCCGTAACGCCGGCGTCCGCACTGTCCGTGCAATGGTAGGAAGCAGGCGCTCGCCTCTCCGTCACGGACTTCTACCGCAACTTCCTTGCGTCTAGGGTAATTTTTTCCACTGCCATTTATCGCGCAAAAACCCGTCCATTTATCGCGCAACGCTACACACTGCTCGTCGCTCCATTCCTTTCCGTCGCCACATCGGCAACGGGCGAAACTTGGCGCTTCGCGGCGATCGGCGATACCCCCTACAGCGATTACGAACGCAGCGAACTGCCGCACCTGCTTGCCGACATCGCCGACCAGAGTCCGGCGTTCATCGTTCATGTCGGCGACTTGAAGGACAGCCGAGCACCCTGCAGTGACGAGATGTTCCTCGACCGGCGAGCGCTTTTTGACGCGTCGCGGGCCCCGTTCGTCTATGTCGTCGGGGACAACGAATGGACCGACTGCCAGCAGGTGGCTGCGGGCCACTACGATCCGGTGGAACGTTTGCAACGGTTGCGTGAGCTGTTTTTCGCCGAACCGCGTGCGCTCGGGAAACCGACTCTCGCGGTCGAACAGCAGGCCGGTGGCTATTCCGAGCACCTGCGCTGGCGTCTCGGCCCGGTGTTGTTCATCTCGCTCAACGTGCCTGGTCCGAACAACAATTTCGGTAGCGGCCCCACCCCGAGCAACGAGTTCCTGGCACGCAATCCACCACTGATCGATTGGCTGCGACAGGGGTTTGCCGTCGCCCGTCGCGAGCGGGCAGCCGGCATCGTCATCGTCATGCAGGCCAATCCGGGCTTCAAGCATCATGCCGCCGGACTCACTCACGCCGGCTTTCGCGACCTGCTCGAAGCGCTGCAGGAGGAAACACTCGCTTTCCCCGGTCAGGTACTGATGATCCACGGCGACACCCACTGGCAGCGCATCGACCATCCCTTGCGCGATCCGCAAACTCATCTGCCGATCGCCAACTTCACTCGCCTGGAAACCTTCGGCTACCCGCTGCTCGGATGGGTGAAAGTGATCATCGACAGCGATCAGCCGCAACTGTTCCGTTTCGAGGTTTACCCCTACCGCCGGCGGTGAGCCTTTCTGCCGGCACACGATCGATCGACAGCGGAGACTGCAAACCCTACACTTGCACAGATCAATCGACATCGGGAGGACGGGACCATGAGGCTGATTTGGCTATTGCGCTTGACCTTGACGGCAATCCTTCTTGGCTTCGGGTACGCCGGCGCAGCGATCGTCGTCGTTGGCCAGGTCGCCGCTTTCAGCGGTCCGCTGGCACCAACGGGAACGCACATGCGAGCGGGAGTGCAGCTCTACTTCGACGCGGTCAACGAACAAGGCGGAATCCACGGCGCAAGGATTCGGCTGCTCTCGATCGATGACGGGTACAAGAGCGAGGAGACGGTCCGGCTGGCGCGTGAAATGATCAGGCAGTCGCAGCCTCTGGCGTTCATCGGTTTCGTCGGCAGCAGCAACGTCGAGGCGCTCCTCGACCAGAAGGTGCTCAGCGAGGCCGGCATTCCGCTGATCGCCATACGCTCCGGCGCCGAGTCGCTGGTACGCAGAAACGACCCCTTGCTCTTCCTGACCCGCGCCAGCTATGCAGAGGAAATCGAAAAAATCATCGACCAATACACGACCACCGGCTATGCGCGCTTCGCCATCCTCTATCAGGACGATGCCTTTGGCCAGGACGCACTGCTCAGCGCCGAGCAATCGATCCGGAAAGTCGGCGGATCGCTGGTCGCCAAGGAGTCTTATGCCAAGAATACGACCGAGGTCGGCGCTGCCGTGAAAGCGATTGCCGCCGCCAAACCGCAGGCGGTGATCCTGATTGCCAACACGGCAGCCAGTGCCGAATTCCTGAAACAGTCGCGCGCCGCGGGCAATCTCGCCCAGTACGTCGCCCTGTCGGTGACCGACGGCGCGCAGGTGGTGCAACGGATCGGCG
Source organism: Accumulibacter sp. (assembly GCF_023806565.1). Taxonomy (GTDB): domain Bacteria; phylum Pseudomonadota; class Gammaproteobacteria; order Burkholderiales; family Rhodocyclaceae; genus Accumulibacter. Next base: position 31,979 of record NZ_JAMTDV010000119.1, on the reverse strand, counting down.
CCGAGAAGGCGGAAGGACTGGCGCTGACCCAGGTCGTCCCCGACCCGAACAGTCACACGGTCCCTCTGATTCGCGAAATACAGAACAACTTCGCAAAGTTCAGGCCCACGGACGTGACGCTGAACCACACCTTTGTCGAAGGCTATCTCGGTGCCAAGGTGTTCGGTGAAGCGCTGCGTCGCGCCGGACCGAATCCGACGCGCAAGAAGTTGCGCGATGCCCTGGAAACCCTCCGTAACTACGACGCGGGCGGTGTCTTCATCAGTTTTTCACCGAAGCAACACGCCGGCTCGCGCTTCGTCGACATCACGATCCTCAACCGCAGCGGCAAGCTCCTGCGCTAGTGCCGGTGCTGCGCCGGACAGAATCCGGTGCCGCAGAACGCTCAGTCATCGTCGTCACAGCTGCCGTCGTGCGTATGCCCGTGGCTGATTTCTTCCGCGGTCGCCGGGCGGATATCGGTCACGGTGCATGTAAACACCAAGGCCATTCCGGCCAGCGGATGGTTTCCGTCGAGCACCACCTTATCGTCGGCGATCTCGGTCACGCGGTAGATGAGCACGTCCTCGTCATCGTCGGCATCCTCCGGTACCCCTTCGAACTGCATCCCGAGCTGCAGCTCCTGCGGAAACTGGCTGCGTTCCTCCAGCTGGACCAGGTCGGCGTCGTACTCACCGAAAGCATCGTCGGGTTGCATCTTCACCACTACCGACTCACCAATTCGCTTGCCCTGCACGGCCTCTTCGATCATCGGGAAGATGTCGTCGTAACCGCCGTGCAGATAGACGAGCGGTTCCTGACCGGCATCCACCAGCTCTCCATCGAGATCGGTCACGCTATAGTCGAGAGTCACGACCGTATTCTTGGCGACTTGCATGTTCATTGCTTGAGTTCCTTCACCGTGCGCAGCATTTCGCGCGCGTGGCCCTTGGCGTTCACTCCGTAGTGCGCGAAGCGGAGAACGCCCTGTTTGTCGATGACGAAGGTCGAGCGGACGATGCCATATTTCCGGACACCATTTACTTCCTTCGCCTGCCAGACACCATACTGTTTGCACGCAAAGCCTTCGGCATCGGACAGGAGACACACGGAAATTCCATGCTTGTCGCGAAATTCTGCGTGTTTGAGACAATCATCGCGGCTGATGCCCATGATCAGGCAGTCCAGCCGTGCGAATTCGTCCTCGTGATCGGAGAAATCGGTTGCCTGCAAGGTGCAGCACGGTGCGTCATCTCTCGGATAGAAAAAGAGAATGATATTGTTCTTGCCCCTGAACTGGGCGATATCGATGAGTTCCATATCCGCATCGGGGAGGACGAACATCGGCGCCGCCTGTCCTGCTTTCAGCATGGTGCCCCCTCATAGACCGTGCCCGATCGCCTGCAAGCGAGCCGGTGACCCAGATTCTAACCAAGCTTCCGGCGCCTGACTACCATAAAGGAATGCCGGCAATCGGCTACAATGAGCTCCCCAGGGTAGCCTGTGCCGAACGTGAGCGGCCTGTTGCTGCCCGCTGGCCGGCAAATCCCCGTCATTCTCGAGTGCCGTAAACCGGAGACGCCATGTACCCCGTCCGCCCCTTGTTTCGCTTCCTGCCCCTGCTTGCCCTGCTGATCGCTGCCCCGGCACTGGCCGCATCCTCCGCCGGCGGCACGAGCATCGACCTTTCGGCCGAAGCCAGCCGGCCTGCAGCCAACGATCTGGCGCGCGCGACGGTCTTCGCGGAAGCCACCGGCGCAACACCGAGCGAGCTGGCGAAACGCGTGAACGGCCTCGTCGCCGACGCGCTGAGGACCGCTCGAAGCTACAGCAGCATCCGGACCCAGAGCGGCACCACTTCGACCTATCCGATCTACGGCAAAGGAAGCAAGATCGAAGGCTGGCGGATGCGCTCGGATCTCGCGCTGGAATCGGCCGACACGGCTGCCCTCTCGGAGTTGCTGGGCAAGCTCCAATCGTCGCTGGCAGTCGCCGGCGTGGCCATGCTGCCGGCGCCAGAAACACGCAGGAGGACCGAGAACGACGCCATGGTCGATGCCCTCGCCGCCTTCAAGGCGCGCGCCAAGGTGATTTCGGACGCAATGGGCAAGACGTACCGGATCAAACACCTGGCCATCAACAGCAGTGGCCGCATGCCGCCGATCATGCGCTCGGCAGTTCTGGCCGCAGCCGACGCCGCTCCGATGCCGATCGAAGCGGGCGAAACGCTGGTGACCGTCGCGGTATCCGGTCAGATCGAACTGTCGGAATAGACGGAGCGGCACTGCCCCCGTGGCAGGCCGCTAGCGCTTGGCGGGCTTCGAGGCTGCGGCCGATTTGTCGCCTGTGGGAGCTGCCGCCTTGTCGCTCGCCGGCTTGTCCGGGATCTGGACAAAAATTTCGTCCTGCTTGACCATTCCCAGTTCGAAGCGCGCGCGTTCCTCGATCGCGTCGTAACCCTGCTTGAGGTCACGCACTTCGGCGTCGAGACCGGCGTTGCGCAATTCCAGCTTCTCGTTGGCTTCCTTCTGCTGCTGCAACTGCCGATCGACGTCCCATACCCGCAGCCAGCCGCCCTTGCCCAGCCATAGCGGATGCTGCAGCAGGACCACGACCACCAGCAAGCCAACCGAGAGCCAGCGCACGGCAGCAGGCGTCGACCGTCGACAGGTCAAGACAGATTGTAAAAGGCTTCGCGGCCCGGATAGCCGGCCGTATCGCCAAGGTCTTCTTCGATGCGCAACAACTGGTTGTACTTGGCAATACGATCAGAACGTGAGAGCGAACCCGTCTTGATCTGCAGCGCGTTCATTCCGACCGCGATGTCGGCAATGGTACTGTCCTCGGTCTCGCCCGAGCGGTGTGAAATCACCGCCGTGTAGGCCGCCCGCTTGGCCATTTCGACCGCCGCAAAAGTCTCGGAAAGTGTCCCGATCTGGTTGATCTTGATCAGGATCGAGTTGGCGATTCCCTGCCTGATCCCTTCCTTGAATATTCGGGTGTTGGTGACGAAAACGTCGTCCCCGACAATCTGCACGTTCTTGCCTAGGCGTCCGGTGAGCGCCTTCCAGCCATCCCAGTCGCCTTCGGCCATGCCGTCCTCGATCGAAACGATCGGGAAACGGTCGGCCAGGTTGGCCAGGTAGTCGACCAGTTCCTGCGAACTCAACTGCAGGCTCTCGCCGGCCAGATGATAGCGACCATCCCGATACAGTTCGGAGGCCGCACAGTCGAGACCGATGAGCACGTCTTCGCCGGGAGAATAGCTCGCGTTTTCGATGGCCTGGATAATCAGCTGTAAAGCCTCCGCATGACTGCCGAGATTGGGCGCGAAGCCTCCCTCGTCGCCGACCGCGGTCGAAAAGCCCTTCTTGTGGAGCAGCTTCTTGAGGGCGTGAAAAACTTCGGCGCCACAACGCAGTGCCTCGCGAAAAGAGCTCTGGCTCACTGGCAGGATCATGAACTCCTGGAAGTCGAGGCTGTTGTTGGCGTGCTCACCGCCATTGATGATGTTCATCATCGGCACCGGCATCTGCATCGGTCCGGAGCCGCCGAAATACCGGTAGAGTGGCAGGCCGGATTCCTCGGCTGCTGCCTTCGCCACCGCCATCGAAACCGCGAGTATGGCATTGGCACCGAGACGCGCCTTGTTGTCGGTGCCGTCGAGATGAATCAGCGTCTGATCGATGAATGCCTGCTCCTGCGCATCGAGACCGATGATCGCCTCGGAGATTTCGGTGTTCACGTTCTCCACCGCCTGCAGCACCCCTTTGCCAAGGTAGCGCGCGCCATCGCCGTCACGCAGCTCGATCGCCTCGCGCGACCCGGTCGAAGCCCCCGACGGCACGGCCGCACGTCCCATGACCCCGGATTCGAGCAGAACGTCACATTCGACGGTAGGATTACCGCGCGAGTCGAGAACCTCACGGGCGACGACATCAACGACAGAGCTCATGACTTTTCCTTTGTCAACAAAATATGAATGTTAAAGCCTGGTACGCCGGGCTGGCGAAAAGCGGCGCGGCCGGCGGCCATTAGCCGAGTTCCTCGAAACGGCCTGCCTTGACCAGGCGATCGAGTGCGACCAGCGTCATCAGCAGGCTTTCCATCCGATCCAGAGGCCAACTGTTCGGCCCGTCCGAAAGTGCCATCTCGGGACGCGGGTGCGTCTCCATGAACAACCCCGCGATACCCACTGCCACCGCGGCACGTGCCAGCACCGGCACGAATTCGCGCTGGCCGCCAGAAACGCTGCCTTGACCTCCAGGCAACTGGACCGAGTGGGTGGCGTCGAACACGACGGGAACGCCACACTCGCGCAGGATCGCCAGACTGCGCATGTCCGCAACGAGATTGTTGTAACCAAAGGAGACGCCGCGCTCGCAGACCATGATCGTGTCGGCTCCGGCGGCAGCATCCCTTGCCTTGGCAACGACGTTGCGCATGTCGCCCGGCGCGAGAAACTGGCCCTTCTTGATGTTCACCGGTTTACCCGTCGCCGCCACGGCCTGGATGAAGTCGGTCTGGCGACACAGGAAGGCTGGTGTCTGAAGAATATCGACTACTGCAGCGACAGCAGCGACATCCTGCTCGCGATGCACATCGGTAAGGACTGGCACGCCGATCTGGCGACGTACTTCGGCAAGAATATGCAGGCCTTCGTCGATGCCGGGCCCGCGCGGCGACCGGCCCGAGCTGCGGTTGGCCTTGTCATAGGAAGCCTTGAAGACATACGGCAGGCCGAGGCGGACGCAGATCTCCTGCAACCGCCCGGCAACCTCGACACATAATTCGAGCGACTCGGCGGTACAGGGGCCGGCAATCAGGAACAATGGCCGGTCGATGCCAACTTCGCAATGGGCAAGCTTCATGCCTGTGCCCGGTATGCCGCTGCCGCCTGGACAAAGGAAGTGAACAGGGGATGGCCCTTGCGTGGCGATGACGTGAATTCGGGATGGAACTGGCAACCGAGAAACCATGGATGCGCGTTGCGTCCTTCCTTCGGCAGCTCGATGATTTCACACAGATCGGTGTTCGGGGCGCGACCGGAAACGATCAGCCCGCTCGCTTCCAACTGGCCGAGGAACTGGTTGTTGACTTCGTAGCGATGACGATGTCGCTCCACGATCTCCTCCTGTCCGTAGATCGCGCGCGCCATCGTACCTTCGCCCAGCATGCACAGTTGGCCACCGAGACGCATGCTGCCGCCAAGGTCCGAGTTCTCGTCACGCTTCTCGATCCGTCCGGACGCATCCTGCCATTCGGTGATCAGACCGACCACCGGGTACGGCGAGTCCCTGTCGAATTCGGTGCTGTGGGCGCCAGTCATTCCGGCCACATCGCGGGCAAACTCGACGACGGCGAGTTGCATGCCGAGACAGATGCCGAGAAAGGGAATGCCGTTCTCACGGGCATGGCGAATTGCGGCGATCTTGCCTTCGGTTCCTCGCCGCCCAAAACCGCCGGGAACCAGGATGGCGTCCATCTCCCGCAGCACATCGCACCCCTTGCGTTCGATTTCCTCCGAATCGATGTAGTTCACCTTGACCTTGCTGCGGGTGGCGATACCGGCATGCACCAGTGCCTCGGTCAGCGACTTGTACGATTCGGTCAGGTCCACGTACTTGCCGACAAAAGCCACATGGAGCACCCGTTCGGGATTCTCCAGCGCATGCACCATCGTCTTCCAAACGGTGAGATCGGCAGCCTTGGCGAGAATGCCGAGCTTGTGACAGACGATCTCGTCGAGCATCTGGTCGTGCAGCATGGCCGGAATCTTGTAGATCGAGTCGGCATCCCGCGCCTCGATCACTGCCTCGCGCTGGACATTGCAGAACAGCGCCATCTTCCGTTTGTCGTCTTCGGGAATCGGGCGATCGGTACGACACAGCAGAATGTCCGGCTGGATGCCTATCTCCCGCAGTTCCTTGACAGAATGCTGCGTCGGCTTGGTCTTCAGCTCGCCGGCAGTCGCGATATACGGTACCAGCGTCAGATGCATGTAGCAGGCGTTGCTGCGACCTTCCTGCAGACCCATCTGACGGATCGCTTCGAGAAAGGGCAGTGACTCGATGTCGCCCACGGTACCGCCGACTTCGACAATCGCCAGTTCTGCCCCCTCGGCGCCGCGGCGGATATGCGCCTTGATTTCGTCGGTAATGTGCGGAATCACTTGCACCGTCTTGCCGAGGTACTCGCCGCGCCGCTCCTTCTTGATCACCGATTCATAGATCTGGCCGGTCGTGAAGTTGTTGCGCCGCTCCATCCGCGCGTTGGTGAATCGCTCGTAATGCCCGAGGTCGAGGTCGGTTTCGGCCCCGTCCTCGGTGACGAAAACTTCACCGTGCTGGAACGGACTCATCGTTCCAGGATCGACATTGATGTAGGGATCGAGCTTGAGATGTGTAACCTTGATTCCGCGCGACTCGAGGATCGCGCCCAGCGACGCGGCTGCGATACCCTTGCCCAAAGAGGAAACGACGCCGCCGGTAACGAATACGTATTTGATCATGAAGAGGTATGCAGCCGGAAATCAAGATTGTAGCGGAATTCGCCATGGCCCTCCAAGCGGCAGCGGTCAGCGGCAGCGGTCATCGCAACAACTGCCGTGGTCGCCCCCGGTGTCAGCGAATGAATTCGCGGCTGATCTCCCGGAACAGCTCGCTGCCCGCCTGACGCAACCACTCGAAGACGACCATTTCGCGCGAAACGATGTCGGCACCATGACGGCGCATGCGGTCCAGCGCCAAGACCTTGTCCGACTTGCGCCGCGAACCGACGGCTTCCTCGACGACGAACACCCGGCGACCGGCCGCCAGCAGATCGAAAACCGTCTGCTGCACGCAGACATGCGCCTCGGTGCCGGCCACGACAAACTGTGCGCGGTCTCCCCCCGGAGCCCGGAACAAACCTTGCTCGGCGACCGCCGAAAAATGGATTTTCTCGACCAAACACTCGTCCGGCAGCAACTCGCGCAACGCAGGCATTGTCGGTCCCAATCCTTTCGGATACTGTTCGGTGCAGATCACCGGAACCTCCAGGCGGCGTGCCACCCTGGTCAGCCAAAGGCAGGCCTCGAGCACCGTCGCAGCGTCGTCGATAGCGGGCTGCAGACGCTCCTGCAGATCAACCAACAGCAAGACGGAACGATCACTCAGCATCAACATGAAAACCTCCTCCAAACCAGCCACCGTTCTGCGCAAGAAACCTGTGCAGCGTGAGTTCCACCATCGATCACCTGCGGTCGCCTGCGACCCGCCGGGACGATCGCACGGCAGGCGGCGGCCACCGGCAGTGATGGTAATATGCGTTCGGCCAACCGCCAAGTTTGGCCAGACCAGCGTTCGACTCCGAGGCCCCGCTGACGCACCGGCCATGGCCGCAGCGTCCACGGCAGATACGCGCGCCGGAAATAATACGCAAGCACGCAATTGGCAGGAAGATCGTGAAGATGAAGACCTCCCTCTCACTGAACACGCTGACCGGCATTATGGCGCTCTCTCTGACGCTCGCCGCATGCAGCAAGGATCCGGCAGCCGAAGCGATGGCGAGACCCAAGCCGCCCGCAGCAGCCGCGGTCGACGACGTTCCCGCCGCAGAGTCGCCCTTGGCCCGGGCCGCGATGCGTGGCGACCTGGCGGAAATCAAGACCTTGCTGGAGGCACAGGCCGAGGTGGACGCCGCTGATGCCCTCGGCAGGACCGCTCTCCACATGGCAGCCTTTTACGGACGGACCAGGGCCTCGGACGCACTTCTCGCCAGCGGCGCCACCATCGACGCGCGCGACCGGGTGGGGATGACCCCACTGCACGCCGCGGTCCTCGCTGGCGGCAGAAACGAAGTGGAGTTCCTGCTCGACAGGAAAGCCACGGTCAACGCTCTCAGCGACACCGGGCAGACACCACTTCACCTTGCCGCGGCGACCGGTCAGCCAAATGTTTCACGGGTTCTGATCGAACATGGCGCCGATCCAAGGGTCCGGGACAAGGACGGCAAGACGCCGCTCGACTATGCAGTCCGCAACAGACATCCGCTGACCACCGAACTCCTCCAGCAGTACGCGACGAAGAACTGAGCGGCGACATCCCGGATTTCCCCGCCGCCTGGCATTTCCTGCTCAGGCCGGCCGGGGAGCCTCGTCGCGCAGTTCGCGACGCAGAATCTTGCCGACGTTGCTTTTTGGCAGCTCGCTCCGGAACTCCACCTGGCCAGGCACCTTGTACGCCGTGAGATGCTCCCGGCAATGGGCGATCAGCGCCTCGGCAGTGAGCGCAGGATCCTTCTTGACGACGAAAATCTTCACCGCTTCGCCGGTCTTCGCATGCGGCACACCAACCGCTGCAACTTCCAAGACACCCGCGTGTTGCGCGACGACATCCTCGATTTCGTTCGGGTAGACGTTGAATCCGGAGACAAGAATCATGTCCTTCTTGCGATCGACGATCCGGACAAAGCCCTTGTCATCCATCACCGCGATGTCGCCGGTCATCAGAAAGCCATCGGGCGTCATCACCTTTGCCGTCTCCTCGGGACGATTGTAGTAACCCTTCATCACCTGCGGACCACGTACGCAGATTTCGCCTCGCTCGCCGAGCGGAACATCCTGGCCGGCGTCGTTGCGAATTGCCACCTCGGTGGACGAGATCGGCACACCGATGGCGCCGGTGTAGCTCGCCACGTCCAGCGGATTGATCGTCACCGCCGGCGAAGTTTCGGTCAAACCGTAGGCTTCGATCAGCGGCTTGCCGGTCACCTGCCGCCACTTCTCCGCCACCGCTTTCTGCACGGCAGCTCCACCCCCCAGCGTCACCTTGAGCTTGCTGAAATCTAGCCCGCAAAAGGCATCGTTGTTCAGCAGGCCGTTGAACAGCGTATTCACACCGATGAATACCGTGTTGGGATACCGGCCAAGCTCGGCAACGAGGGCAGGAAGATCGCGAGGATTGGTGATCAGCAGATTGCTGGCGCCGATCTTGAAGAAGGTGAAGCAGTTCGCCGTCAAGGCAAAGATGTGGTACAGCGGCAGGGCAGTAACCACCATGTGCTGCTCGCTCCCCAACTCGGGCTGAATCCAGGCGTGCGCCTGCGCCAAATTGGCGAGAAGGTTGCGATGGGTCAGCATCGCCCCCTTCGAGACCCCGGTCGTCCCCCCCGTATACTGCAGAAATGCAAGATCCTCCTGGTTGACTCCGACGGCCTTCAACTCGGCCGAGGCCCCCCTGCCGAGCGCCGTCCGGAAATTCACTGCGCGCGCCAGGCTCCATGCCGGAACCATCTTCTTGACATACTTGACGACGAAGTTGACCACCGCGCCTTTCGGAAAACCGAGCATGTCGCCGAGACGGGCAACCACGATGTGCTTCACCGGCGTCCTCGTCAACACCTGCTCGAGCGTAACGGCAAAGTTTTCGAGAATCACGATCACTTCGGCACCCGAATCCTTGAGTTGGTGCTCGAGTTCGCGCGGGGTGTACAGCGGGTTGACGTTCACCACCACGTAACCCGCACGCAGAATCGCGAAGATACAGATCGGATATTGCAGCAGGTTCGGCATCATCACTGCGACACGGCTGCCTGCCGGCAACTTGAGCACCCCTTGCAGGTAGGCGGCAAAATCTCGCGACAACTTGTCTAGTTCGCCGTAGGTGACCTCGACCCCCATGTTGATATAGGCGACCCGGTCCCGATACTTGGCGACGCTTCTTTCGAAGAGTTCGCCAAGCGACTGGAATTCGGTCAGATCAACCTCTGCGGGCACGCCTTTCTGATAGCTCTGCAGCCAAATCTTTTCCATCTGTTCTCCTCCTGCCTGTCTTGATTGAAAGTCGTCATCGCCGGCTCTTGTCCGGTCTGCCGTTCGCCCGAAAAAAGGGCAGCACGGTGAAAAGTATGTATTCTAGTCCAAGGGATATCGTTCGGCTCCGATCCGGTGCCTGGGCAAGACTGCGCGACGAGCGTCTACGGGTGGACCCGTCGGCAACGACCGGGGTCACTTGCGGACGCCGAGGTCGCGAGCGCTTCCCGCGGCGTGGGACCAGAACGCTACGCGCAAGCAGTGGCGAGCGAGTTCTGCGTCAACGCGCGAGCGCTTAACGCTGCAGGTATTTCAGCTTGTCTGGTTTGTGATTCCACTCGTCGGCATCTGGCAACGGTTCGCTACGCTCGACGATGACCGGCCAGTTCTTGGCCAACTCGGCATTGAGCGCGATGAACTTGCGTTGCACCTCCGGCACGTCGTCTTCGGCAAATATTGCCTCAGCCGGACACTCGGGCACACACAAAGTGCAGTCGATGCACTCTTCGGGGTCGATCACAAGGAAGTTCGGGCCCTCATGGAAACAATCCACCGGACAAACGTCAACGCAGTCCGTAAATTTGCACTTGATACAGTTCTCGGTAACAACGTACGTCATCGTCGCGCTTCTGCTGATGGAAACGACGGAGACTATAGCGTAATTGCCGTTCGCGAGACAGATGCGCGGCTTCCCTTGCGGCGATTTTTTCGCTAGGATTGAAAAATTGGCTGGCGTCGGCCGTGCTTCGGTTCGTCGTGCCATACGCCTCAGCCGAACATCCCATTCCAGATTCCGCAAGAGGCTTTTCATGAGCGAACATATCCACCACGTGACGGACGACAGCTTTGGCGCCGACGTGCTGCAAGCAGACGAACCCGTCCTAGTCGATTACTGGGCCGAATGGTGCGGTCCGTGCAAGATGATTGCGCCACTCCTCGATGACATCGCCACCGACTATGCAGGTCGCCTGAAAGTCGTCAAGCTGAACATCGACGACAATCAAAAGACTCCGGCGAGCTATGGCATCCGTGGAATCCCGACGCTGATGCTGTTCAAGAACGGCAACGTCGAAGCCACCAAGGTCGGCGCCCTGTCCAAGTCGCAGTTGATTGCCTTCATTGACAGCAACCTCTAAAGTCGATACCCTCGCCGCCTGAAGGCCTGATGGGAGCATCAGCCGACCCGTAGCTTGCGAGCCTGCAGAGAGCCCTCAGGCGCCCTCCCCCGTAGCAGCACCCTGTAGCAGCAAAACACCTGTCCGCCCCGCGGCACTCCCTTGGCACGCGTTTCAGTTGCGGCATTGCGCAAGCGCATTTCGTTCTCCCCCTTCCTTGTCTCCCGCACATGCACCTATCCGAACTCAAAGCACTTCATGTCGGCCAGCTTCTGGAAATGGCTGTCAGCAACAACGTCGAGGGCGCAAATCGCTTGCGCAAGCACGAACTGATTTTCGCGCTACTCAAGAACCAGGCCAGGAAAGGTGAAAGCATTTTTGGCGACGGAACACTGGAAACCTTGTCTGACGGGTTCGGATTCCTGCGTTCGCCTGACACCTCGTATCTGGCCAGCACCGACGACATCTACGTCAGCCCGAGCCAGATCAGACGCTTCAACCTGCATACCGGTGACACGATCGAGGGCGAGATTCGCACCCCGAAAGACGGTGAACGCTATTTCGCCCTGGTCAAGGTAGACAAGATAAACGGCGAAGCGCCGGAGGCTTCGAAGAACAAGATTCTCTTCGAGAACCTGACGCCGCTGCACCCGGCCGAACACCTCAAGCTTGAGCGCGACATTCGCGGCGAGGAGAACATCACCAGTCGCATCATCGACATCATCGCCCCAATCGGAAAAGGCCAGCGCGGTCTCCTGGTCGCCAGTCCGAAGAGCGGCAAGACGGTGATGATGCAGCATATTGCGCACGCGATCACCGCCAACCATCCCGACGTGAACCTGATCGTGCTGTTGATCGACGAGCGCCCGGAGGAAGTCACAGAGATGACGCGGTCGGTACGCGGCGAGGTGGTCGCCTCGACTTTTGACGAACCTGCAACGCGTCACGTGCAGGTCGCCGAAATGGTCATCGAGAAAGCCAAGCGCCTGATCGAGCATAAACGCGACGTGGTTATCCTCCTCGATTCGATCACCCGCCTGGCGCGCGCCTATAACACGGTGCAACCGGCATCCGGCAAGGTTCTCACCGGTGGTGTCGACGCCAATGCCCTGCAGAAGCCAAAGCGATTCTTCGGTGCGGCGCGCAACATCGAGGAAGGCGGATCACTGACGATCATCGCGACGGCACTGATCGACACCGGCAGCCGCATGGACGATGTGATCTATGAAGAATTCAAGGGTACCGGCAACATGGAGATCCACCTCGATCGGCGGATGGCCGAAAAGCGCGTTTACCCGGCGATCAACGTCAACCGCTCCGGCACTCGCCGCGAAGAACTGCTGTTGATGCCGGACGTCCTGCAGAAGATGTGGATCCTGCGCAAGCTGCTCTACAATATGGACGACCTTGAGGCAATGGAGTTTCTGCTCGACAAGATCAAGGCGACCAAGACCAACGTCGAATTCTTCGACTCTATGCGCCGCTGAGCGGGGGATTCCGGCGGCGGGCCGGTATTGGCCGAGGCCATGGCCATGCGCGAGTGCCGAGGACGGCGCGCCGCTTGGGGGTCCATTGCAGATGCCGGCGAAATCATCGATAATGCTCGTTTTTCTCCACATTTCATGCTCCGGTCGTCGCTTCCCGGCGACGGTCGAGCAGACGCAATCTACAGGAAAAGCACCTGATGAAAGACAACATCCATCCTGCATATGGCGATATCGCGGTGACGTGCTCTTGCGGCAGCACCTTCACGACCAGGTCGACGATGAAGAAGGCGTTGCACATCGAGGTGTGCTCGGCCTGTCATCCTTTCTATACCGGCAAGCAGAAGATCATCGACACGGCTGGCCGCGTCGAGAAATTCAACCAGAAGTACGGCGCGATACGCAAACCGGCCTAGTTCGAGCAACGGGGTCGACAGGAAAGGCAGCCCCATGGCTGCCTTTTTTCTTTTTCCCCGTCCAATGCGCATCCGTAGCGAGTGCCCGATGCCGGTTCAGGTAGAGCAGGCTCGTCCCAAGGGAATCCGGTTGCCGCCGAGCGGCTGGACTCTGGCCGTCCTGCTCGCCCTCTACATTTTCACCGGCTTGATTGGTCACGACCCGTGGAAGAACGACGACGCGCTCACCATCGGCGTGATCCATGAAATGGTTGCGACCGGCAACTGGTTGATGCCGGGTCTTGCCGGCCAGCCGTACCCCGACGATCCGCTATACTATTGGGTTGGCGCGACCAGCAGTTGGCTCCTGTCCTGGCTCCTGCCCGTGCATGACGCGGCAAGACTGGCCAGCGGACTGTTCACGCTGCTCGCGCTCGGTTTCATATTCCTTGCCGCACGCGAATTGCACGACCGCGAGCAGGCCACCGCGGCTCCCCTGTTGCTCGCCGGCAGTATCGGTTTCCTTTTTCACGCGCACGAAGCGCAACCGATGCTCGCAACGCTGACGGCGCATACGGCCGCCTACTGGAGTCTGGCGCTGCTCGACCGGAAACCTTTGCGTGGCGCCGTTTGCTTCGGTGTCGCTCTTGGCCTCGGTTTCCTCGCCAACGGCCTGGCACCGATGCTGCCATTATTGCCGGTGGCCGCTTTTGCCGTCTGGCGGTCCGCCAACCGCCAGCGCCTGGCGCTGTTGCTGCTCGGCTCGCTGCTGCTGGCCGGCGTTCTCGGCGGATGGTGGCTGGCATTCCTGTTTCTTGCCGCACCCGCGTATCTCGCGGGACTGCTGCAGAGCGAACTGACACAACTCGGCATCAACGTCCAGCCCTTGCTCAACCTGCGCGAGCTGCTGCTGATGCTCCCCTGGTATGCCTGGCCGGCCTTCCCTCTTGCCGGCTGGACGCTATGGGCGAAGCGTCGCCAATTGACGAGCATCTCGCTTGCCCTGCCCATTTTCGCCTTCGTGGTCTCGCTGGTAATCGTCGGCGTCACCCTCGGGGCACGCAGCGTACCCGCCTTGCTCCTGCTGCCGCCGCTCGTCCTGCTCGCGGTTCCCGGCGTCAATTCGCTGCGCCGCGGCGCGGCAAACGCTTTCGACTGGTTCGGCATGATCACCTTCAGTCTCTTTGCGCTGCTTGCCTGGATCGGCTGGAGTGCAATGGTCTTCGGCTGGCCGGAACGGCTCGCACGGCAGGCCGTTCGCCTGCAGCCGGGATTCGTTGGCCACTTCGGCTTGCTTGCCAGCGGCTTCGCCGTGCTCGCCACGCTGCTCTGGTGCTGGCTGATCGCGACGAGCGTGCGCTCGCCGATGCGCGGGATCATGCACTGGATGGCCGGTCTGACTCTCTTCTGGCTGCTCATCGTGACCCTCTGGATGCCCTGGATAGACTACGGAAAGACCTATCGCCACGCATCCGCAGCTCTGGCCAGAGCCCTGCCCGAAAAACGCGACTGTATCGCCGGAGTAAACCTGTCCGACGCGATCGTGGCTTCGCTGGACTACTTCGATGGCATCCGCACGGTTGCGGCGAGCCCCTCCGACCACCGCAAATGCGAATTGCTGCTGATTCACGGAACCGCCAACGAGAGCGGCGTGTCGGTTGCCGGCGGCTGGCGCCAGATCTGGGAAGGGGGCCGTCCGGCCGAACGGCGCGAAAGCGAAAAGCTCCACCTGTACCGGCGCGAGTTGAAGAAAAGTGCGATCCCCGGCAAGTAGAATTCCCGCCGACCGGCGCCTGTTTACAGCCGAAGGAAATGTTCGCGATAGTACTTCAGTTCTTCGATCGACTCGCGGATGTCGGCAAGCGCAGTATGCTCGGCGCGCTTGACGAAACCTTTCGCCAATTCTGGTTTCCAGCGCCGACAAAGTTCCTTCAGCGTGCTGACGTCAAGGTTGCGATAATGGAACCACGCTTCGAGCCGCGGCATGTACCGTGCCATGAAGCGACGATCCTGTCCGATCGAGTTGCCGCACAGCGGACTGGCTGCCGACGGCACATGCGTTTGCACGAAGTGCAGCGCAGCCGCCTCGACCGCCGCCTCATCGAGTGCAGAAGCGCGGACGCGATCGACCAATCCGGAGCGGGCATGCGTTTTCCGGTTCCACTCATCCATCGCGGCCAGACAGGCATCGTCCTGGTGGACCGCCCACACCGGTGACTCGGCGACAGTCTCCAGTTGATTGTCGGTGACGACCATCGCCAGTTCGATGATACGGTCGCTCTCGGGCTGCAGACCGGTCATTTCCATATCCAGCCAAACGAGGTATTGGGGATCCTGTGCCATATAATCCGTCTGAACCACGAAAACCACATTGTGTCACAGCCGCATGCTCAACGCCTTCTCCGTCTCCTTTCTCGTCGCCCTGATCGTGATGTGCGCCCTTCGCCTCTGGCTGGGCCAGCGGCAGATTTCTTGGGTGCTCGCACATCGCGCGGTGGTCCCCGCCGGATTCGCCGACCGCATCAACCTCGACGCCCACAAGAAGGCAGCCGACTATACCGTTGCCCGCACTCGTTTCGGAAGAGCCGCTCTGTTGGTCGAGGTCGCCTTGTTGCTCGCCTTCACTTTCGGTGGCGGCTTGCAGGACTTGCACGAATTCTGGTCTGCCCGCGTGAACGGTCTGCCCTACGGCATTGCGCTGATCTTCAGCGTGATGCTGCTGGCAGCGGTCGCAGACCTGCCCCTCGCTTTCTATCATCAGTTCGTCGTCGAAGCGAAGTTCGGTTTCAACCGCATGACGATCCGACTTTTCGTCGCCGATCTTCTGAAGCAGGCGATACTGGTCGTCGTCATCGGCACACCGGCACTGCTCGCCGTGCTTTGGTTGATGGAGCAGATGGGACCGCTCTGGTGGGTCTACGTCTGGCTCTTCTGGTGCGTCTTCAACTTGCTGATCGTGTTCCTCTATCCGAACTGGATCGCGCCGTTGTTCAATCGTTTTGTCGCGCTCGACGATGAGCGCCTCACGGCACGCGTCGAGCGCCTGCTGGCACGCTGCGGCTTTACCAGTTCAGGCCTTTTCGTGATGGACGGTTCGAAGCGATCCGGCCACGGCAACGCTTACTTTACGGGATTCGGCAAGAGCAAGCGCATCGTTTTCTTCGACACGCTGCTCGCGCGCCTGCAGGCGGCCGAGGTGGAAGCAGTGCTCGCGCACGAACTCGGCCATTTCAAGCACCGCCACGTGCAGAAGCGGATCGCGCTGCTGTTCGCCACCGCACTCTGCTTGCTCGCGGTGGTCGCGCAACTGATCGATTCCTCCTGGTTCTTCAGCGGGCTCGGCGTGCACGCGCAGAACGCCGCACTCGCCCTGATTCTGGTATCCCTTGCCGGACCGGTGTTCAGCTTCCTGCTGACGCCACTGTTGCGGTTCCTGTCCCGGCGCGACGAGTTCGCCGCCGACCGCTATGCGGCAGCCAATGCCTCGGCCAGCGACCTGATTGCGGCGCTGGTCAAACTCTACGAGGATAACGCCGCGACGCTCACGCCGGACCCGCTGCATTCGCTGTTCTACGATTCCCATCCGCCGGCCGCCTTGCGCATCGCCCGCCTGCGGCAGGCATGATTCGACCACAGGAGGCACGATCAGGAGCATGGAGACCGAGCTGGAACTTGCACGAGAGCATTGCCATCCGTTGCGCGGCAGGCAACACCTCCTCCCCCCTTCGCAGGCGCTGGCCCTCCTGGCCCACCTGCCGGGCTGGCAGATCGCCGAACCAGGCGTACTGCACAAGGAATTCACATTCACCGGCTACACGGCTGGCCTGCTGTTCGTAAACACCGTCGCCTGCCTGGCAGAGCGAGAAAACCATCATCCGGACCTCGAGGTGCGTTACGGCCGCGTCAAGGTCAGCTACAGCACGCACGACGTCGGCGGACTTTCGCGCAACGATTTCATCTGTGCCGCGAAGGTCGAAGCACTGACAAGTATTTGAAACTCACGGGCACGGTGGTCGCCGCGCACGGGCGACAGTACCGAATCGAACTGGCCGCCGGCGAAACCCTGCTTTGCGTTCCTCGGGGCAAGAAGAGCGAACTGGTCTGCGGTGACCGGGTGATCGTCGAGCGCACGAGCGCCAGCCAGGGCGTGGTCGCGTCGATCGAGCCACGGCAAACCCTGCTCTATCGTTCGGACCACTGCAAGCAGAAGCTGATCGCTGCGAACGTCACACAGGTCGTCGTCGTCGTTGCTACCGAGCCGGCATTTTCGGACGAGCTGATCACGCGCTGCATCGTTGCCGCCGAGAGTCAGAAAATCGGGATTCTGATCGTGCTCAACAAGTGCGACCTGCGCGAACGGTTGGCCCCGGCCAGCGCTGCCCTCGCCCCATACGAGAAGCTGGGTTACCGGGTCATCACGCTTTGCGCACTCAGTGACGGGGCGCACCTGCGCCCTTATCTGGCCGATCAGATCAGCCTGCTGATCGGCCAATCCGGCATGGGCAAGTCCACCCTGATCAATGCTCTCGTTCCCGGCGCCGGCGCCGCAACGCGGGAAATCTCGCGAACGCTCCATACCGGCAAGCACACCACGACGTACGCCCGCCTCTACCACCCGGACGAGCGCTCTGCACTGATCGACTCCCCCGGCCTGACCGAATTCGGCCTGCACCATCTTTCGGCGGAAGAGATTGCTGGGGCATTTCGCGAACTGCGGCCACTGCTCGGCCACTGCCGCTTTCGTGACTGCCGGCACGATCGGGAGCCCGACTGCCGTGTGCTGGCCGCCGTCCGCCACGGCGACATCGATCCGCGCCGCTACGCGGCGTTCCGCTCACTCTGTGCCGAAATCGGTTAATCTCCAAGGAGCTTTCGCATGAGCGACATCAAGATCCGCCGCCAACATGGCAAGAGTCTCGCCGAAGCGCGCGCTGCCGCCGAACACATGGCCTCCGAACTGGAGGAAGAGTTCGATCTCGACTACGCGTGGGATGGCAACGAGATGCACTTCAGGCGGCCGGGCGTGGTCGGCGAGTTGTCGATCGACGATCGCGAAGTCGCCCTCGACATTCGTCTCGGCTTCCTGCTATTTGCCATCAAGCCAACGATAGAACGTGCGGTCCACCGGTATTTCGACGAAAATTTCCCGATCTGAGCAGGCCTTGCCGGACAGTCCTGGCGGCGCCGACTCAGCCAGCCTGCAGTTTGTCGATCCAGGCAATGTAATTCTGCATCGCGTCGGCGGAAGCAATGCCCTTGACCGACGCCCAGGCGTCGTACTTGGCGCGACCCGCCATATCGCCAAAGCCCGGACGGCGACCTTGTACGTCGCCCTCGCTCGCCTGTTTGTAAAGCGCATACAGTTTCAGCAGGGTGGCGTTGTCGGGGCGCTCCGACAAGGTCTGGGATGCGGCCACGGCGGCCTCGAAGCGGGCTTGCAGTTCACTCACGTAGTTTTCCTCGGGTTGATGATCCCTTGCAGCTGCCTGCTATGATAGCGATCGTCTCGCAACTCTGCCACCGCGGAAACTGCCGCAGCGCAAGGGCAGCGGGTAGAGGGGGCAGTGGACGAATTCCAGGGTCGCGATTGCGGGAGTCTTGCCGACCATTTTCCGGGGAGTGCATGTCATGAGCTGGCGTGAAAGAATTTCCCGCGTCGACACCGCCTGGTTACGCATGGATCGCCCGGAGAACCTCATGCAGATCCTCGGCGTGATGATCTTCAAGGACCGGATCGACCACGAACGAGCGAAGCGCACCATCGCCCAGCGCATCGTCCGTTACCGACGCTTCCACCAGATCGCCACAACCGACGGCAACTGGTGGATCGATGACGACAATTTCGACATCGATGCGCACGTGCGCCACTCGCTTCTGCCTGCTCCCGGTGGCCCGGCCGAACTGCAGAAGTTCGTCGCACAACTGGCCAGCATGCCGCTCGCAGCGGCTCGACCACGTTGGCAATTCCACCTGGTGGACACTGCCGACGGGCGTTCGGCGGCGGTACTCCGGATTCACCATGCGATCGCCGACGGAATTTCGCTGCTCGGCGTCATCGACTGGCTGACCGACGAAGAAAAGGACGCCCCGGAAGCCGGGCGGGCGATCGCACGCAGCGATGCGCAGGCGAGCGATGGTGACGTGCTCCGGAGGTCCTTTGGCGAGCCGCTCGGCAAGCTCATGCTCGCGTCAATCCACTTCGGTGGCCAACTCTGGGGACAGTATCTCGGCCTGCGCAATGACCCGGCGGCGCTGCGCGAGTATGGCCGCGTGGCGGCGACGTGGACCGCGGACATTGGCAAACTCGCCTTGATGCCGGAAGACAGCCCGACCCGCTTCAAGGGGAAGGCCAGTAGCGTGAAGCATGTCGCCTGGTCGCAACCGATCGCACTGGCGGATATCAAGGCAGTCGGCAAGGTCCTCGGCTGCTCGGTGAACGACACCCTGCTGTCCGTAGTGGCCGGCGCCCTGGGCAGCTACCTAGTTGCGAAGGGCGACCCGGTAGTGAGCGATACCCAGATTCGCGCGATGGTTCCAGTCAATCTGCGCGCGCCCGACGACGTCGACGATCTCGGCAACCGCTTCGGTCTGGTTGCGCTCGACCTGCCGATCGGCATCGAAAACCCCCTCGCCCGGCTGTATGCGACGCGCGCCCGGATGGCTGCGCTGAAAGGCTCGTACCAGGCGATGGTGACCTTCGCCCTGCTCGGGGCTGCCGGCATGGCGCCAAAGTTCGTCCAGGACCAGATGCTCGACCTGCTGACCAGCAAGGCGACGGCGGTAATCACCAATGTGCCGGGACCACCGCAGGCGCGCTGCTTCGCCGGCAGCGAGATCGACCAGGAACTGGTCTGGGTGCCGCAGACCGGTGACATCGGTATGGGGGTCAGCATTCTCTCTTACAACGGCCGCGTGCAACTTGGACTGATCACCGACGCGAACATGGTCGACGATCCCGAACGAATCGTCGATCGCTTCGCGGGCGAGTTCGAAAAGCTCGTCTGGTTGCTGCTCCTCGAGCCGTGGGAGCGACTGGCAGATCCGGCTGCAGTGGAGCAGGACCTGACAGCACTCGTCACTGGCTGATTGCGGCACGCAAGCGGCCACCAGGCCGACACGCCATCCCCGTCCGGCGATGGCTCAGTCCGCCAGTTCGGCCTTGGCCGCTTCGACGTCGAGGCGTTCCATCGCGTCCATCGGCGTGCAGACCGCGGCTTCCCGATAGAGGCGCTCAGCGTCCTTCAGCTTCGCCTTGCCGTACATCAGGACCAGGGCGTTGGCATACTCGATGCGCGTGATCGCCGAGTCGGGGTTCCTGTCGAGCGCGTCTTCGAGCAGTTCCTTGCCGGTTTCCTTTTTTACGCCATAGGTGATTCCGCCGACCAGCGCGCCAACCTTGTCGATGACCTCGGCATGATAGGCGCCGAGTGCGATACGCGCGTCGGCGTGACCGGGCTCGAGCTGCAGCGCCTGCATCAGGCTGTGCTTGATCTTCCCGCCTAGACCCTCGGCCAGCGCCTTGACCACCGAGATGCTCTGGCTGTAGCGGCCGAGCGCAAACGCGTGGAGATACCAGCCGTTGACATCATCCGGCGCCTTCTTCTGCTGTTCCTCGCAGCGTTGCGCCGCTTCGAGCAGCAGGCTGCGCTTCTGCCCATCGTCGCTCTCGAGGTAACTGGCATAGACCGTGGCCGCCTTGTTGGCGACGTTGTAGCCGGCGATGCCGCAGGCGAGCCCGGCCTCGACGGCCTCTCCGAAGTCACCTGCGTGATACCTCCGCCAAGCGTCCTGCACCTTGGCGTCTGCAGGAAAAGGCTCGCAGTCGCCACGATGCAGCCGTGCCCAGTTCGCTTCCAGCGCCGCGCCGGCATAATCGTACGCCTTGTCAGGATAAGGAAACTTTTTCCAAGCCATTGCTCGTTCTCCATTTATTGTGAGACCGTGGGGTGCCCACCGCGCTGGGCGCCGAGATACGCCGTCGATAGTCTGGCCAGCAGGCTTTTCGATTCACCCAACAGAAACGGTGAAACCATCGCCATCACCTGATACACCCCACGCCCGATTCGATCGCTCTCCAACTTGCCGCGCGGGTCACAGGCGTATTCGAAGGACAGCCAGTAGGTGGCAATCACCGCCATGTTGGTCGCCAAGACACGCAATTCCTCGTTGCTCGCGCGCATCGCCCCGGCCATCACCAGGCCCTCGCACAAGGTGGTCGCCGTCCGCACCTTGTGCGCCAGGATCTGTTTGAAATGGATTTCGAGCACGCGATTGCGGGTCAGCAGATCGTTCAGATCACGGTAGAAAAAGCGATATTTCCAGATCGTCTCGAAGAGAAGATGGAGAAACAGCCAGATGTCTTCCACGTCTGCCGGCCGGCGCGTCGGCGCGGCCAGCGTTTCCTCGATTTCCCGTTCGAAGACGGCAAAGATCGATTCGAGAATCTCGTCCTTGTTATGGAAGTGGTAGTAGAGGTTGCCGGGGCTGATGTTCATTTCGTCCGAGATGACCGTGGTGGTCACATTCGGCTCGCCAAAGTCGTTGAAAAGCTGCAGGCTCGTCTCGAGAATACGCTCGCGTGTCCGTCGCTTCGCTTTCTTTTCCATCCATTGTCCGCCGTGACCTAGTCCGAACGGCGAGGATAACACCGCCATTGCCGGCGCGGAAATCCCTTCCGCACGCCAGCGCGGAGGTACGGCGCCCGCGCGTATCAGGCCTTCCGCGCCTGCAGCCAGACGTCGAGATCGGACAGCGCCGCGTCGAGCGCACTGGTACTCGTTGCCAGATCCGGCCGCCGCTTGCGCGACAGAAGCGAACGGCTGTGGTCCTTGAGCACACCGAGATCGAGTTCGATGCCATGGCGAGCAAAGATTGGCCGCAGCTCGTGGCGTCGCCGATACAGGTCGCTGCGCGTGCGCTGGTAGGCATGTTCGCACAGGCGACTGCGGCCACGGTAGCTGAAAACATTGGTGAAAAACATGTCCGCATCGTCGCGCGTCGGCTCGAACAGAACCACATCCCTGCCCTCGAACTCGTGCCGGTAGCGGTCCATGCCGGTACGCATGCGCGAGTGGATGATCGCGCGAAAGGTCTGCGAGAGGACGACCGGCAGACCGCCTTCAACCAGGTGCGAGGGTGCCGGTGTCGCGTGCGGCGGCCGCTGGGCGGCCAGCCGCGAGTCGAATGGCACCAGCGGGTTGATGCAGATCAGCAGTTCGGCGCCTTCCTGCAGCGCAACCGAAGCGTGCAGGGTCTTGATCAGAGCGCCATCGACGAAGTACCGGTCGCCGATTCTCACCGGAGGAAACAGCCCGGGCAAGGCCGCGCTGGCCTGCACCGCGACCGAAATGGGCACTTCGTCGTGCCCCTCGGACCCAAACGCGACCGACTCTCCCGTGTCCAGGTCGGTTGCGACGATGAACAGCCGGTGTTCGAGCTGACGAAAATCGTTGGTCCGTCCACCGGTCGAAAAGAGCCTGCGCAACAGTCGATCGATACCCGCCCCATTGAAAATGCCCGCCGGCAAGGCGTGACTGAGCCCCTGAAACGACTCCACCAGACTGAGGTGCCAAGGGTCGGACAGATACTGTCGCAGCGACGACCAGAACAACAGCGGTACCGCGAGCGCCCGCTGCAGATACTCGGCAAACGCCGGACGCAGCAACATCTCCGGATCGAATACCTCGTCGGTGTCATCTTCCACCAGCATGCGGGCCAGCTTGGCCGGCCCCAGGCCATTGGCCACGGCGGCCGACATGAAAGCCCCGGAACTGACCCCGACATAGACATCCAGGGTGGTCAGGTCGATTCCCTTGAGCGCCTCCGCCAGAGCCGCAAGCGCGCCCACTTCATAGATTCCCCCGACCGGCCCACCTCCGGCGAGCGCCAGCCCGATTTTCGACCCTTTGCTTGTGGCCACCATTCAGTGCCCCCCTCTCCTCGACGAGCGTCGCTCCGCCAGCAGCGAAGGCGGCTTGCCAGTGCCCCGCTTGCGAGCGCCTGCTCCTGGGCGCCAGCGCTGGTCAAGCCCGAAAGCCACCGCCGGCGGAGAATCCACGCACCCTCCGACGGCGCTTTCGCGCCCGCTGCGGGTGGCGTTCACCATGCTTCGGCCGCCCGCGGTGCCCGACCCGGGCAAGCACTTCGCAACCCGAGCCGGCGCAGGCTTACTCGGCGGTCTGCTGTGGCAGGGTGCTCAGGACATCGGCCGGAGTCACCGGCGGAGCCTTTTTCGCCGCGGCAGTCCGGCGCACGGCGGGTTTGGCCGACACCGGCTCGTCCGCCAGGGAAGTTTCCTCGGCCGCCGGCTTGGTCGCCTTGGCCACGACCCTGGGAACCGCCTTGCCTTCGGTCAGTGCCTGCACTGCCGCGCTCAGATCGACGACCCGCTTCGACAAGCGATCGATGTCCTGCTTGCTGGGAACTCCGAGGCTGCCCAGCGCACGCGCAACGCGGTCCTCGAAAACCTGCTCAAGACGATCCCACGTCCCGGCCGCCTTGCCGGCAACCTGCGCGATTCGCTCGTCGGTCATCTTGCGCGTCTTCGCCTGAATGCTCTCGCCTTCGCGGACCAGCGCGTCGAACACTTTGCCTCCTTCTTCCTGCGCCTTGGCAAAAGCGCCGAGTCCGGCCAGCCAGATCTGCTGTGCCGACTCCTTGACCGTTGCTGCGAGCTGATTCTCTGTTACGCTGCCGGCCAATTCCTTGAGTTTCCTGCCCATCTTCATCTCCTTGAAGGTCAAATCGAGAGGTCAACAAGTTTTTTGCTTGCCCTGAACACGTAGTCTAGTGACAATATCTAGAGGGCGCACACTAAAGACCCGACGCACGCGGTCCAGCCGCAACGACCCGAACAGGCGCGAATCGAGGAGAGAGCAATGAAATTCAGGAGGCAAGGATGAATTATTTCGTCACCGGTGCGACCGGCTTCATCGGCAAGAGGCTGGTTGCCAAGCTGCTGGGCCGCCCCGGAGCCACCGTCTATTTTCTGACGCGCGCCGTCGAACTGCCGAGACTGCAGGAACTCTACGACTACTGGGGCTGTCGCGAAGACCGCGTCATTCCGATCGTCGGTGACCTCACCCAGCCCAGACTGGGAGTCGCAAATGCGGACATCGACCGTCTCAAGGGAAAGATCGACCACTTCTTTCACCTCGCCGCGATCTATGACCTCAAGGCCAGCGCCGAAGACCAGCAGCGTGCCAACGTAGACGGTACGCGCAACACCGTGCGTCTGGCCGAGGAGATCGGTACCCGCCACTTCCACCTGGTCAGTTCGATTGCCGCGGCCGGCTTGTTCGAAGGTCTGTTCCGCGAGGACATGTTCGAAGAAGCGGAAAATCTCGAAAATCCGTACTTTCGCACCAAGCATGATTCGGAAGGCATCGTGCGCCGGGAGTGTACGATTCCCTGGCGGGTCTTCCGTCCGGCAATTGTCGTCGGTGACTCGCGCACCGGCGAAATGGACAAGATCGACGGACCCTACTATTTCTTCAAGCTCATCCAGAAGATGCGCCGCATGTTCCCGTCCTGGATGCCGACGATCGGCATCGAGGGTGGGCGGATCAACGTCGTACCGGTCGACTTCGTCGTCGCCGCGATGGATCACATCGCTCACCTCGAAGGGCAGGATGGCCAGTGCTTCCATCTGACCGATCCAGCACCTATGCGCGTTGGCGACCTGCTCAACACTTTCGCGCGCGCGGCGCACGCACCGGAAATGGCGATGCGCATCAACGCAGCGCTGCTGGGCTTCATCCCGAAATCGGTGCGCAAGGCGATGTTCGCCCTGACTCCGGTCCGCCGCATCCGTACGGCGATCATGAAGGACCTCGGTCTGCCCGATGACGTGCTCGATTTCATCAATTACCCGACCCGTTTCGACTGCCGCGAGACGCTGCGTGCGCTCAAAGGCACCGGCATCGCCGTGCCACCGCTCGACAGCTACGCCTGGCGCCTCTGGGACTACTGGGAGCGCCATCTCGACCCCGACCTGTTCATCGATCGCACGCTGCGTGGCCAGGTCGAGGGCAAGGTGGTACTGGTCACTGGTGGCTCGTCGGGCATCGGCAAGGCAACCATCCGCAAGATGGCCGAAGCCGGTGCCGTCGCCGTCACCATCGCACGTGACGCGCACGCGCTCGACGAAGTCCGCCGGGAGTTCGAAGCCGACGGTCTGCGCCTGATCACGCACGCGGTCGACGTGGCGAATCCCGAGCAATGCGCTGCCTTCGTCCGCTTCATGACCGAGGAACATGGCGGGGTCGACATCCTGGTCAACAACGCCGGGCGCTCGATTCGCCGCGGAATCGAGAGCTCGTTTGATCGCTTCCACGATTTCGAACGAACGATGGAGGTCAACTATTTCGGGGCACTCCGGCTGACCATGGGCTTCCTGCCAGCGATGATCGCCAAACGCAAGGGCCACGTCATCAACATTTCGTCGATCGGCGTCCTCACCAACGCCCCGCGCTTCTCCGCCTATGTCGCTTCGAAGGCGGCGATGGACGCATGGGCACGCTGCGCGGCATCCGAGTTTGCCGACCGCGGCATCGAGTTCACGACCATCAACATGCCTCTGGTGAGAACGCCGATGATTGCGCCGACCAAGCTTTACGATCAGGTTCCGACGCTGTCACCCGACGAGGCCGCCGATCTGGTGGTGGAAGCGATCATCCACAAACCGGTGCGCATCGCCACTCGCCTCGGAATCTTTGGCGCGCTGCTGCATTCGCTGATGCCGAAGGTGGCGCAAATCACCATGAACACTTCCTTCCGCATGTTCCCCGATTCCAGCGCGGCCGCCGGCAAACCCGCCGAAGGCGCCGCGCAAACGGCTGACCAGGTTGCTTTTTCGCAGATCATGCGCGGCATCCACTTCTGAAGCCCCCGGCTGCATGAACACGCCCACGCCAGCCGCCAATCCGGCCAATCACGCCCGGCAACTGCTGAAGGAACTGCAGGAGAAGTTCCCGGTGTTCCGCGACTGCCTGCCGCTGGCCATCGGCGTCGACAGGCAACTCCTGGCGCGTCTGCCGACCGTCGATCGCAAGGTGCTGCGCATTGCTCTCGGATTGCATACGCACTCGACCCGCTACCTGAAGGCCATGGGCAAGGCAACTCGGCGCGTCGATCTCGACGGGCAGCCTGGTGAAGAAATTCCCGAGACACACCGCAGCCATGCCGCCG
This sequence comes from Accumulibacter sp., assembly GCF_023806565.1. Taxonomy (GTDB): domain Bacteria; phylum Pseudomonadota; class Gammaproteobacteria; order Burkholderiales; family Rhodocyclaceae; genus Accumulibacter. Next base: position 6,025 of record NZ_JAMTDV010000119.1, on the reverse strand, counting down.
AACTGCTCGCGGAAAGACTCCGCAAGCAGGCAGAGCAGCGCAGGATGCAGCGTGAAGAGGAGGCTCGGGCTCGCCAGCACGCCGAAAAGCTCGATCGGCTCGTCGAAAAATTTGCTCGCAATCGCTGAGTTCTGGCGCGGGCCCAACGGCGACAGGCGAACTCGCCGGCGCCGCTGCGACAGCCAGGCTGCGGGCTGCACGAAAAGCATCGACAACGGAGCCCCCCCGAGGTAGGTGACCGCTTTGCCCGACATGCCGCCGACGAACTGGCAATGTCGGTAGCCACGCCAGATTGCCTGAGTCGCGGATTTGCGCATCGAGCACTGGCTTACGGAGCCGTGAGCGAGAAGCCGAGCTGACACGGCAGCTGGCGCACCCACTGCCGGTTTCGAGCGAAGGATAGGTAAGGTTGCCCTTCGCCTGCTTGCAACGCACTACCGAGTAACGCGCCTCCTCGTGGCTCACCTCCTGCTGATCAGGGCACTCACCCTCGCTGGCAAACCGGGCAAGGAATGTGCAAACTCGGTCGCCCCTCAGAAGCCGATGAGCCTTGGTGCCCCGGTCGACCTCCCGAAAACATGGCAAGAAACCGCTCGTCCGTGATCGTCTTCACGGCAAGTGCCGAAAAATGGGAAGACAATATTTTTCGAATAGTGGCGAGAGGCAAGCACGCGAGCCGAGTGCACCGCAGCGAACACACTCGGCGAAGGAAAAGAGGGAGCAAAAAAAAAGCCCGGCAATGCCGGGCGAGTGTTCTACGAAACGAAAGGATCGGAATCAGGCCTTGCGACGGCGAGAGACACCGGCACCGGCCAGCGCGAGTCCGAGGAGAGCGAGCGAGGCGGGCTCAGGTACCTTTTGCTCATCATAGGTATAGACGATCCTGGCGCCGCAGCCCGCCGCGGTGTCTTGCGTCGTGTCGATGTTGCCGCCACCGCCCTGTACCGCCAAGCCCGAGAGCGAATTGCAGGTCAGGGTGAAGTTGCCGCCGCCGGCTGCTTCCATGGAGGCAAGAATCGAAGCCAGGTCGTCGACGACACTGGCGTTCTTGTTGGAGGGACCGAAGCTCTTCGTCTCACCCGAAGCATACGACTGCGGACCGGAACTCAGCGAAAGGAAAACGTCGGTGCCGCTGACAATCGCGCTCAGGGCGGCGATGCTGCTGCTCCAGAAAAGATCGGTGGAACTGGTGATGTTGGCAGTCTGCGCCTGCGCCGCGGAGTTGGTCCCCGTGAACGCGAATCTGGCTGCACCCTGGAGTTCGAGCGAGGCACCGGTCAGGGTTCCGAGAGTCGAATCAAACAGACCGAGCGTACCCGTCTGCGTGATTTCGGTGGTCGATACCGGATTGCTGAAGTTGTAGCTGATCGTGCTTGCTTGCGCGCCGGCAGCAGCAAAGAGTGCGGCTAGGGCAATGATGGATTTCTTCATAATTAGTACCTTTCTTTCACTCTGGATTAATTTAGATGACGGATCCAGGCACCCGAGCCCGACGTCCATGCGTATATAGCAAATTCCGTGCCAAATTTGGCATTTGAGAACAAGCCATTGTTATCTTTGACCTATTCAGTGGTCACCCGAACTGTCGGCAAAGCGTGGTGTAAAGAATGTCGACACGTGAGGGAAGTTAACAAGCGACCAGCCTGTTGCACCTCACGAGGCGCCACGAGCAGGTGAAAGATCCCAGTGCCCTCATTATAGGTCGCCCGGCACTCCAGGCGATGCCGTCGCCCCTCTCCTGCTCATGCGCACCGCGATGCTCGCACGCGATCGCGGACTTGTCGCCAGACTTGCCGGCCGGTAGAATCCCGGGTTCGCTTCGCCAAGCGAATAAACACGTTCATCCATCTGGCGTTGGCTCTATCAAACCGGGGCTGCGCCGTTCCCGAGAAAGAGAGTTTGACATGGCGATCAACGTTGCGCAGAAGGCGCAAATCATGGCTGATTACCAGCGTGCGGCCGGCGACACCGGTTCTTCCGAAGTCCAGGTGGCGCTTCTGACCGCACGAATCAATGACCTGACCGGTCATTTCAAGGAGCACAAGAAGGACAATCACTCGCGACGCGGCCTGCTGCGCATGGTCAGCCGCCGCCGCAAGCTGCTGGACTATTTGAAGCGCACCAATGTCGACTCGTACCGCAATCTGATTCAGCGTCTCGGCTTGCGCAAATAGCCCCGGGTGCCGGGCCCGTCCTGCGGTCGGCGCGACGGGCGAATTGACGAGCCGTCAGCGGCCAGTCCTTTGCGGGCTGCGCCGCTGTTTGTGTTTTTTGCCGTACGGGCGCACTGGTCGTCTGCCGGGATCGTGGGCAGGCACGCGCCGGACTTTCGAGAAAGGGAACAATGTTTACTATCGCCAAGAAGAGCTTCGCCTACGGAGCGCATCGGGTCACCCTGGAAACGGGCGAAATCGCCCGTCAGGCCAGCGGGGCTGTGCTCGTCACGATGGACGACACGGTCGTGCTGGTCACCGTAGTCGGCAACCGGACCGCAAAACCGGGACAGGAATTCTTTCCGCTGACCGTCGACTACATCGAGAAGACCTACGCTGCGGGAAAGATTCCCGGGGGATTCTTCAAGCGCGAGGGACGCCCATCGGAAAAGGAAACCCTGACCTCCCGCCTGATCGACCGTCCGCTGCGCCCGCTCTTCCCGGAGGGCTTCTACCATGAAGTCCAGATCGTGGCGATGGTGATGTCGCTGAATCCGGAAATCGATCCCGACATCCCGGCGATGATCGGTGCGTCGGCTGCCCTGGCCATTTCCGGTATCCCCTTCGATGGACCGATCGGCGCCGCTCGCGTCGGTTATCTCGACGGTCAGTACGTGCTCAATCCGGGCGCCAGCCAACTCGCCCAGAGCCAGCTCGATCTGGTCGTCGCCGGCACCCAGGCGGCGGTGCTGATGGTCGAGTCGGAGGCGCGGGAACTGCCCGAAGAAGTGATGCTCGGTGCCGTGGTCTACGGACACCAGCAGATGCAGACGGCGATCGACGCGATCAACGAACTCGTCGATGCGGCCGGCAAGCCGGAGTGGGACTGGGCGCCGGCCGCAAGAAACCAGGCGGTGCACGACAAGGTCAATCGGCTGGTCGAGGCCGAACTCCAGGAAGCGTACCGGATCACCAGCAAGCAGCTGCGTACCCAGAGAATCAAGGAAATCACCGCCTACGCGGTGGAAGCCATGAGCGCCGACGACGACGCTCCGGACGCCAACGCCGTCCGCACCATGGTCTCGGATGCCGAATCCCGCATCGTGCGCGGCCGCATCCTCGCCGGCGAGCCGCGCATCGACGGCCGCGACACCCGTACCGTTCGACCGATCGCGATCCGCTCGGGCGTGCTGCCGCGTGCACATGGTTCGTCGCTGTTCACGCGCGGCGAGACGCAGGCAATCGTCGTCGCCACTCTGGGTACCGGCCGCGACGAGCAGATCATCGACGCGCTCGGCGGCGAGTACCGCGAACGTTTCATGCTGCATTACAACTTCCCGCCCTACGCCACGGGGGAGTGCGGCCGCGTCGGCACCCCCAAGCGCCGCGAGATCGGCCACGGTCGCCTGGCCAAGCGCGCCCTGCTCGGCGTTCTGCCCTCGGTAGAAGACTTCTCCTACACGATTCGCGTCGTATCCGAGATCACCGAATCGAACGGATCGAGTTCGATGGCCAGCGTCTGCGGCGCTTCGCTGGCTCTGATGGACGCCGGCGTACCGCTCAAGGCGCACGTCGCCGGAATTGCCATGGGTCTGATCAAGGAAGGCAACCGCTTTGCGGTACTGACCGACATCCTCGGCGACGAGGATCATCTCGGCGACATGGACTTCAAGGTGGCCGGCACTGAAAACGGCGTCACTGCGCTCCAGATGGACATCAAGATCCAGGGAATCACCAAGGAGATCATGCAGGTCGCCCTGACCCAAGCCGGCGAAGCGCGCCGGCACATCCTCGCGCAGATGCAGAACTCGATGTCCGGCCACCGCGAGGAAGTCTCCAGCTACGCGCCACGCCTGTACACCATGAAAATCAATCCGGAGAAGATCCGTGACGTGATCGGCAAGGGCGGCGCCGTGATCCGCGCCATCACCGAGGAAACCGGCACGACCATCGACATCAAGGATGACGGGACGATCACCATTGCCTCCGTCAGCGGTGATGCTGCCGATGCCGCCAAAGCCCGGATCGAGTCGATCACCGCCGATGTCGAAGTCGGCAAGGTGTACGACGGCACCGTCCTCAAGCTGCTCGACTTCGGCGCCATCGTCAGCATCCTGCCGGGACGCGACGGTCTGCTGCACATTTCGCAGATCGCCAACGAACGCGTCAACGCCGTTGCCGACTATCTCAAGGAGGGCCAGAAAGTGCGTGTGAAGGTGCTCGAAGCCGACGAGAAAGGCCGTGTCCGGCTGTCGATGAAAGCCCTCACCGCCGAGGAAGGCGGCGCCGCTGCGGTGCAGTCGTAACAAGCGGAACGGACGAAGCAAAAAGGACGCCACCGGCGTCCTTTTTTTGCTGTCGCAGCACAAGCCGGGAAGCAACTCGGAGACGTCCCTGCCTACTTGGCGATCTGCTTCTCGCGCACTTCTTCGAGCGTCTTGCAGTCGATGCACAGGGTCGCCGTCGGTCTCGCCTCCAGCCGCTTGATGCCGATCTCGACGCCGCAGGCTGCGCAATAGCCATAGTCTCCGCTGTCGATACGATCGATCGTTTCCTCGATCTTTTTCACCAGTTTGCGCTCGCGGTCGCGGTTGCGCAGTTCGATCGCGATGTCGGTCTCCTGGCTGGCCCGGTCGTTGGGATCGGCGAAGACCGTCGCCTCGTCCTTCATGGTATGCACCGTGCGCTCGATGTCTTCCATCAACTGCTGCTTGAGCGCTTCGAGGATGCCACGAAAATGAGCCAGCTGCGCGCTGTTCATGAACTCCTCGCCAGGTTGCAGTGCGTAGGGAGTGAAATGCTTGTGAAGCAATTCGTCAGCCATGTTCGAAGACCCTGTTCCGGTTTACAAAAGATCAATAGTTTAATATCAAAAATCGCTTTCGTGGCAACTGACGCACGAGCACACAATGGTCTAGCGCTTCCCCACGGCCGCAACCCACCCGCTCACTCCTCGCCAGCGCGCTTCGCCAGGTGTCGCGCACGCAGCGCCATCGCCATCTCGAAAGCGGCCTGGGTGAAACTCGCAATCTCCGCGAACTCCTCGTCGTTCAACGTGCGGGCATCGTCGTTGCTGCGATAGATGTTGACGAACTGGTGTTCGCGTACCGTCTGCAGCACCAGTTTGCCCACACCTAGGGCTTCGAGGCTTTTCCACAGCTCGGGATTGGTGCTGCGGGTAAAGCGCATGACGAAGCCGACCGGATCATTGCGTCCGAAGACCGCCGCCAGGCGCAGGATCAGTTCGAACGACAGAGCAAGGCGGCCTGTCTCGATCGCCTCGAGCAATGAGGGATCCTTGAGGTCGAGCGCTGCACCGACCTCGGCGATGGTCATCCCGGCCTTCTCGCGCATCGCCCGGATGGCCGCACCGGCCTTGCTCCAGCCGGCGGCTTCGCCGACGCCGGGCAGCACCGCCTTGACGACTTCGCTGGCCGCATCGATCGGGTGCCCACCCTGCAGTGCGCGGCCCACCTTACCCGCCGTTTCGAGCGCACGGCCGGCGACCATCGTTGCCGAACTGAGGTCCAGCAACCTGCCGGCCATTGCGCGCACCTGCTCGACCACACCGCTCTCCTCCGGCTGTGCAGCGACATTCCTGCTTGCGGCCACCGGCTTCCTGGCGACCCGCCCGGCAGCCGAAGGCCTGCGCTTTTCCGATGGCGAAGAACTCATCGATCCCCCTCTGTGTATTCGTCCCGGCTGGCAAAGTCCCGCGGCGTCCGGCATTCGCCGGCGTACGGCAGCGGATCGCCGACGCGCGGCAAACCGACATCCTGTTTCAGTATATACACCGACATGGAATATCGCCTCCCGGCTACATCGGCTTCCCCGGCGGCGCCGGCGGCGACTTGCGCTCCGGGCGTACCGCA
>NZ_JAMTDV010000118.1 GCF_023806565.1 Accumulibacter sp. | reverse complement strand
TGGAGATCGCTTCCGACTATTCCTACGGCGTCCTGCGCGCCATGGAGCTGTTCCTGTCCTGGTTATGGACCCGCCTGTATGAAGGGATCGAGCTCCACCGCTTCGACGTCGTCACCAGGATCGCCCCGGGCCACGAGATCGTCTACGTCCCCTGCCACCGCAGTCATGTCGACTACCTCCTGTTGTCCTACCTGATCGTCCGTCAGGGGCTGACGCCACCGCATATCGCAGCCGGCGCCAATCTCGACCTGCCGTTCGTTGGCTCGCTCCTCCGCCGGGGCGGCGCCTTTTTCCTGCGCCGGAGCTTCAAGGGTGAGCCACTGTACGCAGCGGTCTTTCACGAATACCTGCATCTGATGCTGGCGCGCGGCTTTCCGATCGAATATTTCATCGAAGGCGGGCGCAGCCGCAGTGGACGCATGCTGACTCCCAAGGCGGGCATCCTGGGAATGACCGTGCAAAGCTTCCTCCGCGAGCACTCGCGACCGCTGCTGTTCGTGCCGATCTATATCGGCTATGAAAAGCTGATAGAGGGACGTACCTATCTCGACGAGCTCGCGGGCCAGCCGAAACAGCGCGAATCGCTGCTCGGCATCGTGAAAAGCGTACGCGACATTCGACGCGTATTTGGCAAGGTGCATGTCAACGTCGGCGAGCCGCTGCTGCTCGCCGGCTTTCTCGACACCCACCACCCGGGCTGGAGCGAGGAACGATCGGTCAACCCGCCACCCTGGTCGCGCAGCGCGACGCGCGACGCGGCGGCAGAACTCGCCAAGCGAATCAACGAGGCGGCGGTGCTCAATCCCGTGAACCTCGTTGCCCTCACTCTGCTCGCCACGCCCAAGCATACGGCCGACGAACGTTCGCTGCTGCGCATGCTCGAGCACTACCAGGTGTTGGCTAGCGACGCACCGTACGCGCCGACCACCGTGGGCTGCACGCTGCCAGCCGAGGAGATCGTGGCCTATGTCGAACGACTGGAAATCATCGAGCGTTTTACCGACCCGCTGGGCGACCTGATTCGCGTGCGCGACAAACAGGCTCCGCTACTTGCGTACTTTCGCAACAACGTCGTCCACCTGTTCGCCCTGCCGGCGGTCATCGCCTGCCTGCTGAGTCATAACCGTCGCCTGGATACAGCGCGCGTGCTGCGCGCTGTGGCCGGGATCTGCACGCTGATGCGCGCCGAACTCTTCCTTCGCTGGCCCCTGGAAGAGCTCGGTACAGCGAGTGAAACCGTCATCCGCGTGCTCCTGGCGCGCGGCCTGCTGGTGCGCTCAGCCGTCTCGGGCAGGCTGGCAGCACCGGAGCCGATCAGCCAAGAATCTGCGGAACTGCATCTGCTCGGCGAAAGCATCCGCCCACTCCTCGAACGCCACTTCCTTACCCTGGCCGTGCTCCAGCGACACGGTACGGGGCAACTGAGCCGCGCGGCACTGGAAAGCCATTGTCATCTGCTCGCGCAGCGGCTATCCCTTCTCTACGAATTCAACACCCCGGAGTTTCCCGAAAAGGCGACATTCGCCGCCTTCATCGCGAACCTCGTCGAGGCCGACTTCCTGCGGGAGGACCAAGAAGGACTGCTGCACTTTGACGAGCGGCTGATGACGCCGCTTGCACATTCCGAGCTCGTTCTCCCGGTCGAAGCGAGACAGGCAATCCGGCGCATTGCCCGCGCCGGCGTCAGCGGCTAGCTCGCTACGGCAGCTCCGGGACAATCGCGTCAGGCCCGGGCACCCGGGCCTCGCCGTGCAGCCTGCTCGAGGCGCTCCTTCTCGGCAAGAACCTTGTTCGCGTAGCCACCTTCGTGATCATCCGGCGCGCCGCCGTAATATTGCAGGCCCGCAGTCAGACTGCCCCGCGTACGGATGGCCTCCTCGAGGACGTGGACGCCGACCTGGATGTTGGTCACCGGGTCAAGAAACGGCTGCAGCCCGGCGCCCTGCGGCACCTTGTCCAGGTGATATCCCGGAATCACCTGCATCAGACCCTTGGCACCGCTGGCGCTCTCCGCGAAGGGGTTGAAGCGCGACTCGATGCCAATGATGGCGATGATCAGCAACGGATCGAGCCGACGCTCACGGCCCACTGCCTGCGCCGCTTCGAACACCGGCACCAGCGCTTCCGGTGCCACCCGATAGCGGCGCGAAACGAAGTCGAGGACGCGCTGCATGCGTGCCGGCAGAGTTTCGGAAACTGCATTGGGCGTTTCCGTAGCTTCTACCGGCGCAGAAGGCCCGGCCACTACCACCTGCTCAGCCTCGGCGAGAATGCCGTCGCTGAGCAAAGGCTTGAAAAAGACCAAAGCAAGAATCAGGCCGACGACCATCAGGTTGTGTTGAACGAAACTCAAAGTGGCGTCGATGCGACGACGCCCGCTAAAGCTCCCTAGTGAAATTGTTGCGGACATGCTCTCTCCTTCACTTTGGTCGTCGCGCCAAAAAACGGCTCGACGATGGACGGTTACAGGCGGGTGCAAAGCCTCGAATGCTTGGGGGACACAGCCCCTGAGGCCGGAACTCTGTACGCTTCGACAGTGTGCGAACAGAGCGGCAAAGACGCAGCCGGATGACTGCAATGTGTGTATTTGCTACTGGACGGAACGGAGTCTATGGAAAATCATGGACTTGGTCAAGACGGGCGAAATCACCTGTTGCAAAAAGTCCACTGGACGTCGATTCAGCCTCGGCGAGCGAGCCTCCACGAGCAGCGGCAGAGAGCAGGGAACGGCAGTCGCCTAGGAAGCGCTGACCTGATCGGTATACGGAATTTCCGTCTCCGTCGAATCAGCCTGTCGCCTGCTTGCCTGTCGCGCAACACCTGTTAAATCAGTGCCTCCAACCGGGTGCTTCGCCAGGCAGGGGGTTGAAATCCTGTCTCGCGGACCCCGCCACCTCAGCCGGCTCGGCAGTTGCACGCACAGGAGAGTTTCCTGATCGTCGTTGCCAATGGCAACGATTTCAGAGGCTTTCGCAGTGCGCGATCAGCATCTGCGCGTACGCCAGTGCCTCCGCTTCCCCCTCGGCCGGCGCCCAGTGTGCGCGCTCGGCCTCGGCAAGCGGCCGGTACGGACCGGCCTTGGCTTCGAGCATCACCGTCCCGGGATCAAGGGCCAGCACCGTGTGGTATTCGCCATGCGGAATGTTTACGCCGCAAACCGCGCCCAGCGGCGACAGCGCCACTGTCTGCCGGACGTTGCCGTCGTCGTCGAAGAAGAATACGGCGAGCCGGCCACGCAGGACGACGATCGTTTCGTCCTTGTTCGCGTCGAGGTGGCGGTGCGGAGCCAGATACGAGCCGGGCTCGATGGCATTGAGCAGGCGATGCGCGACCGCCGCGTCGCCCTGATGGAAGTTGCGGTTCTTGCGCTGACGCGGATTTTCGCGGGCCTCGCGAGTGACCGCGTCGAGCAGCGTCCGATCGATCAGCAACGGAGCTTTCATGTGTGCCTTCCTGAGAGAGTTTCCGCGTCGGCCTTGGCGAGCGGCCGGGCGAGTTCCCGTCGCACCGACCGCCCGGGATCACGCATAGTCCACGCAGACATTGTCGTTGCCGAGCCATTCGCGCACGGCGCTCAACAGATCGTCTTCGAGGCGAACCCGGCTGGCGTCGCCGAACACCAGCTCGCAGGCTGCGTCACCGTTGCGATAGGCGAGGCGAACCGGACAATCCCCTGGCGTGTAGGGTGCCAGCAGCGTCTGCAGGCGATGCACTGCGCCACGCGCGTTGCTGCTCGCCTGGCCGTTGAGCGACAGGCGCAGATGCCGGGCGAAGCGGCCACGCGCTTCGGCCAGTGTCAACAGGCGTTCGGCAACGACCTTGACGCGGCCTTCCCCGGCAAAATCGTCGCGCTGCACGCGTCCCTCGACGATCAGCACCTCGTCTTCCGTGATCTTGGCGCGTTCGGCTTCGAGAAGTTCGTTGAACACCGACACTTCCAGCGTGCTGGTGCCGTCGTCGAGCTGAATGAAGACCATCCTGCCGCGCGCAGTGATCTTGCTGCGCACGCCGACCACCAGCCCGGCGAGAAACTGTGTTTCCTTCCTCGCCTCGAGCGCCGCCAGCGGCTTGCGGACGAAGCGCGACACCTCGGCCTGCACGGCGTGGAAAGGGTGGCCGGAGAAATAGAATCCGAGCGCCAGCTTCTCTTCGTTCAGCTGCTGTCGTTCGCTCCAGCGCGGCACTTCGACGTAGGATGGACCATGTTCGCCCCCCTGCTCGCTGACTTCGAAGAGATCGAACAGGCTTGCCTGCATGGCGTTGCGTTCGGCCTGCTCGGCCGCTTCGATGGCGATGCCGACCGAAGCGAGCAGACGCGCGCGATGCGGGTCGAGCGAATCGAAAGCGCCGGCACGGATCAGCGCTTCGATCGTCCGGCGATTGACCAGACGCTTGTCGGCACGCCGGCAGAAGTCGAACAGGTCGTGGAACGGACCATCGGCTTCGCGTGCCCTGAGGATCGCATTGACCGCCTGCTCGCCGGTGCCCTTGACGGCGCCGAGGCCATAGCGAATCGTCCCGCGATCGACCGGCGTAAAGCGGTAGGCGGACGAGTTGACGTCGGGGCCGAGGATGCGCAGGCCGTTGGCGACGGCGTCGTCGTGGAAGACCTTGACCGTGTCGGTCACGTCCATGTCCGACGACAGCGTCGCCGCCATGAACGCCGCGCAATGATGCGCCTTGAGCCAGGCGGTATGGTAGGTGACCACTGCGTAGGCGGCGGTGTGCGACTTGTTGAAACCGTATTCGGCGAACTTCTCCATCAGGTCGAAAAGCTGCATCGCCAGCTTTTCGTCATAGCCCTTTTTCTTCGCCCCGGCACGCATCAGGTCGCGGTGCAGCGCCATTTCCTCGGCCTTCTTCTTGCCCATCGCGCGCCGCAGCAGGTCGGCAGCACCCAGCGTGTAGCCGCCGATGATCTGCGCGATCTGCATCACCTGTTCCTGGTAGACGATGACCCCGTAAGTCGGTTCGAGGCAGACCTGGAGATCGTCGATGAAGTAGTCGATCTTCTGCTGACCCTTCTTGCGCAGGATGAAGTCGTCGACCATTCCGGAACCAAGTGGCCCCGGCCGGTAGAGCGCGAGTACGGCGATGATGTCCTCGAAGCGGTCGGGCGCGAGCTTCCGCACCAGCTTCTTCATGCCTTCCGATTCGACCTGGAAGATCGCAGTCGTATTGCCCTCGCGGAGGATCTGATACGCCTGCGGATCGTCGAAGGCGAGCGCCGCGAGATCGGGACGCTCGCCGCTCAACTGCTCGACGTAATCGACTGCCAGCTGGATGATCGTCAGGTTGCGCAGGCCGAGAAAGTCGAATTTCACCAGCCCGACTTTCTCCACGTCGTCCTTGTCGTACTGGGAGACCACCGAGCCGCCGCCGTCGGCCGAATAGACCGGGCAGAAGTCGGTGAGCTTGCCGGGCGCGATCAGCACGCCGCCGGCGTGCATGCCGACGTTGCGCGTCAGGTCCTCGAGGCGGGCCGCCAGATCGAACAGTTCCCGAACCTCCTCCTCGTCGGCGATCCTTGCCTGCAACTGCGGCTCGGCGGCAATCGCCTTGGCCAGCGACAGCGGCTTGTTGGTCTCGACCGGAATCAGTTTGGCGAGCTGATCGCAGAAATTGTACGGCAGATCAAGGACACGGCCGACATCGCGAATCACCGCTTTCGACGACATGGTGCCGAAGGTGACGATCTGCGACACGGCGGCGGCACCGTATTTCTGGCGGACGTAGTCGATCACGCGCCAGCGGTTGTCCTGGCAGAAATCGATGTCGAAATCCGGCATCGATACCCGCTCCGGGTTGAGAAAACGTTCGAAGAGCAGGGCGTAGCGCAGAGGATCGAGGTCGGTGATGCCAAGTGCGTAGGCGACGACCGAGCCGGCACCCGAGCCACGCCCCGGACCGACTGGACAACCGTTGTTCTTGGCCCAGTTGATGAAATCGGCAACGATCAGGAAGTAGCCGGGAAACCCCATCTGCACGATGGTGTCGGTTTCGAGCTGCAAGCGCGCATCGTAGGCCGGGCGCCGCTCGGCGCGCTCGGCGGGATCGGGGAAAAGCTGCCGCAGGCGCACTTCGAGGCCGGCAACCGCCTCCCGGCGGAGATAGTCGTCGAGCGTGACACCCTCGGGAGTCGGGAAAGCCGGCAGGTAGCTCCTGCCAAGGGTGATCTGCAGGTTGCAGCGGCGGGCAATCTCCACCGCATTCTCGATCGCTTCGGGAAGATCGGCAAACAGCTCGATCATTTCTTCAGTCGACTTGAAGTACTGCTCCTCCGTGTACGGTCGCGGGCGGCGTGGATCGCCGAGCATGTAGCCTTCGGCGATGCACACCCTCGCCTCGTGTGCCTTGAAATCGTCGCGTTCGAGAAACTGGATCGGATGCGTCGCGACCAGCGGCAAATCGAGGTCGGCAGCCAGATCGGCGGTGGCGGCGAGCAGCGACTCCTGCTGTGCCTGCCCATAGCGCTGCACCTCGAGATAGAAGGCGCCCGGAAAAAGTTGCTGCCAACGGCGCGCGCGATCCACTGCCTGTTGCCGATTGCCCTGCAGGAGCGCTTCGGCGACATCGCCGGCCGCCGCGCCGGAGAGCGCGATCAGTCCATCGACGCCGACTTCCTGCAACATGCGACGCGTGATCTCGGCTCGCCCGCGCACCCGCGGCGACAGGTAGGCGCGCGAGAGCAGTTCGCAGAGCTGCAGATAGCCCTGGTGGGAGCGACAGAGCAGCAACAGGCGATAGGGTCGATCCGGGTCGGCCTCGTTGGCCAGATGGACGTCGCTGCCGAGCAGCGGCTTGATTCCCTTGCCACGTGCGGCGGTGTAGAACTTGACCAGGCCGAAGAGATTCGCGAGATCGGTGAGTGCCAGCGCCGGCATGCCGCAGCGGGCAGCGCGTGCGACCGCGTGGTCGAGACGGACGATGCCGTCGCTGATCGAGTACTCGCTGTGCAGGCGAAGGTGGATGAAGCGGGCGTGGGACATGCGGTCATTCTACCGCGAGGCCGGGCCGACCAAAGCGATGATCGCAGGACGAAGCCGCCGCCGGGGTGTGGTCAACCCCTCTTCGTCGATACGCCGCTCCTGCTTCGCGCCGCGGACCGTTACCGCAAGCGCTCAGGCGTCGTGGCTCAATGGTTCACCCAGTCGATGATCGGCTGCCACTGTTCGAGATCCTTGGCCGCGCGCGACGCGGAGAGGTCGAACATCGTCATGCCATGCATCGTCGTCTGCACGTAAAGCTGCGTCGTGCGCAGGTGGGTGAGCACCGGCAGGTCGTATTGCGCGAGAAAGCGCTCGAGTTCCGCTGCGGAACGGGTACGCGGATCGACACGCATGCCAACCACGGCAACGAAGGCGTTTTCGTTGCGCACCGCCTTCTCGGCGAGCAGCACTTCGAGAAAATGGCGCGTCGCGAGTATGTCGAAGAGTGAGGGCTGCACCGGAACGAGCACCCGATTCACTTGTTTGATCACTGAATCGAGCGCCTTGCCGTGCAGGCCGGCCGGCGTGTCGAGGACGACGTGCGTCGTTCCCTTCGGTGGCCGGGCCGTTTTTCCTGGTTCGATGTCCCAACTGCGGATCGTCGGCAGGATCGACGGACGCAAGCGCAGCCATTCGCGAGCCGATTGCTGACGGTCGACGTCGCCGAGCATCACGCGATGACCGAGGCTCGCCAGATGGCCGGCGAGATTGATCGCCAGCGTCGACTTCCCCGAACCGCCCTTGGGATTCGCAATCAGGATGGATTTCATCATTCATCGCCCTCGTCACGGCTCGCGTCGAGGCGGCGCAACTCCTCACGAACCAGGTTGATATGCTCACGCAGAGTGTAAAGCAGATCGCTGAAAGCCAGCGGGATATTGAGCAGGCTGGCGCCTTCGTCGATCCGGTCGAGATGCTCGACATACTCCTTGTGGCGTGTCGGGTCGTAGTGATGACGCAGATCGTTTTCGAGGAACTTCAGATCACCGTAGTAACGGAAGATCTTCGAGCGCACCCGCCAACTGTAGATGGCCGGCGCAAATTTCAGCAGCGGCAGCGACAGCATCAACAGCGGCAGAACCATCACGAACAGGCGCTCGACCATCACTGCCAGCCAGAACGGCAGGTAGACCTGGAGAAAGGGCGGCCCGGACTTGTAATAGCGTTCGGCATCCTTCGACAACTGGAAGGTATGATCCCTGTACGCCGGAAATTCGCCGGCGCGCTGAAAGAAGCCACCCTTGCCATTGACCTCGGTCATCGCCTGCAGCAGCAGGCTGACCAGCGCCGGATGCAGGTCGCTGCGAACGACGACATTGGCCGTCGTCGCCAGCAGCCAGGTGTCGCGCGGCGGCACATCGCGCACCAGATCGACGACGCCGCGCGGCAGAAGGACTTTGGAGAGAAAAGGGAATCGACGCAGATAGGCCTCCGCCTGGCTCAGGCTGACCACGCGCAGTCCGGGCGAGCGCAGCATCACCTGCACCACGGGCGCTTCCTGTGCAGCAACGATGAAAGCGGCGTCGATCTGCCCCTGCTGCAGCGCTTCCGCTGCCGTGAGTCCGGCGATCGGCAGGAGATTCGGACTGGCCGGAGAAATGTCGTTCGCTTCGAGAAGCTGCAGCGCGAGTCCGCGGATGCCACTTCCGTCTTCGCCGACGGCGACGCGCCGATTGGCCAACTGGTGCAGCCTGTCGATGCGCTGCGTGCCGTGGTAGAAGACCCACACCGGCTCGTAGGCAACGCTGCCGAGCGAAAGGAGCGAGCCTGCACCATCGTCGTCGCCAGCCGGCGGTGCAGTGCCGCCTTGCACGAAGGCGACCTCCCCTTCGCCCTTCTCGAGTCGTGAGAGATTCTCCTCCGAGCCGGCAGAAGTCCGGACATCGAGGGTGATTCCCCGCGCCGCCAGCAGTTTGGCGTAGCGCTGCGCGTAGCCGTAGTAGGCCCCGGTTTCGCTGCCGGTGAAGATCGTGATGTGCCGCGGTGGCTCGGGCGAGACGAACTGATAGGCAACGACCAGGCCAATTGCCGAAATCAGGACGATTGGCCAGGCCGTCGCCAGCATGTAGCGCAGGGCGACCAGGCGGGCGCGCAGGCGCTTCATCAAGGCAGCAGGATGGTCGATCCGGTATGCTTGCGCGCTTCGAGATCACGGTGCGCGGTCGCCGCCTCGGCCAGCGGGTACGTCTGATGTACCTCGATCCTCACCTTCCCCGATCCGACTACGTCAAACAGTTCGGCGCCCAGCGCAAGCAGGTCGTCCCGCTTCGCCGTGTAATGCATCAGCGTCGGTCTCGTCAGGAAGAGCGAGCCCTTCTGCGAAAGCAACAGCGGGTCGAATGGCGGCACGGGGCCGGAAGCGTTGCCGAAACTGACCATCATGCCGCAGGTACGCAGGCTGTCGAGCGAGCCGGCGAAGGTATCCTTGCCCACCCCATCGTAGACCACTGCCACTCCGGTGCCCGCGGTGATCTCGCGAACCCGCCGCGGAAAGTTCTCGCGCGTGTAGTCGATGACGTGGTCGCAACCGTGTGCCGCAGCCAAGGCCGCCTTGGCCTCGGTGGAAACCGTTCCGATCACCGTCGCGCCGAGCGCTTTCGCCCACTGACAGGCAATCAGCCCAACACCGCCCGCTGCAGCGTGGATCAGAACGGCGTCGCCGGTCTGCACGCGATACGTGCGACGCAGCAGGTAGGCGCTGGTCAGGCCCTGCAGCATCATCGCCGCGGCGGTAGCAAAGGAAATTGCGTCCGGCAGCTTCAACAAACGGTCGGCCGGCAGGCAGCGTACCTGGCTGTAAGCGCCGACCGGCCCGCCAGCGTAAGCGACGCGATCGCCGGGGCTCAGGTCGCTCACCCCGCTGCCAACCGCGTCGACGACACCGGCTGCTTCGAGGCCGATGCCGCTGGGCAACTGCAGCGGGTAGAGGCCGCTGCGGTGGTAGACGTCGATGTAGTTGAGGCCGACGGCCTCGTGCCGCACGCGCACTTCCCCGGGCGCGGGCTCGGCCAAAGCGATCTCCTCCCAGCGCATCACTTCTGGTCCACCGGTCTGGTGGATACGAATGACAAAAGGCATGGCGATCTCCTCGAGTGACGTGACCTGACAGTCTAGTGTCGCGCCCGCTTTTTGGGCAAGCGCAAAAGAGCGCCGAACAAGTCAAGAAGAGGCCGGGCTCAAATATCCATCGACAATTGTTCGGAAAAAGGCGAAGCCGCCGCCTCGATCGCCTTGCGCGGCCTTCCTCTCGCTCTGACCTCGCGG
>NZ_JAMTDV010000117.1 GCF_023806565.1 Accumulibacter sp. | reverse complement strand
TTCGTGGAAATGCGCACAGACTTTCCTGCGGCAATCGCTAGAGTCTGCACCGTGTCCTGCATTCCCCGGGCCCTTGTGCCCGATCGATCAGAGGAGGTCTGTTTCCATCATGAGCTGCCCAAGATGCCATTCGCCAGATGTCCGCCGCTCGCGGCGAAGCGGCCCCAGGGAAGGAATTGCCCTACGGCTCAAACACCAGGCGCCTTACCGCTGCAACCGCTGCGGCGCGCGATTCATCGCCAGCGAAGAGGCCGGAGCCACCCCTCACCCACTGTCACTGGCCGACTATCTGGGGTTGCGCGGCAGGGCCCGACGCTTCTTCACCGACCGGATGATCGTTGGCAGCGTGGCCTCGTTGCTCTTTCTGCTGATGATCACCGTATTCTTCTCGATCGCTCTCGGCTGGGTCGACCCGCTGTTGTTTTTCGCCCGTCACGTCTGAGCGGCCCGGCTCACCAAGCGGGCCGCGGTTTCACTCGGACTGCCCGCGCTCCAATGGCGAGCGCTCTGAAGCGAAAGCTCGCGACAGAGCGAACCACAGGTGGCCGATCGGAATCCAGGTTTTTCCTATTTTGGGTCGCAAAGTCGATGATCGGTGATAGAATTCTCAGTTGGTCGACGTGTTCGCCGGTCAACCCTTTCAGCTTTTGGCTCGTTACAGTCATTCCATTGTCGATAAGGAACCTCATCATGAAGAACTCCCTCCTCGTTGCTGCGCTGATCGCTCTTGCTGTTACCGCTTGTGGCAAGAAGGAAGAAGCCAAGCCGGCTGCTGCTCCCGCCCCCGCTCCTGCCGCTGCCGCCCCGGCCCCGGCTCCTGCCGCCGCTCCTGCCGCCGCTCCGGCCGCCGAAGCCGCCAAGCCCGCCGAAGCTGCCAAGCCCGCCGAGCCCGCCAAGGAAGAGCCGAAGAAGTAATCGCGCACTTCAGGCAACAAGAAAGCCGGCCCATGCCGGCTTTTTTTTGTTGCCTCAGTGCCTCGTCACCGCGGCGGATTCAGATCAGTTGCCGCCAGTCGAATCCTCCGTCCTGATCGGCAACCCCGATCCAGTCCTCATCGCAGCCGAGCGCCGTGGCCAGAGCGGCGGCGGCGAGTCGGGGCCGGTTGTTCTCCTGACTCAGGTGCGCCGCCACCAGGTGCTGCAGGCGCCGCGTATCGACCTGCTGCAGCAGGGCCGCCGCCTGGCCGTTTTCCAGATGGCCGAAACGTCCGGCGATGCGCCGCTTGAGATGCGTTGGGTAGCGCGACGCCGCCAGCAGCCCCTGATCATGGTTGCACTCGAGCACCAGGGCATCGCAAAGTCCGAGAACATCGACGATATGCGGGGTGATCGAACCGCTGTCGGTGAGCACGCCAAGACGGTGCGCACCGTCGCTGAATGCATACTGGACGGGTTCGCGCGCGTCGTGCGGCACGGGAAACGGCTGCACTTCCAGGCAGCCGACGGCAAACGGCGCATGGCCATCGATCAGCCGGCACTCCGGCAGGCCGCTCCTGCCGCGTGCAGCCGCCGCGTGCGTGCCGTGCGTGAGATACACGGGAATTCGGTAACGGCCGGCCAGCGAAAAGACACCTGCGACGTGATCGCCATGCTCGTGCGTCACCAGGATCGCCGCCAGGTCTTCGGCACAGGTCCCGAGCCGGGCCAGGCGCGCCGTCGCCATGCGTGTGGAAAAGCCGCAGTCGACCAGCACCTTCGTCTCGCCAGCGTCGACCACCAGTGCGTTGCCCTGACTGCCGCTGCCCAGCGAAGCGAAACGAATCATTTCCAGCACTTTCCGAGAATTGCGAAAGCCTGGCGAAACCGGCGTTTCGCGGCGTCCCGCGGTAAGGTCAACGGTCCCGAACACGCCCGCCACGGGGAGGTGCTTCGCGGCGGCCATTCTACCCCACACTGCGCGCACAGCAAGCGACGGCGCAAGCGTGCAAGATCGTCGCAAGCGCAAAGGCATCCGCACCTGCTGGCGGCAATTGCCTGCCTTGGCGTGCTTCGCCAGGGACCGGTCGGCCGGCCTCGCAAGTGGCCAGGGCGCGCCTCGCGCCCTGCGTCCGCCGGGAAAGCAGCAGCACGCGCAAAGACCGTCAGCAGGTATTGCCGCGTTCCTTGCCCTGTTTCGCGCACTGGCGCGACCACCGAGGCTGCGAAGACGTCCCGGCGACGGGCAGCCTCCGTTCGCCGAATGACCCACGCCGTCCGGGTCGGATCCCCGCCTCGGCTTCCTTCGATCAGTTCGAGATCAGGACGAGTCCCCAGAGTCCCAAGCCGTAAGCGATGAACGCTGCCCACGAGTCTGCGCCGAGGCCCCAGTAGCGCCACCGCGGACGCAGAAGGATGCCTGCCACATAGATGGTGGTCATCACCAGCCCGATCATCCCGATCCAGGCGTTGGCGCGCCCTTCGTGCGTAAGGACCGGTTGCCAGGCAAGCAGGTCGGCAAGGACGAAAAGCACGAGTTGAAACGCGTTGCCGCCGAAAATGTCTCCGAAGACGAGTGTGTAGCTTCTCATCTGCACGCCGGTGATTGCCGTGCTGATCTCGGGCAGCGCCGACGCTAGCGCCAGTACCGTCGCGCCGAAGAGCACGCCGTTCATTCCGATCAGGTCGGCGAGGCGATCGCCGCTCTGTTCGAGCAGGACCCCAGCGATCAACGTGATAACGGACGCGAGGACAAAAATTGTCACCAGTCGCGTCGTGCTGGCAGCCGCCAGACCTTGATCGCTTCTCGGGTCAGTCGCCGCCAGTGGCGATTTCGTTGCGGCTGGATCCGCGCCGGCAGGAGCCGGTAGGTCGAGATCCTTCCGGTCGCGGCAGAGGGTGAGTATCCACATGCCTACCGCCCAGGTGATGGCAATGACGAGGCTGCCGACGCTGAGCGGCCCTACCGCTGCCGACTTCGGCAACAAGCCGGCCATCGCCGTGATCGCGACGACGCAGATGACGAGAATCCCTTCGAGTGCGGGAACCAGCGACGCGGCAGCCGTCGACAAGGGCAAGGGACCGCGAATGCAGCGATCGGCAATCACCAGGACCAGCGTCTGTACGGCGACACCCCCAATCAGGTTGCCGGCGGCAATGTCGAGATGGCCGCTGCTCGCCGCGCTGATCGTGATCGCCAGTTCGGGAAGCCCGCCCGTAACCGAGAGCAGGATCATGCCGCCAATCGTTTCTCCCAGACCGAAGCGGTCGTCGAGGACATCCGTGACCTTCGCCAGCCAGACGCCGGAAACCCAGGTGGCGACTGCGCCACCGGCAAAGATCAACAGCAGGGTGCCAATGCCGAAGTGCTGCATGTCGGTGCTCCAAATCGGGAATAGCGGAGTGTAGTGCAAAAGTCACGAGCGCAACCGACGAACGGCCCGTCTGCCGCAATCGCCGCGTTGCGGCAGACGGGTACCGGCAGTTCGCGAGGTAGTAGGCTCGCGCACCCTGCCGTGGCGACCGGGCTCGCGCGGCGTGCACTTCGGTCATGCCATGAGGTCGTCGATGCGGAGTTTCGGAAAGAAAGATCTTGTCACGCCAGAAAGACTTGTCCCGACAGGTCGCTGAACTCTGCGTGCGGATTCCCGCCCTGGTTTCGCCGGCGTTGCCGGCGCGGCAACTGCCGCTACTCGCACCCGACAGTATTGCGAAGTCCTGTCGCGAGGCGCCTGACAGCGCCTGCCAGCGCCTGTCAGGCCTGGTCGATGCCGACGTCAGGCATCTCGCCGCCCACCTCGAAGCCCCGGTCGAGCGCGCCCGGGAACAACATGGCCGCGCTCTGCGACGACTGTCTCGAATGCCGACGCCCGCCTATTGCCGCAGCAGATGCTGCAGGGCGACCCACGCCTGCCCGACGGCGAGGCCACCATCGTTGGGAGGCACCTGGCGCGCCTCGATGATGCGTATCCCCTGTGCGCCGAGGCGGGCGCGCAGCCCGCGCAACAGCACCTGATTGAGGAAACAGCCGCCGCTGGCAACCACCGCCTTCGCCTCGGGAGCCAGGGCGCGCACCCAATCGGCAATGGCGGCGACCAGCGTCGCATGGAACAGCGCGGCGCCGCGTTCGGTGTTCTTTTCATCGGCCAGAACCGCCAGCAGTGGCATCAGATCGAGCCGGCCCTGGTCGATCGTCCAACCCTGGTCGAGCGGCAGGATGTCGCCGTAACGCTGCGCCATGCCTTCGATCAGCATTGCCGCTTGCCCTTCGTAAGCCATCACCGCCCTGATTCCGAGCAAGCCGGCAGCGGCGTCGAACATTCGCCCCATGCTTGTCGTCGGTGGGCAATGAAGATTGCCCGCCAGCATCTGCGCGACTGCCCGTGCCGCCTGCTGCTCGCCGAAGCGCGCGGCGATCTCGCTTCCCCGACCGAGGCGGTACAGCGCTGCCGCCGCCATTCTCCAGGGTTCGTTGGCGGCGCGATCGCCACCGGGCAGGGCCAGCGGCACGAGATGGCCGAGGCGCTCGAAGCTGGCGCCATCGACGCGCAACAATTCACCGCCCCAGGCGGTACCGTCGCTGCCAAGACCGACCCCATCCAGCGACAGCGCCAGGCTGGGACCCTGCATTCCGTGTTCGGCGAGCACCGCCGCGGCGTGCGCGTGATGGTGCTGGACGCCGAGTTGCGGCAAACGGCGTTGCTGCGCGAAGTCCGCGGCAAACCGCGTCGAGTGGAAATCCGGATGCAGGTCATGGGCGACGATCGTCGGTTCGACGCCGAGCAGTTTCACCAGCTGAGCGACGGTCTCGTCGAGAAAATCGCATGCGGCCGCGTTGTCGAGGTCGCCAATGTGTTGCGAAACGAAGGCCTCATCGCCGCGCGTCACACAGATGGTGTTCTTGAACCAGCCACCGACCGCCAGGACGGCGGGACCCGAAACCGGCAGCTTGATTGCCCGAGGCGTGTAGCCACGCGCCCGGCGGATGAACTGCAGGCCGCCGGTGGTGATGCGCGCGACGCTGTCGTCACAGCGCGTGACGATGTCACGGTCGTGCATCAGGAAAGCATCGGCAATCCCGTACAGGCGCAGCAGCGCTTCGCTGTTGCCGACCACCAGCGGTTCGCCACCGGGATTGGCGCTGGTCATCACCAGGGCGAGATCCTGCGCTCGTTCCATCCAGCCGGTTCCCGCCGGACGCCGGGCCGCCTCGTGGAAGAGCAGAAACTGCACGGGCGTGTAGGGCAGCATGACGCCAAGCCACGCCAACCCGGGTGCGACACCGGGCAGCGCCTCGTCGCAGTTGCTGCGCTTGCGCAGCAGGATCGCCGGTCGTGTGGGCAACGCCAGCAGTCCGGGTTCACCGATCCCCATCTGCACCAGGTGAGCGGCCGAGGCGGCGTTGGCGAGCATGACGACGAAGGGCTTCTCGTCGCGCTGCTTGCGTTCGCGCAGCAATGCGACAGCAACCGCGCTGCGCGCATCGCAAGCCAGATGGAAGCCGCCGAGCCCCTTGATCGCGACGATCCTGCCTTCCCGCAGCATGCTCAGGGTGGTGGTGATCGGGTCGCCTGGCACGCGATGTCCCTCGGCGTCGAGAAGAAACAGTTGCGGTCCGCACTTCGCGCAGCAATTGGCCTCGGCGTGGAACCGCCGGTCTTCGGGACGCCGATACTCGCACTGGCAGCGGGGACACATGGCGAAAGCCTTGAGGCTGGTCCGCACCCGATCGTACGGCAGGCCGCGGCTGATCGTGTAGCGAGGTCCGCAATTGGTGCAATTGGTGAAGGCATAGCGCCAGCGAGGACTGCCCGGGTCGAACATCTCGCTCAGGCAGTCGCGGCAGACCGCGGTATCGTGTCCGATCATCGTAGCGGCGCGGCCGCTGCGGCTGTCGATGATCACGAAGCCATCATTGGCGTGCACCGGCGCCGTATCGCGGGCGACGACCGAACTGACCTTCGCCAACGGGGGCGCATCCTGCTCGATACGTTCGACGAGATTCATGACCTGCGCCGGCGCGCCGCTCACCTCGATCTCGACCCCGCGCGAATCGTTGCGCACCCAGCCCGCGAGACCAAGTTCCCTGGCCAGCCGCCAGACGAAGGGGCGAAAGCCGACGCCCTGAACGACGCCGCTGACGCGAATGTTCCGGCAGACGATCGGTTCGGACATTTCAGTATCCCGCCGCGGCAACGATCCGGGCCTCAGGCTCGGCGATGTGCGACATGCGCGACGGGGTCATTCTCGTTGCCGCCGGTTCGTGCGGCGGCTGGACGTGCCTCCCGGCGAGTCGGCGATGTACCCGCCTGCGCCCCATGACGCGGAGACAGGTCGGGACGGCGGAGGCCGCCGCCTGCGGTCCCAGGTCGCGGTCGGCACCCTTGGGATCGTCTGCGCCGGACAATATCCGGCCGGCGACGCGGGCTTCCGCGCTGCCACAAGCGCAAGTCGAACACATTTGCTGTCTCCTTATTATTCGACTTCCCGTTCCTTCACCTACATCGCGGCACCACTGGTCGCTCGAACCGGATGCCCCCCGCCGATGGGACAGGAGTCGTGCAATGCCGCCAGCGGCACTGTCATATTGCAATTAAAGCATAAACCCCGGCCCACCGCAGCCCCGGCGCGTGCCGCATCGTCGACGATCTGCTGCCGGTCCATGGCGAGCCGGATCGCATGCAGCGCTCCCGGCGGACCGGAGCACGAAGCCGCGCACCGCGCAGAGTTGCGCGTGATCGCGCATCGCGAGACATGGCGGTAGAGCCCAGCTCGCGACCGATCCTTGCCCCTCCCACGCCCATGTCGACTGGTGCACGCCCGGCGGCAGCGCAAAACTCCCCGAGAAGATCACAACAGAGTACTAAAAGCCATTGAATCGATTTTGATTTTCGTCAATCCGGGGCTAAACTGCGGGATTCAGAATGAGGCCCTTGCCGGCTTCGGCCATTTCCCGGATCCCCTTGCATGCTTGAAGCTTCGAATCTGGAATGCGTGCGCGGCGAACGCCGCCTGTTCGCCGGCGTCAGCTTCCGCCTGGCGTGCGGCGAAATGCTGCAGGTGCAGGGAGCGAACGGATCCGGCAAGACCAGCCTGCTGCGCATGCTGTGTGGTCTGACGCCAGCCGCCGCTGGCGAGGTGTGCTGGCGCGGGCAGCCGATCGGCAAGCTTGGAGAGGAGTTTCGCGGTGAACTCTGCTACCTTGGCCACCACAACGCGATCAAGGAAGAGCTGTCGCCACTGGAAAATCTGCTCGCCGCGGCAGCACTGGCGCAGGAGTCCCTCGACGAAGACGCAGCGCTCGACGCCCTGGAACAGGTCGGACTGCACGGCCGCGCCGACCTCGCGTGCCGCTATCTCTCGCAGGGCCAGAAACGGCGAACCGCGCTGGCTCGCCTGGTGCATGAGAAGCGCCCGTTGTGGGTGCTCGACGAGCCCTACGTGGCGCTCGATCCGGCTGCCGTCGAGCTCGTCTCCGGCCTCGTCGGCGCGCATTTGCAGCGAGGCGGACTGGCGGTTCTGACCAGCCATCAGGCGGTGAGCGTCACCGCCGGCGCGCTGCGCGAACTCTGGCTGGGCACTGCGGCTGCATCGTACGGACGAATCTAGTTGAGAAAATGCTAATATCGATCCGTGCGGTGATCGGTCGCGACCTGCGGCTGGCAATGCGGCGGCAGGCCGACATCCTGGCAGCGATGTTCTTTTTCATCATCGTCGTCAGCCTGTTTCCCCTTGGAGTCGGACCGGAACCGGAGCAACTGCGCAAGCTGGCACCTGGCGTCCTGTGGGTCGCCGCGCTGCTCGCCACGATGCTCTCGTTGCCGCGTCTGTTCGCCGACGACCACCGCGACGGTACACTCGAACAGATGGCGCTGGCACCGCAACCGTTGGGCCTGATGGTGCTCGGCAAGCTGATCGCACACTGGCTGGTCGCCGGACTGCCATTGGTATTGCTGGCGCCGGTGCTGGGAATCCAGTTCGACCTGAGCGGTGACGGGCTGGCAGTGCTGACCCTGTCCCTGCTGATCGGTACGCCGGCGCTGTCGGGAATCGGTGCGATCGGCGCGGCGCTGACGCTGGGCGTTCGCGGTGGCGGCGTGTTGCTCTCCGTGCTGGTGCTGCCGCTTTACATTCCGGTGCTGATCTTCGGGGCTGGCGCGGTGGACGCGACGCTCACCGGCCTCGGGCCGCAGGCCCATTTGTCGCTGCTCGGCGCAATGGCGCTGGGCGGCGTGTTTTTTGCGCCGTGGCCGACCGCCGCGGCGCTGCGAGTTGCCCTGGAATAGATGACGAACAGAGTGATCAACTGGTTCCGGTACGCCAGTCCGCAGACCTTCTACCCGCTCGCCGGCAAGCTGATTCCGTGCTTCTGGACGCTGGCTGGTATCTTCGCCGTGGTCGGTCTGGGCATCGGCTTTCTGCTGGCGCCGACCGACGCGCAGCAGGGCGAGGGCTACCGGATCATTTTCCTGCACGTGCCGGCGTCGTGGATGTCAATGTTCATTTACCTGGTGATGGCCTTCTGGGCGGCCATCGGACTCGCTTTCCACACGCGCCTGTCGGGCATGATGGCGTCGGCGCTGGCGCCGACCGGCGCGCTCTTCGCTTTTCTTTCGCTGTGGACCGGCGCCCTGTGGGGAAAGCCGATGTGGGGCACCTGGTGGGTCTGGGACGCGCGCCTGACTTCCGAACTGATCCTGCTTTTCCTCTACATCGGCTTCATCGCGCTGCAGGCGGCGATCGACGATCCGCGGCGGGCCGACCGGGCGGGTGCGATCCTCGCGCTGGTCGGCGTGGTGAACGTTCCGATCATCTATTTTTCGGTCAAGTGGTGGAATACCCTGCACCAGGGCGCTTCGGTGAGTCTCGGCAAGGCGCCGAGCATGGCCGCGCAGATGCTTTGGGGAATGCTGTTCTGCGCGCTGGCCTGCTGGATGTACAGCATCGCCATTGCACTGATGCGGGTGCGCAACATCATGCTCGAACGCGAGCGACACACCGAATGGGTGCGCGCGCTGCTCGCGCAGGCGGAGTAGAGAAATGCACTGGAACAGTCTGGCCGAATTTCTGGCGATGGGTAATCATGGCTTCTACGTATGGGGCTCGGTATTGGTGATGGCTGCTTCGATGCTGGCGGAACCGATGCTGCTGCGCCGCAGTCGGAGCAGGCTGCTCGCTCGTCTGCTGCGTCAGTACCGCGCCGAGCAGACCGAAGCCAGACGTCAGCGCGCCGCCAACCCGGGCAGGAGTCGAGATTGAAACCACGTCACAAACGCATTCTGCTGATCCTTGGCGGGCTGGCGATCCTCGCCGTTGCCGCAACGCTGGTGCTCAACGCCTTTCGCAGCAACCTGGTGTTCTTCTTCTCGCCGACGCAGGTTGCTGCCGGCGAGGCACCGCAGGGCAGAAGTTTCCGTATCGGCGGCATGGTCAAGGAAGGTTCGCTGCAGCGCCAGGCGGATGGCGTGACGATGCGCTTCGTCGTCACCGACACCGAAAAGGAAATGACTGTCGCCTACAAGGGCATCCTGCCCGACCTCTTCCGCGAGGGGAAAGGCGTCGTCGCGCAGGGCAGGCTCGGCGACGATGGCGTCTTCACGGCCAGCGAGGTGCTCGCCAAACACGACGAGAACTATATGCCGCCGGAAGCGGCCAAAGCCGTCGGCGACGCGCACCAGCGCGCGGCAGCGAACAAGGCTGCGGCCGAAGCCGCGGCGAGAACCCTCCGGCAGTAGGAAGAAGCCCGCATGATTCCCGAACTGGGTCAATTCGCCCTCATCGTCGCCCTGCTGGTCGCCATGACGCTGGGCACCCTGCCGCTTGTCGGCGCGCAGCGCCAGCAGCCGCAGTGGATCGCCCTCGCCCGCCCGGCGGCATACGCGCAGGCTCTGTTGCTGGCAGTCGCTTTCGCCTGCCTGACCGCCGCCTTCGTGCAGAGCGACTTCTCGGTGCTCTACGTCGCCGGGCATTCGAACACGCTGCTGCCGCTGCCGTACCGGATCGCCGCCGTGTGGGGCGGGCACGAGGGTTCGCTGCTGCTCTGGGCGACGATGCTGGCGCTGTGGACGCTGGCCGTGGCGCTGCGCTCGCGACAGTTGCCAGAGGCGCTGGTGGCGCGCGTTCTTGGCGTTCTCGGCCTGGTCAGCGCCGGTTTTCTACTCTTCATCCTGACCACCTCGAACCCCTTCGAGCGTCTGCTGCCGGGGGCCGAAGAGGGGCGCGACCTCAACCCGCTGCTGCAGGACCCGGGTCTGGTGATTCATCCGCCTACCCTCTACATGGGCTACGTCGGTTTCTCGGTCGCTTTTGCCTTCGCCATCGCCGCGCTGCTTTCCGGTCAGCTCGACGCCGCCTGGGCGCGCTGGTCGCGACCGTGGACCATGGCCGCCTGGATTTTTCTCACGCTCGGCATCGCGCTCGGATCGGGCTGGGCCTACTACGAACTCGGCTGGGGTGGCTGGTGGTTCTGGGACCCGGTCGAAAACGCTTCCTTCATGCCCTGGCTGGTGGGCACGGCGCTGGTGCATTCACTGGCCGTCACCGAAAAGCGCGGCAGCTTCAAGAACTGGACGGTGCTGCTGGCGATTTCTGCTTTCTCGCTGTCGCTGCTCGGCACTTTCCTGGTCCGCTCGGGGGTGCTGACTTCGGTCCATGCCTTCGCCACCGACCCGCGTCGCGGCATCTTCATCCTCGTCTTTCTGGGAACGGTGATCGGCGGTTCGCTGGCCCTGTTTGCCTGGCGTGCGCCGAAGGTTGGCCTCGGCGGCCGCTTCGGCCTGCTTTCGCGCGAGTCGCTGCTGCTCACCAACAACGTGCTGCTGGTCGTTGCCTGCGCGTCTGTCCTGCTCGGCACTCTCTACCCGCTGCTGATCGACGCGCTCGGCGCCGGCAAGCTGTCGGTCGGCCCGCCCTACTTCGACGCCGTCTTCGTACCGCTGATGCTGCCGGCGGTGTTCCTCATCGGCGTCGCCCCGTTTGCCCGCTGGAAGCATGCCAGTGCGCGCGAACTGGCGCATACCCTGCGCTGGGCGTTTCTGGCGGCGGCGCTGGTCGGCAGTACGGCACCGCTGCTTTTCGGCCAATGGCGGCCGATGGTCGCGCTGAGCCTGCTGCTGGCGGCGTGGATCGTCTTCAGCGCGGCCCTCAACGTCGTCGAGCGCGTGCAGGCGACACGCGCCGGCCAGTCGTTCCTGGCGACCTTGCGCCGGCAACCGCGCAGCTTCCTCGGCATGCATCTGGCGCATGCCGGCGTCGCCGCATTCATCGTCGGAGTAACCGTGGTCAGCGCCTATCAGACCGAAAAGGACGTCAAGATGGAGATCGGCGACACCGTCGGCATCGGCGCCTACTCCTTCCGCTTCAATGGCGTGCGCGAGGAGCAGGGACCCAACTATCGCGCGCTGGTCGGCGACATCGACCTGATCAGCGAGGGCCGCACGCTTCGCAAGATGTTCCCCGAGAAGCGCTTCTACGTCGCCTCGTCGATGCCGATGACCGAAGCCGCGATCGACACCGGATTGCTGCGCGATGCCTATGTCTCGCTCGGCGAACCGATCGACAAGGACAGGCCGGATTCCGCCTGGGCCGTGCGCGTGTACCTCAAGCCGATGGTCGACTGGATCTGGGGCGGCTGCGTGCTGATGGCCCTCGGCGGTCTGCTCGCGATCAGCGACCGCCGTTACCGGATCCGGGCACGCTCGACGGCGTCGGCGCCCGCCGGCACGATCGCCCCGCTGACAAGAAACGCGTAGGACCTGCGATGAACCGATTCCTCTGGCCGCTGATCGGCTTTTTCCTGCTCGTCGTGCTGCTCGCCGTCGGGCTCCATCTCAACCCGCGCGACGTGCCGTCACCGCTGATCGACAAGCCGGCACCGATGTTCTCGCTGCCGCGACTCGACGCGCCCGACCGGCAGTTCTCACCGAAGGAGATGCTCGGCCAGGTCTGGCTGCTCAACGTCTGGGCATCGTGGTGCGTCACCTGCCGGCAGGAGCATCCGCTGCTGGTCGAACTCGCCCGGCGACAGAACGTGCCGCTGGTCGGCCTCAACTACAAGGAAGTGCGCGGCGACGGAAGTGTCGAGCTGGACAAGCTGGCTGCCGACGGCGAACGAAAGTTGGTCATCGATCGCGCGTCCGCCTGGCTTTCCCGCCATGGCAACCCCTACGCGCTTTCGGTGCTCGACATCGACGGCCGCGTCGGCATCGATTACGGAGTGTATGGGGTGCCGGAAACCTACGTCATCGACAGGAAAGGGATCATTCGCATGAAGCACACGGGCCCGATCACCCCCGAGGTCTTCTCCGGCAGGATCCAGCCGCTGCTTGCCGAGCTCGCGCAATGAGGCGCTGGCTGATGCTGCTGCTCGCGCTGCTGAGCACGCTTGGCGGCACGCTGCACGCCGGCGAAGCCAGGCCGCTCGCCGAGGACGAAGCGACAGAGCGACGCCTGATCGCGATTTCCTCCGAACTGCGCTGCCTGGTCTGCCAGAACGAATCGCTCGCCGGCTCGCAGGCCGAACTCGCCAGCGACCTGCGCCGCGAGATCCGCGCGCTGATCCGGGAGGGCAGGAGCGACGCAGAAATCATGGAATTCATGGTCAGCCGCTACGGCGACTTCGTCCGGTATCGGCCACCGCTGAAGGGTACGACGCTGCTGCTGTGGTTCGGGCCCGGCCTGCTGCTGGTCGTCGGCCTGGCGTCGCTGCTGCGCTACCTGCGCCGACGTGACCAGGCGATCGACGATCGCCCACTGTCGACCGACGAACAGAACCGGGCCGAAACGCTGCTGCAGGAGCAGGACTCTCGCCCGCGATCCACATGACCACTTTCCTCGTCAGCGCCGTACTGCTGGTCGTCATCGTCGTCGGCATCCTCGCGTGGCCGCTGCTGCGCGTACCGGCGGGGACGGTGAAGGTCGACCGCCGCGAGGCCAATCTGGCGATCTTCCGTGACCAGCTCGCCGAACTCGAACGCGAGCGCAACGAGGGATCACTCAGCGACGGCGATTTCGTCCAGGCCAGGAGCGAACTGCAGCGTCGCCTGCTCGACGAGGTGCAGGCAGCCGAAGCTCCGCCGGCGGACATCGGCGCCGGCCGCAAATCGCTGCTGGCCCTGCTCGTCGTGATCCCGCTGGCGGCCGCTGCCGGCTACGCGCTGCTCGGCAATCCGCGCGCGCTCGACCCGCTGCAGCGGCAGGCACGCGTCACGCCGGAACAGATCGAGCAAATGCTCGGCGGGCTCGTCGAAAAGCTGCAGAAAAACCCCGACGACGCGCAGGGCTGGGTGATGCTGGCCCGCTCGTACAAGGTCCTCGGACGTTTCCCGGAAGCGGCCAATGCCTACAGCCATGCCGGCGCCTTGCTCGATCAGGACGCGGCGCTGCTCGCCGATTACGCCGATGTCCTTGCTCAGGCGAACGGCGGCAGGCTGCAGGGGAAACCCGGCGAACTGCTCGCGCGCGCGCTGCAGATCGATCCCGACGAACCGCAGGCGCTGTTGCTCGCGGGTGCGGCAGCGAGTGAGCGGCAGGATTTCGCAGCGGCGGCCGAACTCTGGTCGCGGCTGCTGGCGCAGCTCGCACCCGGTTCCGAGGAAGCGAAGACGCTCGCAGGAGCGGTCGACAAGGCGCGTGAAATCGCTGCCGCGCAGACGGGCAGCGCGAAGTCGCCGGGCAAACCGACAGGCAGGCCCAGCGCGGTCACGGTCAGTGGCGAGGTCGTGTTGAGCGGCAGGCTCGCCGGCAAGGTCAAGCCGGACGACGTGTTGTTCGTCTTCGCACGCGCCGAAGAGGGTCCGCGCATGCCACTCGCCGTAACCCGCGCCACCGTCGCCGAGTTGCCGCTGCGCTTCCGCCTCGACGACTCGATGGCGCTGGCCGGTGGTCGCAAGATCTCGGAATTCCGTACGGTCCGCATCGAAGCGCGCATCGCCAAGGCAGGCAAGGCACAGAGTTCGAGTGGCGACCTCTTCGGCAGGATCGACGGCGTCAAGCCAGGCAGCGAGAATCTTCGCGTCGTGATCGACCAGGTGCAACCCTGACGGTAGGGCTTTCCGTCGCGCCGCCTCGTTCGGCGTGCCGGCGACCCCGGAGCAGAACATTGACGACGTCTGCCATCGGCAGCGATACTGCCATCGAAGGTGGGGCACCGGAGCAACTCGCTGCAGGGACCTTGGCGAGTGCAAGCTCTGCCCACGGCGGCCCGAGATCACTCAGCAACGATGCAGCAATGGCGAAGGAGATGCGCAATGGCGAAGAACGTGATTTTTTGTGCCGACGGCACGTGGAACAGCCCAAATCAGGATGAAAACGCCGACCAGTCGGCGGATCCGACCAACGTCTACAAACTGTTCTTGTGGCTGGCGGGAACGGACTCGCCGCATTCGCTGCGCTGTGCCGACGAACAGGAACGCCAACTTCACGATGGTGCGCAGCTGACACAGATCGCCAAATACCTGCACGGAGTCGGCGACTCGCGCAATCCGGTGGTCAAGATCCTCGGCGGCGCTTTCGGCGCCGGCGTCATCGCGCGCATCGTCCGCGGCTACACCTTCGTCTCGCGCAACTACGAACCAGGCGACCATATCCATATCGTCGGCTTCAGCCGGGGCGCCTATACCGCGCGGGCGCTGGCCGGACTGATCGGCTCGCAGGGGCTGCTCGGAAAGCACATCGATGACCCACAGGAAGCGTATCGCTGCGGTGCCGAAGCGTGGTATCGCTATCGCAAGGCGACGCTCAAGAGCGGCGCCAGCCTCGATCACCTGAGCGAAATCGCCGCCAATCTGCCGGCGTTCTTTCGCTCCGGCTCGCTCGCCGACAGTGATCTGGTCGCCGTCGACAGCATCCGCTCCGTCGCTGTCTGGGATACCGTCGGCGCCCTGGGGTTTCCCGCGTACGCGGCCAACGGCGAGCGGATCGACGCCTACAAGTTCGCCGACACGGTTCTCAGCGCCAAGGTGCAGTTGGGCGTACACGCGATCGCGCGCGATGAGCAGCGGGTCGATTTTACGCCGACGCTGTGGAACGCCGGAGCGAACGTGACGCAGTTGATTTTTCCCGGTGCGCACGGCGATGTCGGCGGCGGCTATCCGATGAGCAACGGCGAGAGTGGCCTTTCCGATGGCGCCCTGCAATGGCTGGTCGACCGGCTGCGGGCTGCCGGCGTGCTGTTCGCCGCCAGCAGCGACTACCCGGTGACTCCACGCGCCGACGCCACCGCACACCAGCCATGGATCCACCAGCCCTGGTCGCTGATCCCGGATCTCCGCCTGCGCAGGAGGACTTTCCCGGCCGGCCTGCAGGAAGATGCATCGGTTGTCGCGCGCAAGGCGGCCGGCCCGGTGCGCGCCGACCCGAGTGTCAAGCCCGCCCCCTACGCGTGATCACGGACGGACGATCGTCGCCCGCCGGCAGCAGTTCGACCATGGTCTTGCCGACCCGGGCGGTCAGCATGAATGGCGCGCATCCGCGCACGCGGCGGCAGCCAACGATGGAGGAATAGCACGATGTTCAAGGGAATTCTGATCACCAGGGGCGACGCCGGCTACCAGGCGCAGGTGCAGCAGATCGACGAATCCGTCCTGCCCGAGGGCGACGTCACGGTAAGTGTCGAATGGAGCACGCTGAACTACAAGGATGGTCTGGCGATCACCGGCAAGGCGCCGGTGGTGCGCCGCTTTCCGATGGTGCCGGGGATCGATTTTGCCGGCAGCGTGATCGCCAGCAGTAACCCGGCGTGGCCGATCGGCGAGCGCGTCGTGCTCAATGGCTGGGGCGTTGGCGAGACGCGCTGCGGCGGTCTGGCCGAGCTGGCACGCGTCCGGGGCGAGTGGCTGGTGCCGCTTCCCCACGCCTTCACGGCGCGCCAGGCGATGGCCCTCGGCACCGCCGGCTACACCGCGATGCTCTGCGTGCTGGCGCTCGAGAAACACGGCATCCGGCCAGAGGACGGTGAAATCCTCGTCACCGGCGCGAACGGTGGCGTCGGCAGCGTGGCCATCGCGCTGCTCGCAAAACTCGGTTACCGGATCGTCGCGGCGACCGGCCGCACCGCCGAAGCGGCGCACCTGCAGGCGCTCGGTGCGGCAGCGGTGATCGATCGCAGCGAACTTGCCGCTCCCGGCAAACCGATCGGCAAGGAACGCTGGGCCGGGGTGATCGATACGGTCGGCAGCCATACCCTGGCCAATGCCTGCGCCACGACCCGCTATCGCGGCGCCGTCGCCGCCTGCGGCCTGGCCGGCGGCATGGACTTTCCGGCGACGGTGGCCCCGTTCATCCTGCGCGGAGTCACGCTCTACGGCATCGACAGCGTGATGGCGCCGCTGGCGGTCCGTCAGGAAGCCTGGCAACGCCTCGGCCAGGATCTCGAAATCGCCAGGCTCGATGCAATCACGAGCGAAATCGGCCTTGCCGAGGCGATCGAAGTGGCGCATGAACTGCTCGCCGGCAAGGTGCGCGGGCGCGTCGTCGTCGATGTCAGACGCTGAAATCCGCTGACGGCTGCGAGAGAACGATGGCGACCGCTGCCAAACCGCGATTCTGCTGGGAAGACCCGCTGCTGCTGACGGCGCAGTTGAGCGAGGACGAACGTCTGCTGCGCGACGCCGCGCGAGACTTTTGCCAGCGTCGGCTGCTGCCGCGCGTGCGCGACGCGTTCCGCCACGAGCGCAGCGACCCGGCGATCTTCCGGGAAATGGGTGAAATGGGTCTGCTCGGACCGACGATTCCGCCCGAATACGGCGGTGGCGGGCTCAACTACGTGAGTTACGGTCTCGTGGCACGCGAAGTGGAGCGCGTCGATTCCGGCTATCGCTCGATGATGAGCGTGCAGTCTTCGCTGGTGATGCTGCCGATTTACCAGTTCGGCAGCGAAGCGCAGCGCCGCCGCTATCTGCCGAAACTGGCAAGCGGCGAGTGGATCGGCTGCTTCGGGCTGACCGAACCGAATCACGGTTCCGACCCTGGCAGCATGGAGTGCCGGGCACGCGCGGTCGATGGCGGATTTCTCGTTTCCGGCAACAAGACGTGGATCACCAACTCGCCGATCGCCGACGTATTCATCGTCTGGGCCAAGGACGACGCCGGTGCCATCCGCGGCTTCGTGCTCGAAAAGGGAATGGCCGGCCTTTCGGCGCCGGTGATCCACGGCAAGGTCGGCCTGCGCTGTTCGATCACCGGCGAGATCGTGATGGACGAGGTCTTCGTTCCGCTGGAGAATGCCTTCGCCGAGGTCCGGGGTCTCAAGGGACCGTTCACCTGCCTCGATTCGGCGCGCTACGGCATCGCCTGGGGAGCGCTCGGCGCCGCCGAATTCTGCTGGCACACGGCGCGTCAATACACTCTGGATCGCCGCCAGTTCGGCCGCCCGCTGGCCGCCAACCAGTTGATCCAGAAGAAGCTCGCCGACATGCAGAGCGAAATCACCCTCGGCCTGCAGGGCTGTCTGCGCCTCGGGCGGATGAAGGACGAGGGCAGCGCGACTGTGGAGATCACCTCGCTGATGAAGCGCAACTCCTGCGGCAAGGCGCTCGAAATCGCCCGCACCGCGCGCGACATGCTCGGCGGCAACGGCATTTCGGACGAATTCGGCGTCATCCGCCACCTGGTGAACCTGGAGGTGGTCAACACCTACGAAGGAACACACGACGTGCATGCGCTGATTCTCGGTCGCGCGCAAACCGGGATCGCAGCGTTCTAGATTGGCGTGCGTGCGTTGCGTGGCCAGTCGGTTCTTCGATCTGCTCAACCGGAAGCCGCGCCGCCGCGGTTGCTTCCCGCCACCATGCGGAATTCGTACAGGCGGCATTCGAGCGGGCCGTTGAATAGCGGGGTCTTTCTGCTCGGGGTCAGGCGGACCATTTTCGGCAGTCTGCTGTCAGCGCTGATCAGGTAGCAGTTCCAGCCGGCGAACTTGCGCTTGAGGGCACTGCCCAGCAAGGGATAAAACGCTGCCAGTTGGTCCCGATCGGAAACCCGTTCGCCGTATGGCGGGTTGCTGACGAGAATGCCACGCTCGGCAGGCGCTTCGATTTCGAGCAGGTCGCCGGTTTTGAGGGTGACCGCGGGTAACAGACCGGCACGATCGAGGTTGGCGAGCGCGGCGCGGACGGCGACTGGCGACAGGTCGCTGCCGAAGATTCCCGCGTCGGTGACCGTCGCTTCGCCGGCGCGGGCCGCGTCGAGCAGGGGCTGCCACGCGACCGGATCGAAGTTACGCAGCCGCTGGAAAGCGAACTCGCGGCCGACACCAGGGGCGATGCGCAGCGCGACCTGCGCCGCCTCGAGCAGGAAGGTGCCGCTGCCGCACATCGGGTCGAGCAGCGCCACGCCGGGCTGCCAGCCGCTCAAGCGCAAAATGCCGGCAGCAAGATTTTCCTTGAGCGGCGCGTCCACCGTCTTCTGACGAAAGCCTCGCTGGTAGAGCGGTGCTCCCGAGGTGTCGAGATAAAGCGTGCACTCGTCCTCACCGACGAAACCTTGCACCCGCACATCCGGCTGCCGCGTATCGACGCTCGGCCTAATTCCCGCGTCACGGCGAAAGCGGTCGCAAACGGCGTCCTTGATGCGCAGCGTGACGAAGTCGAGACTCTTCAGCGGGCTCTTGACGGCATTGACGTCGACGCGAATCGTCTGCTCGGCGACGAACCACCTGGGCCACGGGGTGTCGAGTGCCAGGCGGTAAATGTCCTCCTCGCTGCGATAGCGCGTGTGGGCCACGCGCCACAGGATGCGTGTGGCGATGCGCGAGTGGAGATTGGCGCGATAGCAGACAGGCCAGTCGCCGGCAAAGTGCACGCCGCCCGAGATCTGCCTGAGATTGCAGGCGCCCGCTGCAGCGAGGTCTTCGCGCAGCAAATGCTCGAGGCCGCGCGGGCAGCTGGCAAAATACGTTTCCACGACGCTTTGTCTCCCGACAGATGGACTAGAACGGCTTGACGACGGCCAGATAGATCACCGCCAGCAGCGCCAGCACCGGCATTTCGTTGAACCAGCGGTACCAGACATGGCTGTGGACGTTGCGGCCGTTCCGGAAATCGCGCAGCAGCCGCCCGCAATACGCGTGATAGAGCAGCAGCAGCAAGACCAGGGCGGTCTTGAGGTGCAGCCAGCCGCCCGCGAAACCGAAACCGAACCACAGCCAGAAGCCGAAGGCAACGGCGAGAATGCCGATCGGGGTGACGAAGCGGTACAGCTTGCCGGCCATCAGCAGCAGACGCTCGCGCTCGGCGACGCTGGCCGGGTCGATCATCGCCAGGTTCACGAAGATGCGCGGCAGATAGAAGAGACCGGCGAACCAGCTCACGACCATCCAGAGATGCAGGACCTTGACGATCAGCACGGTTTCATCCTTTCCCTGCCGCGGCGGCAACGCCGTCGGCTACGTGCGGATAGCGTAGCCGCGCCCGCAACTCCTTTTTCGCTCGCCCGTTCCGCAGGCGACGCGACTCCGTCATGAAAGACAACTGCAGCGGCGACAGGCGCTGCTCGGCCTCGTGGCGCGAGAGGCGGGGCGACCTGGGCAGGCCGAAATGGTCGGCAACGAGATCGAAATACTCGCCCATCTTGATTTCCGAATCGTCCGCGGCATTGTAGGCGCGGTTGCAGCGACCACGGCGAAGGGCGGCACAGGTGAGCATTGCCAGGTCTTCGGCGTGAATGTGGTTGGTGTATACGTCGTCCGCATCACAAAGCGCCGGAGTCCCCTTCTGCAGACGTTCGATCGGCAGCCGATCGGCCGCATAAATCCCTGGGACACGCAGGATGCTGACGACAACGCCGCGGCGGCCGAAGGCACGCAGTTGGCGCTCGGCGTCGACGCGACGACGGGCGCGGGCGGTCGCCGGCCGCAGGCGTCGCGTCTCGTCTATGCGTTCGCCCTTGCAGTCGCCGTATACGCCACTGGTACTTATATACACGATTCGCTGTGGTAGACTCCTGCCGCGAGCAAGTGCTGCGAGCAGGCCACGGGTGCGGGCGTCACCTCGATCGCCGGCGACAGTGGGGGGCGGCGCCAGGTGCACAACGATTTCGGCCAGGCCGGCGATGCGCCGCAGGCTGCGCGGCTGATCGAGATCGGCGACGACTGGCCGCGCGCCCTTGTCGCGCCAGAAGGCACACTGGCCGGCATCACGCAGCAGTGCAAAGACATGGTAGTGGCCAAGCAGATGGGGCAGCAGGCGGCGGGCGATGTCACCGCAACCGACGATCAATAGTTTCTTCACCGCGCGATTTTACCGGATCAGGACAGCAGCGGAGAGTCGATGGGTTTTCAGATAAGCGTTCAGCCGAGCCAGTGCGCGTTTCAGGCCGAGCCTGACGAAACGATCCTCGAAGCTGCGCTCCGCCAGGGACTGAGCCTCCCCTATGGTTGCCGTGATGGAGCCTGCGGATCCTGCCGGGGAAGGGTGCTGAGCGGAGAAGTGGCACACGGCAAGGCATCGTTCGAGGTACTCGGCGAGGCCGATCGGCGGGCCGGCTACGCGCTCTTCTGTTGTGCGCTGGCAAAGAGCGATCTTTGCATCGAAAGCCGGGAAGCGCGCGCGCTCGGCGACATTCCGGTCCGTACCCTGCCGGCGCGCGTGCACCGGCTGACCCGTGCCGCGCCCGACGTGATGATCGTCGAACTCAAGCTGCCGGCCAACGAGCGCTTGCAGTTTCTCGCCGGGCAATACGTCGACATTCTGCTGAAGGAGGGCCGGCGGCGCTCGTTTTCGCTGGCCAACGCGCCGCACGCGGACGAGGTTCTTGAGTTGCACGTCCGGCAGGTGCCCGGCGGACAATTCACCGGTCATGTTTTCGCGAGCATGAAGGAGCGCGACATTCTCCGCCTGCGCGGGCCCCTGGGCAGCTTTTTCCTGCGCGAGGAGTCGACCAGGCCGATGCTGCTGGTGGCGGGAGGAACCGGCTTCGCACCAATCAAGGCGATCGTCGAGCACGCCATCGCCGAAGGCAACACGCGGCCGATGCACATCTACTGGGGAGGCCGACGTCTTGCCGATCTCTACCTCTTGCCCCTTGCCGAACGGTGGTCGGCGCAACATGCCCACATCACGTTTACGGCAGCCCTCTCCGACTCGCCAAGCGAGGAAGGCTGGGATGGCCGCATCGGCCTGGTGCACGAAGTCGCGATGAGCGATCACCCCGACCTTTCTGGCTACCAGGCATACGTTTGTGGCTCGCCGGCGATGGTGAGCGCAGCCCGACGGGACTTTCTGGCCCGTTGTCAGTTGCCGCAGGACGAGTTCTTCGCGGATTCGTTCGACTACGCTGCGGACTCGCTGCAGGCAATCGCCGCGAAGGGTTCCACCGACGTCGGGGATGAAATGGCATGACCAAAGTCTTCATGTCCCGCCAGCCGCTGGTCAATCGGCAAAGTCGGGTCATCGCCACTCGCCTGACGCTGCATCTCGGACAGCAGGGCGGCATGCAGGATGCGGTGGACGCGCTCAATGGACTGGAAAGTGTCTGGCCGCCCGGCGCAAGGCCAGTCTTCATCGATTGCGGTGATGGTTGCGATGCCACACTGCTCGACTGGTCGGCTCCGCAGAATGCAACCATCGAGTTGCCGGCAACCGCGCTTCTGGGTCCGCAGGGAGCAGAGCTGATCGCCGCGCTGCAGATCTGGCAACCGACCGTCTGCCTGCATTTCGATCCGCATGCGGCAACGGCACTGAACTGCGGCGTGCCTTGCCGCTTCATCGGCTTCGACGCGCAGCGCTTCACGCTGGCGCAACTCAAGCTGCTCTCGGCGCGCACCCGTGCACAGGGAATGGGGATCGCATTCAACGTGGAAACGCCCGAGGATTTTCGCGCTTGTCTGGATGCGGGCATGACCGCTGCTGCCGGCTGGTTCTTTGTCGCGCCAAGTGGCGTGCCGGCAAAAAAGCTGACCGCGGGTCAGGCGAACATCGTGCGCGTGCTCAACCTGGTCCGTACGAACGCCGAGATACACGAAATCGAAGACGCACTCAAACTTGACGTCGCGATTTCCTACAAACTGTTGCGTTACATCAATTCCGCCGGCTTCGGCCTGTTCTGCGAGATTCATTCCTTCCGACACGCCGTCAGCATGCTCGGCTACGACAAGCTGAATCGCTGGTTGTCGCTGCTGCTGGCGACGGCCAGCAGGGACCCGATGGCACCGGCATTGATGTACACGGCGCTGCTTCGGGCACGCCTGATGGAATTGCTCGCCAACGGTCTGGTAGACAAGTCCGAGTACGACAATCTATTCATCACCGGGGCATTCTCGCTGCTCG
This sequence comes from Accumulibacter sp., assembly GCF_023806565.1. Classification (GTDB taxonomy): domain Bacteria; phylum Pseudomonadota; class Gammaproteobacteria; order Burkholderiales; family Rhodocyclaceae; genus Accumulibacter. Next base: position 50,291 of record NZ_JAMTDV010000117.1, on the reverse strand, counting down.
ACGCGCTGCTCGGCGTCGGCATGGAACAGGTACTGGAGGCAATGCGCCTGCCCGAGACAATCTGCGATGCCCTGCTCGGCAATGGCGGTCGCTATCAACCCCTCCTTGACCTGGCCCGGGGCAGCGAAAGAGGCGACCCGACCGTGATCGCCGAGCAGGCCGGCATGCTCGGCCTGACGGCGACGCAGTTCAACCGGGCGCAGATGCAGGCGATGGCATTCGCCGACGGGATGGAGTTGTAAGCCCCGGCAAGCCCTATTCGCCGAGATAGGCGGCGCGCACCTTGGGGTCGGCAAGCAGATGCGTCGACTCGTTGGTCACCGTGATCTCGCCGCTTTCCATGACATAGCCACGTTGGCTGACTTCCAGCGCGAGTTTGGCATTCTGCTCGACGAGCAGGATGGTCATGCCGTCGCTGGCGACCGTGCGAATGACCTCGAAGATTTTTTGCACCATGATCGGCGCCAGTCCCATCGATGGCTCATCGAGCAGCATCAGGCGGGGCCTGCTCATCAACGCTCGTCCGATTGCCAGCATTTGCTGTTCGCCCCCCGAGAGCGTCCCGGCCAGTTGCTGTCCCCTTTCCTTGAGGCGCGGAAAATGGCCGAGAACCTGTTCGAGGTCCTGTTCGATCGCCGCCTTGTCGCTACGCGCGTAGGCTCCCATGCGCAGGTTCTCGAGGCTGGTCATGCGAGGAAAGACTCCTCTGCCTTCAGGCACCAGCGCAATCCCTTCCGCGACCAATGCGTGCGGCGGCAGGGGCAGGAGTTCCTTGCCGCGATAGCGGACACTGCCCCCGGCGGGATCGAGCAGGCGTGCCAGCGCCCGCAAGGTGCTGCTCTTTCCGGCGCCGTTGGCGCCGATCAGCGCGACCATCTCGCCTTCGTTGACGTGGAAGCTGATGCCGCGAACGGCCTGAATGCCGCCGTAGGATACGCGCAGTCCGTTAACTTCGAGCATGGTTCATCGTTCCCTTACCGGCTTCAGGCCACCGACCCACCGAGGTAGGCCTCGATCACACGCGGGTCCTTCTGCACGACGGCGGGAACGTCTTCGCAGATCTTTTCGCCGTAGTCGAAAACTGCCACGCGGCGACACAGGCCCATCACCAGTTTGACGTCGTGTTCGATCAGCAGGACGGTCACGCCGTCCCGGCAGATGCCTTCGACGAGCACGCGCAGGGCCTCGGTCTCCGTACCGTTCATTCCCGCCGCTGGCTCGTCGAGCGCCAGCAGCTTCGGTTCGGTGGCCAACGCACGGGCGATTTCGAGGCGTCGCTGGTCCCCGTACGAAAGGTGCTTGGCGTAGTCGTGCGCCCGTTCGTGAATGCCCACGTAATGCAGGAGTTCCTCGGCGCGACGAGTGATCGCCGCCTCCTCGGCCCGGGTCGCCGCGTTGCGGGTAATCGCCCCGAGCACGCCGGCGCGTGTGCGCAGGTGGCGGCCGACCATGACGTTCTCGATCGCCGTCATGTTGCCGAACAGGCGAATGTTCTGAAAGGTGCGGGCAATCCCTACGGCAGCGGCCTTGTGCGGTGCGTCGGCCTCGAGCCTGACCCCGTCAAAGACGAAATGGCCGCTTTCGTTCTTGTAGAGACCAGTCAGGCAGTTGAAAAACGTCGTCTTGCCGGCACCATTCGGTCCGATCAGGCCGTAAATCTCGCCGCGGCGAATGGTCAGCGAAACATCCTGCAAGGCCTTGACGCCGCCGAAATGCTTGGCGACTTCATGCGCTTCGAGAAGCAGTGGCTGTTCGCTCATGCTCAATCCGCCGTCTCGGCAAGTTCACGGAGGCGCTGCGACGAAGGCCACAGCCCGGCCGGTCGAAAACGCATGACGAGCACCAGTGCGAGACCGAAAACGAGCATCCGCAAGCTCTCCGGATCGACGATCATGCGGCCGAATACGGCCCGCTGCAAAGGTTCGATGCCGTAGCGGAGCACCTCGGGCAGACCGGTCAACAGGACGGCACCGAGAATTACGCCGGGGATGTGGCCCATGCCGCCAAGAACGACCATCGACAGAATGGTGATCGACTCCATCAACGAGAAGCTTTCCGGGCTGACGAAGCCCTGCATCGCGGCGAAGACGCCGCCGGCGATTCCCCCGAAGGAAGCTCCCATGGCAAAGGCCAGCAGCTTGATGTTGCGGGTATTGATGCCGCAGGCCTTGGCCGCGACTTCATCCTCGCGGATCGCCTGCCAGGAGCGCCCGATGCGCGAATTCTGCAGGCGGACGTTGACGACGATCACCAGCAGCGCCAGAACGACCAGCAGGAAATAGTATTTCTGCGGCCCTGAAAGCGTGATGCCGAAGATCGTCCCGCTTTGCGAAAATGAAAAGTCGCCGATCCGGATCGGATCGATCAGCGTGATTCCCTGCGCGCCGTTCGTGATATTGACCGGTGCATTCAGATTGTTCATGAAGATGCGAACGATTTCCCCGAAACCCAGCGTGACGATCGCCAGATAATCACCGCGCAGCTTCAGTGTTGGCGCCCCGAGCAGCACGCCGAACATGCACGCGAGACCAGCACCTAGTGGCAGAATCACCCAGAAGGGCAAATGGATTCCGAAATGCGGCGAGGCGAGGAGCGCATAGGTATAGGCTCCAACCGCGTAGAAGGCAACGTAACCGAGGTCGAGCAGGCCGGCGTAGCCGACGACGATATTCAGGCCCAGCGCCAGGAAAACGTACAGGATCGCGAAGTTCGCAATCCGCACCCAGGCCTGACCACCGAGACCGGCAACGAAGGGCACCAACAAGAGGACGGCGGTGAGCAGCAGCACGCCCAGCCAAGGCCGTTGTCCTGCAACCGATCTCCTGAATTGGCCTTTCATGCGCGATCTCCAGTACGTTCGCCAAACAGCCCCGAAGGACGGAACATCAGAACGATGATCAGCACGATGAAGGCAAAGATGTCCTGGTAGTGGCTGCCAAGGAAATCACCGGTCAGGTCGCCGATGTAGCCAGCGCCCAGCGCCTCGATTACACCCAGCAGCAGGCCGCCGGCCATGGCGCCGGCGAGATTGCCGATTCCGCCGAGAACGGCAGCGGTAAACGCCTTCAGGCCGAGCATGAAACCCATCTGATAATGCGCGATCTCGTAGTAGGAGCCGACCATGCAGCCGGCCACGGCGCCGAGTGCAGAACCGATGATGAACGCCATGGCAATGACGCGATCGATATCAACCCCCATCAATGCGGCGACGTGCTGATTCTGCGCGGTCGCCCGCATGGCCATGCCGATGCGCGTGCGGTGTACCAAGTAGATCAGCCCCAGCATCATCAAGGCTGCCAGCGTAACGATGGCAATCTGCACGTTGGTGAAGCTGGCACCGCCAAATTCGTAGATGTGCTTGCCGATCATCGGTGGGAAGGTGATGTAGTTCCTGCCCCAGATGATCATCGCCACGTTCTGCAACACGATGGACATGCCGATCGCCGTGATCAACGGTGTCAATCTCGGCGCATGGCGCAGCGGGCGATAGGCGACCCGTTCGAGCGCCCAGCCCAGCACCATGCAAACGACCACCGATACCGCGACGCCGATACCGAGAATCATCAGGGGTGCCATGGCCGAGCCGGCGAGCGAGACAATGACCGTGAAAGCAACCATCGTGCCGATCATCACGACCTCGCCGTGGGCGAAATTGATCAGGCCGATGATGCCATAGACCATCGTGTAGCCGAGAGCGACGAGAGCGTACACAGCACCGAGAGTGATGCCGTTGATCAGTTGCTGGAGGAGAGTGTCCATGGGCAGGCTTTCCGCAACGTGGTACTTGTGGCGAACCCTGGGTTCCCACTCATGCCGACGTAGCCGCACCCGAACCCCCTCCCCGGTCGACGCCGGGCGGCTGCGGCTGCGGGATGGACGGGGACATGGCCAACGCCATGTCCCCGGTAGCGGACTCTTTCTTTATTTGGCCGAGGCAGTGCCGCCTTCGGTCTTCAGAGTCGCCAGCTTGCCATCCTTGATTTCGAAAACGGTAATCGCGCCGTTCTTGATGTCGCCCTTTTCGTCGAACTCGATCTTGCCGGTGACACCGTCGTAGGAGGTCTTGCCGACTTCCGGCAGATACTTGACCGGGTCGGTGGAGTTGGCGCGCTTCATCGAGTCGACCAGGACCATCACGGCATCGTAGCTGTACGGCGAGTAGATCTGAATCTGGCCGTACTTCTTGGTGAAGTCTTCGACGAATTTCTGGCCATTCGGCAGCTTGTCGACCGGCAGGCCTGCTTGCGTGCAGATCACACCCTCGGACGCCGCACCAGCCAGCTTGACCAGCTCGGGCGTGCAACCGCCGTCACCCGTGGTGAACTTGGCCTTGATACCCAGTTCGCGCATCTGCTTGAGCATCGGACCACCCACCGCGTCCATTCCACCGAGGAAGATCACGTCGGGATTCTTGGCCTTGATCTTGGTCAGAATGGCCTTGAAGTCGGTGGCCTTGTCGTTGGTGAACTCGCGCGCGACAACCGTTGCACCGGCCGCCTTGGCAGCCTTTTCGACCTCATCGGCCAAGCCTTGACCATAGGCGGTGCGATCGTCGATGATCGCGACCTTCTTCGCCCCCATGTCCTTGACCGCATAGGTGCCGACCACCGAGCCCTGCTGAATGTCGTTGGCCATCACCCGGAACGTCGTGTTGAAACCCTGCTGGGTGTATTTTGGATTGGTCGCCGAAGGCGAAATCTGCGGCACACCGGCCTGATTGTAGATGGCCGAAGCCGGGATGGTCGTACCGGAGTTCAGGTGTCCAACCACACCGGCCACCTTCGCATCAACCAGTTTCTGTGCGACGACGGTGCCGGTCTTCGGGTCAGCCTGGTCATCTTCGCCGAGCAGTTCGAACTTGATGACCTTGCCGTCGATTTCGACCTTCTTCGCGTTGGCATCATCGACCGCCAGCCGGGCGCCATTTTCGTTGTCCTTGCCGAGATGCGCGATCGGGCCGGTCAATGGCGCGACATGGCCGATCTTCACCACGACTTCCGGCTTCGCGGCCGGGGCAGCGGCAGCCGGTGCCGGAGCAGGTGCGGCGGCCTTGGGCTCTTCCTTCTTGCCACAGCCGACGATTGCCAGGGAAGCGGCGAGAACGACGACTACACCAGGCATACGTACATGGTTCATAGTTTTGATCTCCAAAAATTGTGTTTGTAATGGGTCAGCGAACGGGCGATTGTCCAAGCACATCAGGACCTTGTCAACATGCATGTCATTTCGCGACCTGCCCGCCAGCCATCTCAACATGGAAAAACCGGCACTTGGCCGGTTTTTTTCTGTGCAATTCAGCGATTACTTCAGGCTGAGGATCCATTTCACGAGTTTATTCGCCTCCTCAGGCGTGACCGAGGGATTCGGCGGCATCGGCACCTCGCCCCAGGAGCCCTTGCCGCCCTTGATGACCTTCGCCGCCAACATCGGCTCGTCCTTCGCCGTGTATTTCTTCGCGACATCCTTGTAAGCGGGACCAACGACCTTCTTGTCGATGGAATGGCACGCGAAACAGTTCTTCGACTTGGCCAGTGCTTCCGCATCCTGCGCCTGGACGGCACCGGCGGACATCACGCCGGCAGCAGCCAGCAGACTCACGTAGATCGCTTTCATGCTCTTACACTCCGTTCAGATGAGGGGTTACAACATTCCGATAGTATTTCAGTTTGGCCGGCTTGCAAAGCCTCTTCGCCCGCTTGGCCGGAATCCTGAAACGCACCAGCATAACGCATCGCCCGCATCGATCGTTGACCCCGCCCCGGTCACCTGCGGGCGCACGGGGCATGCTGCGCGCGGCAACGATCGATCCTGGCCGACGGTGATCACTTCCTCCGCACCTGCCTGAGGTCACGCACCGCACCGGTCGCCGCCGACGTAGCCATCAGCGCATACGCCTGGAGTGCCTGGGAAACGACCCGCCGACGCCGTGTCGCCGGTTGCCAGGCACCAGCGGCGGCGTCCATGGCCGTCCGGCGTCGGGCCAGTTCGGCATCGGGAACGGCCAGGTGGATACGACGTGCGGGAATGTCGATTTCGATCCGATCTCCCTCCTGCACCAGACCGATCGCGCCGCCTTCGGCGGCTTCGGGTGAAACGTGCCCGATCGACAGCCCGGAAGTGCCGCCGGAAAAACGTCCATCGGTGAGCAGTGCACAGAGCTTGCCCAGACCCTTGGACTTCAGGTAGGACGTGGGATAGAGCATTTCCTGCATGCCCGGCCCACCTTTCGGGCCTTCGTAACGAATGACGACCACTTCGCCCGCTGCCACCTGATCACCGAGAATTGCCTGCACCGCGTCGTCCTGGCTTTCGAAAACCCGCGCCTTGCCGGCAAACACCCAGATGCTCTCGTCGACTCCGGCGGTCTTCACGATGCAGCCGTCGCTGGCGATATTGCCGTAGAGAACGGCAAGACCGCCGTCCTGCGAGTAGGCATTCGCCCGCTCGCGAACGCAGCCGCCCACACGATCCAGGTCGAGATCCGGATAGCGCCGGCTCTGCGAAAAAGCTGTCTGCGTCGGAACGCCGCCTGGCGCCGCGCGGTAGAAGTCCAACACCTGCGGGTCCGAAGTACGGATCACGTCCCAACGATCGATCGCCTCGCCGAGCGTTCTCGCATGCACGGTGGGCACCTCACGATGCAGCAGGGCGGCGCGATCGAGTTCGCCGAGAATGGCAAAAATACCGCCGGCCCGATGCACGTCCTCCATGTGGTAATCCGGTGTCGCCGGTGCCACCTTGGCCAGACAGGGAACCCTGCGCGAAATGCGGTCGATGTCGTCCATCGTGAAATCCACGCCGCCCTCCTGCGCTGCCGCCAGGATGTGCAGAACGGTATTGGTCGAGCCGCCCATCGCCACATCGAGCGTCATCGCGTTCTCGAAGGCGGCGCGGCTGCCGATCGCGCGCGGCAGCACCGAGTTGTCATCCTGTTCGTAATAACGACGACAGAGATCGACGATGCGTCGGCCAGCCTCGAGAAACAGGTCACGCCGATCGGCATGGGTGGCGAGCAGGCTGCCATTTCCCGGCAGGGAAAAACCCAGCGCCTCGGTCAGGCAGTTCATCGAGTTGGCAGTAAACATCCCGGAACACGAACCGCAGGTCGGGCATGCCGATCGCTCGAAGCGGTCGACCTCCTCGTCGGAACAACTGCTGTCACCACCCTTGACCATTGCATCGACGAGATCCACGGCGATCACCTTGCCGCTCCACGTCACCTTGCCGGCTTCCATCGGACCACCGGAGACGAAGATCGTCGGGATGTTCACGCGCATCGCCGCCATCAGCATGCCGGGCGTGATCTTGTCGCAATTGGATATGCAGACCATTGCGTCGGCGCAGTGCGCGTTGACCATGTACTCGACCGAGTCGGCAATCAGGTCGCGCGAAGGCAGCGAATAGAGCATGCCATCATGCCCCATGGCGATCCCGTCGTCGATGGCGATGGTGTTGAATTCCTTGGCGACCCCGCCCGCCGCCTCGATCTCGCGCGCCACCAGTTGCCCCAGATCCTGAAGATGCACATGCCCGGGAACGAACTGGGTGAAGGAATTGACGACGGCAACGATCGGCTTGCCGAAGTCGCCATCCTGCATGCCCGTAGCACGCCAGAGGGCGCGCGCGCCGGCCATGTTGCGACCGTGGGTCGAGGTGCGGGAACGATAGCTGGGCATTGCCGATCTCCAATTGGGAACACGCCGGAGGGTGGCGAGATATAATGCCAATTCTATCCGAAAGCCCCCGGAGTGTTGGTTCCGTGTTGATCCATCCGCAGTTCGACCCTGTCGCGCTCAGGCTCGGCCCGCTCAGCGTGCACTGGTATGGACTGATGTACTTGGTCGCCTTTCTGCAGTTCTGGTGGCTGGGCCGGCGGCGCATCGCGACGCAGCCGCAGCTTGCGCGCGCAGGCTGGACGCTGCGACAACTCGACGACCTGCTTTTCTACGGAGTGATCGGGGTGGTCGTCGGTGGCCGCCTCGGGCAGGTGCTGTTCTATGAGCCGGACTATTACCTCGATCACCCGCTGCAGGTTCTCGCCGTCTGGCGGGGAGGCATGTCGTTTCACGGTGGCCTCCTCGGCGTGCTGCTCGCGATGTGGCTGTACGCCAGGAAAGCCGGCCGGACCTGGATCGAAATCACCGATTTCATCGCACCGCTGGTACCCCTGGGCCTGGCCGCGGGACGCGTCGGCAACTTCATCAACGGCGAGTTGTGGGGGCGCGTCGCCGATCCCGCACTGCCCTGGGCAATGGTCTTCCCTTGGGTGGATGGTTTGCCGCGCCACCCCTCGCAGCTCTATCAGGCGGCGCTCGAGGGTCTGACGCTGTTCGTCGTGCTGTGGCTGTATTCGGACAGCGAGCGACCCCGTGGTGCCGTTTCCGGAGCCTTCCTCATCGGCTACGGAGCGCTGCGCTGGTTCGCGGAGTATTTTCGCTCGCCGGACACAGGCATTTTCGGCTTTTCATATAGTGTGAGCATGGGGCAGTGGTTGTCGCTGCCGATGGCTCTCTTCGGAATCGTTTTGCTCGTCTCCGCCTATCGCCGACACAGTTGATTCAACGCGTCGCCGGTCGCGGAACGGAGGAGGAACCAATGGCTGAAGGCATCGTCGTGCGGGGATTGCGCCGGGTGCGCACGCTGCTCGCCGAGGGCAGAGGACAGCGCAACTTTGATCCACGGCTGGCGGTACGCGTCCGCGGGCTGCTCCGGGAGTGTGCCAGCGGCGCCGGTGGCGAAGTGTCGGCAAGGTTGCGCGCCGGCCGTCTGGCAGAGACGTATCTGCGTCTGAACGATGAAGGGCGCGCCGGCTTTCTGCGCCTGATCGCCACCGAGTTCGGCCCGGACCCGGAGGTCGTGGCCAAGGCACATGCCGATTATCAGGACGCCATCGGCAGCGACGGGCAGTGGGCGGCCGAATCGGCGCTGCGCCGCGCCCTGCGCTCGGATCGCCTGCGCATTCTGACGCAATTCAACACCTTGCCGCAGGGGGTCAAGTTTCTGGTGGACCTGCGTGCCGACCTGCTACGCCATGTCGAACGAGATGCCGCGCTGCTTTCGCTCGACCGCGAACTCGAATCTCGCCTGGGAGCATGGTTCGACGTCGGTTTCCTGGAGTTGCGAACGATCAACTGGAGTTCGCCGGCAGCGCTGCTCGAAAAGCTGATCAAGTATGAAGCGGTGCATGAGATCCGTTCGTGGAGTGATCTGAAGAACCGTCTCGACTCGGACCGCCGTTGCTACGCCTTCTTCCATCCGCGCATGCCGATGGAGCCGTTGATCTTTGTCGAAGTCGCGCTGATCGATCATCTCGCCGACAATGTGCAGTCGCTGCTCGACGAACACGCGCCGGTGTTTGATGCACAGCGGGCGAGCACCGCGATTTTCTACTCGATTTCCAATACACAGGTCGGTTTGCGGGGAGTGTCTTTCGGCAACTTCCTGCTCAAGCGTGTGGTCGACGACCTGAAGCGCGACCACCCTCGGCTGGTCAACTTTGCCACGCTTTCTCCGCTGCCCACCTTCCGCCGCTGGGCCGAAAAGAATCCCGCGGCCTGGCAGCAGGCCTTCGGCGATGCCGACCTCGAACGCATCAGACGTCATCTGCCAGCGGAAGCGCCGCTGCTCACGGACGCAGGCGAACTCCCGAAGCTGCTCGCGGACGGCAACTGGAGCACCGACGCACGGCTGGCGCGCGCGCTGCAGCACGGCCTGACACGACTGGCAGCCCGTTACCTGCTGACCACCGGCAAGGGCGGACGACCCTACGACCCGGTCGCGCGCTTTCATCTGGGCAACGGGGCACGCATCGAGCGCCTGAACTATCTGGCAGACACGTCGGCACGTGGCCAACAGCAGTCCTACGCGCTGATGGTGAATTATCTCTACGACCCTGATACTATCGAAGCCAACGTCGAAGCATTTTCGCGCAGCGGCGAGATTGCTGCCGCTGCTGCCATACGTCGTTCTGTGCGCGACTGAGATTGCGCAACCAGAACAGCCCTTCCCGATCCTGCTATGAGAAAGAACCAGCCATGACCACGCGTCCCTTCAAAGTCCTTGGTATCCAGCAAATCGCCATCGGCGGCCCCGACAAGCTCAAGCTGCGCCAACTCTGGGTCGACATGCTCGGTCTCGAAATTACCGGCAATTTCGTCAGCGAACGCGAAAACGTCGACGAAGACATCGTCGCCATGGGCAAGGGCCCGTTCAAGGTGGAAGTCGACCTGATGCAGCCGGTCGATCCCGACAAGAAGCCGGCGGTGCACGCCACGCCACTCAATCATGTCGGCCTATGGATCGATGACCTCCCGAAAGCGGTCGAGTGGCTAGGGGCGAACGGCGTTCGCTTCGCCCCCGGCGGCATCCGCAAGGGCGCTGCCGGTTTCGACATCACCTTCCTCCACCCGAAGGCCAGCGCTGAATTCCCGATTGCCGGCGAAGGTGTGCTGATCGAATTGGTACAAGCGCCACCGGAAGTGGTCGAAGCCTTCGCCAAACTTGGCTGAGGACTGTTGAGGAGTTCGGCGCAAGCCGGCCTCCCGCTTCGAGCGCGCCGAGGAAGCAGGCGGTGCTTGCTTCCGGTCTTGGCGCCAACGACCCCAATCGAAACGCTGGGCAAGGGCGAAAGCAGGGTTTCGCGGTCTCCTGCACACCGCCGAAACTGGCCGGCGGAGGAAGGCCAGCCCTGGGGAAGCGAGTGAGCCACGGATTCGTTCACAAGCTCCCTGCGCGAACTGCCCGCGCGCATTCATTCGGCATTGGTTTCTGGCCGCCTTATCGTGGTCTGGCTTTCGCTTTCCCTGGACGATTCGTCACGGGGCCCGGCCCATTTGCACGTTTCGTGCACCATTTAATTCATTTCTGCAGAAAAAAGGACGATAATTGCCGGCCCGGGGAAGCAATGCGCAATGAGGAGGAGAACCATGCCAAGGATTCGAGCTCTCGTGGATCAGTCCGCCGCACGGGGCGGCTCCGACTCCCTGCCTTCCGCAGCGCGTGCGATGCGGTCCGAAATCCCGCGCGGAGACGCTTGCAGCCCCTACCAGTGTTCAGCCACGCAAAGGAGGCACCAATGAGTGATGAAAAACCCGTACAAGAGGCAGTCGTGTCGGCAGACGATCCAGCCAAGAACGTGACCGAAGAAGGTACCGCGCCGCCCGCCACCGGCAAGACCGCCGCCAGTACGTCGACCAAGGCCAGCGGCAAGGGGGATACGAAGGCCGAAAAGTCCAGGGAGCAGAAACCGGCAAAGGGCAAACCCGCCGTGGCGAAGGCCGAAAAGCCAGCCGATGCGGCCCCAGCCAAAGTCAACGTCAATGAGACCGCACACCCCATTCGCAAACCGAAGCTCAAGACCCAGGACTACGAGAAGATCCTGGCAAAGCTGCAGATCGAACTCGTCAAGCTGCAGGAGTGGATCAAGTTCAAGAAACTGAAAGTGGTCGTCCTCTTCGAAGGGCGCGACGCGGCGGGCAAGGGCGGCACGATCAAACGCATCACCGAGAGCCTCAGTCCGCGCGTCACGCGCGTGGCCGCTCTGCCGGCACCGACCGACCGCGAGAAAACGGAGTGGTATTTCCAGCGCTACGTGCAGCACCTTCCCGCCGGCGGCGAAATGGTCCTGTTCGACCGCAGCTGGTACAACCGCGCTGGTGTCGAGCGGGTGATGGGCTTCTGTACCGAAGACGAATACCGCGAATTTCTGCGCTCCTGCCCGGAGTTCGAGCGAATGCTGGTGCGCAGCGGCATCATCCTGATCAAGTACTGGTTTTCGGTCAGCAACGAAGAACAGGAGCGCCGCTTCCAGGAGCGCATCTTCACTCCGTCCAAGCACTGGAAACTCAGCCCGATGGATCTCGAATCACGGGCGCGCTGGGTCGAGTATTCCAAGGCCAAGGATGCCATGTTCGCCCACACCGACATCAAGCAGGCGCCCTGGTATGTGGTCGATGGGGATGACAAGAAGCGCGCCAGGTTGAACGTGATCACCCACTTGCTGAACATGATCGACTACGAGGACCTGACACCACAGCCGATGGTGCTGCCGCCGCGTCAGGAAGAGGGTGGCTACGTGCGTCCGCCGCTTTCCGACCAGACCTTCATTCCGGAAGTGTACTGAGTCGCTGGCGTACTGTGTCGAGGCAGGAAGACCCCGCGACAGCGGGGTTTTTTTCGGCGTCCTCGGGCAACGCGCGGCAACCTTTCCGACAAGTTTCCCGGTCCGGCTGTACCACTCACTCACCAGACGTGCTCCAGTCACGAAGACGACGTGCCGGCAAGATAGTGGCTGTTGCGGAACAGGAAGCGCTTTTCGACCAGGTGCCACATCGCGACCGCGCCAAGAACCGTCAGCAGAATCACCGTTGTCAGAAAGAGTCCCGGACTTTCCCGGCAGTATCCGGCCTGCACGAGAAGCTGTATCACCGGGAAATGAATGATGTAGACACCGTACGAGAAGTCGCCGTACTTCGCAAAGTTGCCAACATAGAAGAAGAGGGCGAAAAGCACCACCACCGCGGCCAAAGCCATGGGTTCGAGAAACGGCAAGGGGTAAATCGTGTCGACGACAAGAATCAATGCCGCGGCCATGACAAAGCTCGCAGTCCGCCGCTCGAACAAGGGCAGGAAATAATAGAAGAAGGCGCCAGCCATGAAATACGAAAGCTGCCCGGGCAATTGGCGAGCGAGTTCCAGATAGAGCGCGGAACCGGTGCGCCGGGCGACAGCGGTCAGCAGCACAGCGTACGCCACCGACAGGCAATAGACCACCAGCAATACCGGCAAGCGCGAAAATCGCCGGAAGAGCAGCACGAACAGCGGCACCGCCAGGTAGAACATCACCTCGATCTTGAGCGTCCATAGCGCGCCGTTCACCGCAGACAAGGCGTTGGTCTCGAAGACGCCGGGCAGAGATGGCTGCAGAAAATTCAGGAAGACCAGATTGGCAACAAGGTACCTGCCGAACGCCATCGAAAAGTAGTCAGCGAGGCTCTTCGTGCTCACGGCAGCAAGTCCGAAGGCACAGAGCACAACCACCGTGAAATACGCCGGGTAGATTCGCCGCACCCGCTTGGCCGCGTAGGCTGCAAGCGAAGACGATCTTTCGAAGCTCATGAAGATGAGAAAACCGCTGACCACGAAAAACGCCTTCACCGCCACCGCCGGTGACAACAGGCGTGCCAGCCATGCGAGCTGCTGAATACCGGAAAGATCGTACGAGTGCACCAGACAGACCGTTCCCGCCAGCAACAGGCGCAACAGGTCGAAATTGTTCCGGCGCAAGCGAAGACTGTCGTATTGAGCAGGCACCATCAAAGCTGCTGCCACCCGGTGCCCACTATCCCGGCCAGACCAGAGTGCCGACCAGCATTGCTGCAAAGAACCCGGCCAGCACGTCGAGCGTCCAGTGTGCGCGCAGGACGATCACCAGAAGCATCTGCAGTGCCGCGAGCAACACCGCGAACACCGTCAGCACCGGCATGCCGAGCGTGGCGAGCTGAATCCCGCCATAGACGGCCAGGGCAGTGTGACCAGAAAAAAAGAAATCATTGCCAACGGCATAGGTGACAAAGAGCGACGGAAAACCTGGATCACGCCAGATGATCCCCGGGGGTGGTGGCAGGGCGACCAGCGCCTGGCAGAGCTGACGCAGGACGAACAGGCTGCAGAGTCCCCAGAACGGCCGGAAGCTCTGCCCGAATATTGCGTAAACAAGGACGAACAGGGTCACCGCATCGACTGCCAACGAGCTCAGGATCAGTGCCGCCCTGGCGGCCCGCGGATGTTCGTGCAACCAGCCGTTGGCGCCGGCAGAGAGCCGGTGCAGGTGATCATAGATGCCGCTGCCGTCAAGCTGGCGTGCGCCAATCAGGCGCTGGCTGCCAAACCAGGCCAGCAACGCGGCGGCGATGACCAGCAGCCGCCAGGCGATGGTTGTCAGGGAAGGCAGATCGATCATCGTTCGGTCGCAGTGCTCGACTTGCCGGCGTCGTCGCGATCGAGTTCCACCCGCCGGGCAGGGATTCCGGCCCAGGTTTCGCCAGAGGGAATTCGGGTGTTGGGCAGGACGAAGGAGCCCGCCAGCACCTTGGCCCCGGCTCCCACCTCGACGCCGCCCATGACGATCGCCCGCAAACCGATGGTCGCGCCGGCACCCAGGCGGACCGGCGCAATGACCAGGTACCCGCCCTGCGCATAATGCGCCATGACGCTGGCCGTGCCGCCGATGGTCACACCATCGGCCAGCTCGATCAGCGACGGGTCGGCAATGGCGGTCGAATTGATGGTCACGTTGCGCCCGATCTTCATTCCCATCAGCCGGTAGTAGAGCTGGGCAAACGGAGACGGTGTCACGAACTCGAGAAAGGAATAGCGAACCAGCAGAGTCAAGGTGCAATGGACGTACCAGCGCAGCGCGGTGAGGGAAACGGCCGACCCGCGATACGGCTGCAGCCGCCCGCCGAGCAGACCGTTCAACAGCGGTGCGACCAACAGCAGAGTCAGGCCGTAGGCGAAGTAGCTTCCTGCCAGCGCCAGTCCGGTCAGCGGATAGCGCCAGGCGGGCGAGAGCGCGGCGAGTGGCGGCGAGAACACCTCGCAGTACAACCAGACAGCGGCGCCGAGGGAAATGCCGGCGGCGACGATGGCCAGGACTAGGAACGGCAGCGGACCGAAAAGGGCGAGAAGTCTTTGCATCACAGCCAGTCAAGGAATTGCCGTGAAGATCGCCTGGGCAACTTTCACGGCAGTCTACGGAAAGCGTTCGGCGCCGCTTTCCGGGCAGGGGAACGCGTCACTCCCTCTGCAGATTGGCTTCGGCCTCGGCCTCCGTTTCGAAACTGCGCGGAGCGATCTTCCGCTTCTCCAGCGCCTCTCCCAGCTTGGCACGCAGGAAGGTATTGGAGGTGAAGCGCGTGACGTTTCGATAGCGGGACTCCATCAGCGCCTTGACCATTTCGATGTAGTCGTCGACCAGTTCCGGCAGGATCGAAAAACGGTCGTAATTGACGATCGCGTCGACCCGGTGCCCGATCGGATCGAGTTTGGTGACGACCGCCTGGCGAACCCGCTCGATGTCGCCCTGGCTTCGGATGCTGAGCCCTTCGAAGTTGAGGAAGAGGATTTTTTTTGCCGGGTCGTACCACAAGCGATCGGCCAGCGGAATTTCCAGCATCTCGGCGCGCAGCTTCATCGGCTCCTCCCGGAAGATGCGGCTGTCCATCAGCACCGGTGGGGAATGCATGACCGGGACGAAATCCATCTTGTCGAGAATGTCCTTCTGCAGATCGACACCCGGAGCGATCTCGATCAACTCGAGCCCTTCGGCACACAAGCGGAAGACACAGCGTTCGGTGATGTAGAGCACGGTCTTGCCCCGCCTCTGCGCTTCCGGGCCGCTGAACGTCCGATGCTCGACCTCGTCGACGAATTTTCTCGCATGGCCATCCTCGACGATGCGCAGTTTGCCGTCGTTCAGGGCAATGACCAGATTGCCAGCCGTAAACGTGCCGACAAAGACCACCTTCTTGGCATTCTGTGAAATGTTGATGAAACCGCCGGCGCCGGCCAGGCGAGGACCAAACTTCGAGACATTCAGGTTGCCCTGCCTGTCGGCCTGCGCCAAGCCGAGGAAGGCGAGGTCGAGGCCACCGCCATCGTAAAAGTCGAACTGGCTTGGCTGATCGATGATCGCCTGCGCATTTATTGCCGCGCCGAAGCTCAGACCACCGGCGGGGATGCCGCCGATTACGCCGGGTTCGGCAGTCATCGTCATCAGGTCGGAAATTTTTTCTTCGGCAGTGATGCTGGCCACACCTTCCGGCATGCCGATGCCGAGATTGACCACTGCGTTCGCCCTCAGCTCGAGCGCCGCGCGGCGTACGATGATCTTTCGTTCGCTCATCGGCATCGACGGTATCGCCGACATCGGCGCCCTGATCTCGCCGGCGTACGCCGCACTGTACTG
The DNA here is from genome assembly GCF_023806565.1 of Accumulibacter sp. Taxonomy (GTDB): domain Bacteria; phylum Pseudomonadota; class Gammaproteobacteria; order Burkholderiales; family Rhodocyclaceae; genus Accumulibacter. The sequence continues at coordinate 34,324 of NZ_JAMTDV010000117.1, read as the reverse complement.
CTCGCCAAAGGTCTGCATGTGGTATTCCGGCTTTTCTGCCACCACCACACAATCGACGAGAACCCCGGGCACCTTCACCTGGCGTGGATTGAGCGTCCCACGTTCGGCGAGCCGCTCGACCTGAACGATGACTATGCCACCGGAGTTCCTCGCCGCCATCGCGATGGCCTGCGCTTCCAGCGTCAGCGCCTCCCTCTCCATCGTCACATTGCCATCCGCATCGGCCGTGCTGCCGCGGATGATGCCTACATTGATCGGGAAAGCCTTGTAGAACAGGTACTCTTCTCCGTCGATTGCCATCACGCGCACCATATCCTCGGTGGTCATGGCGTTGAGCTTGCCGCCGCCGAAGCGGGGATCGACAAAGGTGCCCAATCCGACCCGGGTAATCGTACCGGGTTTGGCCGCGGCAATATCGCGAAACAGGTGGGCGATGACTCCTTGCGGCAGGTTGTAGGCCTGGATTCGGTTGGCCACTGCCAATTGCTGCAGCGTCGGAACCAACCCCCAGTGGCCGCCGATGACCCGGCGGACCAGACCGTCGTGGCCAAGGTGGTTGAGTCCGCGACTCTTGCCATCGCCCTGTCCTGCCGCATAGACGAGCGTCAGGTCGCGCGGGTGACCGAGTCCCTGTGGATCCTCACGCTCCCTTTCGAGAAAAAGCTCCTCCAAAGCGATCGCGATGTTCTCCGCGAAACCGATCCCGACGAAGCCGCCGGTCGCCACGGTATCGCCGTCCTGAATCAGTCGCACGGCCTCGCGCGCGGAAACCACTTTTCCGGTATCCGAAGCGCGCAGCAAAGGGGTAATCGGATGACTGGCAAATGACATGACTCGTCTCCTCCGTGCTTGCTTTTTCCTGTCGCCTCAGACGATGCCAGTGGCGTAGTAGACGGCGATCACCACGAACACTGCGGCAGTCTTGATGCAGGTGATCGCAAAAATGTCCTTGTACGATTGCTTGTGCGTCAACCCGGTCACCGCCAGCAAGGTGATCACCGCGCCGTTGTGCGGCAAGGTGTCCATACCGCCGGATGCCATCGACGCAACCCGGTGGAAGACCTCGAGCGGAATGCCGGCGGCTTGCGCGTTGGCGATGAAGGTTTCCGCCATCGCGGCCAGAGCAATGCTCATGCCGCCCGAAGCCGAACCGGTGATGCCGGCCAGCGAAGTCACGGTGATCGCTTCGTTGATCAGCGGATTCGGAATCGCACCCAGGGCATTGGCAATGAACAGGAAACCCGGCAGCGCAGCGATCACGGCGCCGAAGCCATATTCGGACGCGGTGTTGATCGATGCCAGCAAGGCTCCGGCGACGGCCGCCTTCGATCCTTCGGCAAACTTGCTGATCACCGTCTTGCCGGCGAAGACGAAGACGGTCAGGATTCCGACGAGCAAGGCCCCTTCCACGGCCCAGATGGCGGCGATACTCGAGACACTCTGCACCACCGGCTTGACTGTGCCGATCACCGCCGGAATGAAGGACACCTCCTTGCCGTAGAGATCCGGAATGAGCTGTGTGAACACCTTGTTCATCACTCCGACCATCACCAGCGGCAGAATCGCGATCCACGGATTCGCCAGTTTCTCGTGCTCGAAGGCGGCCGGCTCATTGACCAGATTGGTGCCGTAGCCTTCGTTCGCCGCCAGCGCCTTGCGCCGCATCCATTCGAGATAGCCCATGCCGCAAATCAGGATGAACACGCCGCCGATCACGCCGAGCCAGGGTGCCGCCCAGGTCGTCGTCTTGAAGAAGGTTGTCGGGATGATGTTCTGGATTTGCGGGGTCCCGGGCAGCGAGTCCATGGTGAAAGTGAAGGCGCCGAGCGCGATGGTTCCCGGAATCAGGCGCTTGGGAATGCCGCTGGCGCGGAACATTTCGGCCGCAAAGGGATAGACGGCGAAAACCACGACGAACAGCGAAACGCCACCATAGGTGAGGATGCTGCAGACCACGACGATCGCCAGCATCGCCCGCTTGGCGCCGAGCAGATTGATCACCGAAGCGACGATCGACTTGGAGAATCCGGAGAGTTCGATGACCTTGCCGAATACCGCACCGAGCAGGAAGACCGGAAAGTAGTTCTTTACGAATCCGACCATCTTGTCCATGAACAGACCGGTAAACATCGGCGCCACCATGCCCGGGTCGGTAAACAACACTGCCCCGAGCGCCGCGACCGGCGCAAACAGAATCACACTGTAGCCGCGATAAGCGACGAACATCAGGAAGCACAAGGCTGCCAGAACGATCACAAAATCCATGCTAATGTCCCCTCATTGCTCAGAGATGTCTGGCAGCACGATGTCAGAACAACCGCTTGCCGACGTTTTTATTGATTGCCACGGATCCCGTCCACGCAGCGCACGGGCCATGCAGTCTGCACCGACCTGCCCTTATTGCGCAACCTTGATAGGAGAATGGTCTTTTTGCCGTCGCCGGGCGTGCCGCTCGCACGGCGATATACGCCCGGCAATCAAGTCTCGCGGGGAAGCCGGCGAAGCGCGAGACGGATTTCGTCCGCGCTCGTCGGCCGAACGAGACGCTCCAGCTCCTGTCCAGCCGAGAAGAAAATCAGCGTGGGCCAAAGTTTGACGCGGAAGGAACGCCCGAGGCGACGTCCGGGTCCGTCCTCGATCCTGATGTGCCGCACTTCGGGAAAATCGGCGAGGACAGACTCCAGCAAGGGCTGAGCCGCCAGGCAGTAGCCGCACCATGGCGCGCCGAATTCGATCAGCGTCGCCGCCGACAGGGAGTCGATTTCCGCCCGTGACGGCTCGGCAGCTTCGAAGACCGGATTCATCCTTGCACTGCTCCTCATGCGCTGCGGAAAAGGGATTCAAACACTGCCGGCGTCGCGCAGGGCGCTGATCTCGGCCGCCGAGTAGCCGAGTCGCTGCAGCGTCTCGTCGGTGTGCTCCCCAAGTTTCGGTCCCAGCCATTCGGTACTGCCCGGCGTCTCGGACAATTTGGGAACGATGCCCGGAATCCGGAACTGCCGGCCGTCGGGCAAGGTTGCGGATTCGAGCATCTGTCTGGCCAGATACTGCGGGTCGGCGAACATGTCGGCGACCGAGTAGATGCGCGATGCCGGAACCTCGGCGGCGGTGAGAACAGCGAGCACTTCGGCTTCGTCGTGCACCCTCGTCCAGGCCTCGATGGCCGCGTACAGTTCGCTCCGGCGCGCATCGCGACCGGCGTTATCGGCCAGTTGGGGGTCGTCGGCCAAATCTTCGCGGCCCAGCGCCAGCATCAGGCGCCGGAAGATCGCGTCGCCATTGGCACCGATCGCCACGTGCTTGCCGTCCCTGGTAGTGTGCGTGTTCGACGGCGTGATTCCCGGCATGATGTTGCCGGTACGCTCGCGCACGAAACCGAAAACGTCGAACTCGGGAACCAACGATTCCATCATCGCGAATACCGCCTCGTACAGGGCGACATCGACCACCTGCCCGGTGCCGCCGTTGCGTTCCCGGTGACGCAGCGCCATCAGTGCGCCGATCACCCCCCACAGCGCGGCAATCGAATCGCCGATCGAAATTCCCGTCTTGACCGGCGGGCGATCCGGAAAGCCGGTCACGTAGCGCAAGCCGCCCATCGACTCGCCGATCGCGCCGAAACCGGGTTGCTGCGCCATCGGGCCGCTCTGGCCGAAACCCGAGAGACGCAACATCACCAAACCAGGATTGATCGCCGACAGCGCTTCCCAGCCAAGCCCAAGCTTTTCGAGCACGCCGGGACGAAAATTCTCGACCAGGATGTCGGCCTCGGCGACGAGTTTATGGACGATCTCGCGCCCGGCCGGGTGCTTGAGATTCACCGTCACCGACTTCTTGTTGCGCGATTGCACGTACCACCACAGCGACGTGCCTTCATAGACCTTGCGCCATTTGCGCAGGGGGTCGCCACCGTCGGGCGACTCGATCTTGATCACCTCGGCACCGAACTCGGCAAGGATGCGCGCCGCGAACGGGCCGGCGATCAGGCTGCCGAATTCGATGACCGTCAGTCCGCTCAGCGGTTTGGACGACTTGCTCATGCCGATGACGATCCTTCCTGACGCGCCGCCCGGTACGCCAATGGCGCAAGCGCCGGTGCACGCGCAATGATTGCCGATTCCGTGACGACCCGCACAAGCCCGTACCCACTGTCCGTGTGGGCCGGCGACCGTCCTGCTTCGCTGAACGACGAGGCCCCCTTGCGGGGGCCTCGTCGTCAACGCAGATGCAGCAGCCTACATGCGCGCGATCATCGCGTCGCCGAATGCGGAGCAGGAAACCTCGGTCGCCCCTTCCATCAGGCGAGCGAAGTCATAGGTGACGACCTTGTCGCCGATCGCCGCTTCCATCGAGGCGATGATCAGGTCGGCGGCTTCGATCCAGCCGAGATGGCGCAGCATCATTTCTGCAGACAGAATCAGCGAGCCCGGGTTGACCTTGTCGAGACCGGCGTATTTGGGCGCCGTGCCATGCGTTGCCTCGAAACAGGCGTAGAGATCCGAGATGTTGGCTCCCGGGGCGATGCCGATGCCACCGACCTGTGCGGCGAGCGCGTCCGAAATGTAATCGCCGTTCAGATTGGTCGTACAGATCACGTCGTATTCGGCCGGACGGAGCAGAATCTGCTGCAGGAACGCGTCGGCGATCGAATCCTTGATGACGATCCCGTTCGGCAGCTTCAGCCACGGCCCACCGTCGATCTCGACGCCGCCGAACTCCCTCTTCGCCAACCCGTAGGACCAGTCGCGGAACGCGCCCTCGGTGAACTTCATGATGTTGCCCTTGTGCACGATGGTCACCGATCGCCGTTTGTTGGCGATGGCGTACTTGATCGCGGCACGCACGAGGCGCTCGGTACCCTCCTTCGAAATCGGCTTGATGCCGATGCCGGAAGTGCCCGGGAAGCGAATCTTCTTGACCCCCATTTCTTCCTGCAGGAACTTGATCACCTTGTTGCAACCGTCGGACCCCGCTTCCCATTCGATGCCTGCGTAGATGTCTTCGGTGTTCTCGCGGAAGATCACCATATTGGTCTTCGCCGGATCCTTGAGCGGCGAGGGAACGCCGCGGAAGTACTGGATCGGGCGGACGCATTGGTACAGGTCGAGTTCCTGGCGCAGCGCCACGTTCAACGAACGGATGCCGCCGCCGACCGGAGTGGTCATCGGGCCCTTGATCGAAACCGAATATTCCTTGAGCGCGTCCAGCGTCTCGGTCGACAGCCACACGTCGGAACCGTACATCTGGGTCGATTTTTCACCAGCATACACTTCCATCCAGAAAATCTTCCTGGCTCCACCGTAGGCCTTGGCAACGGCCGCGTCGACAACCTTGATCATGACGGGCGTAATGTCGATGCCAATGCCGTCGCCTTCGATGAACGGAATGATCGGGTTGTCCGGGACCGTCTCGCCCGGAATGATTTTCTGGCCGCCCTGGGGGACTTTGATCAGACTTGCGCTCATGCCAACTCCATATAGTGTGGTTTGCCGGTAGCCAATGCGCGGGCGCCAGCAGCGGTGCTGGGCAGGTCGCTGCAGCGGCTCAGGACCCGCAGATCGGACGATGCTGCGTACGTGGTGGGCACGCGGGATATGTCTGAAGCAAATTCACCTGCGGCACCAACGGCGATTATCGCGTAAAAGCAGACGCTTTGCCAGAATATATCCATCCACTCGCGACCGCCCCCGCGCATAGGCTACCGCCATTCAGCCGGGGCCATCCGCCGCTTGGTGCGACGCAGCACGCGCGATGCTACAATCGGGCCGACTCCGACTGACAGACTCTCCCATGGACATATCAACCGTTGCCGATCCGTTCACCCAACGCATCGCCGAGGCAATGATCGATGGTTTCAACCGGCACTACCGTCTGATTCGTCGCTATGGCCAGCAGGCCAAGCTGCTGTTCGAGGCTGCCGACTGGAAAGGCGTCCATGACGCCGTTCGCGAACGCATCCGTTCCTACGACGACCGGGTCAGCGAAACCGCCGAACTGTTGTGCGCCAATTTCGGCGCCGCCTCGCTCGACGATGCCAGCTGGCAGCAGCTCAAGCTGCTGTATATCGGGCAACTGATCAACCACAAGCAGCCCGAACTCGCCGAGACGTTTTTCAACTCGGTGTGTTCGAAGATTCTCCACCGGACCTATTTCAACAACGACTACATCTTCGCCCGTCCGGCCGTGTCGACCGAGTACATCCAGTCCTACCCGCCAACCTATCGGAGCTATTACCCGGAGCAGCGCGGACTGCGCAATACGATCCGGCAGATCGTCGTCGACTTCGACTGGCAACGTCCATTCGAGGACCTCGACCGCGACGTGGACTACGTCCTGCGTACCGCGCTGAAACGCCTCGGCACGTGGCCGCCAGCGGAAGCCAACGCGCAGATTCAGGTACTGCACTCGGCTTTCTACCGCAACAAGGGTGCCTACATCTTTGGCAAGGCGATCAACGGCCACGCCGAGGTTCCCTTCGCAGTCGCCGTCCTGCACACGCCGGAAGGCAAGCTGGTACTCGACACCATCCTGCTCGACCGCTGGCTGATCAGCGTCTTGTTCTCGCTGTCGCGAGCGTATTTCATGGTCGACATGGAGGTTCCGTCGGGCTACGTCGATTTTCTGCGCAGCATCATGCCGAACAAGCCACGTTCGGAGCTCTACACCATGCTGGGTCTCGGCAAGCAGGGCAAGACACTCTTCTTCCGGGATCTGAAGCAGCACCTGCGCCATTCCGAGGACCAGTTCATCATCGCTCCGGGCATTGCCGGCCTGGTCATGCTGGTGTTCACGCTGCCGTCGTATCCCTACGTCTTCAAACTCATCAAGGACGTCTTCGGTTCCTCGAAGGAAATGGATCGGGCGACCGTCAAGCGCAAATACCTCCTGGTGAAACAGGTGGATCGGGTCGGTCGCATGGCCGATACGCTCGAGTTTTCGCAGGTGGCATTGCCGAAGAAACGTTTCTCGGCCGAACTCCTCGAAGCCCTGCACAAGCTGGCGCCATCCCTGCTCGAGGAAGAAGGCGAAGACCTGGTGATCAAGCATCTCTACATCGAACGTCGCCTGACACCACTCAATATCTATCTCGACACGGCGACGCCGGAACAGATCGATCACGCCGTGCTCGAATACGGCAACGCGATCAAGGAACTGGCCATCGCCAATATCTTTCCTGGCGACATGCTCTGGAAAAACTTCGGCGTCACCCGCTACAACCGCGTCGTCTTCTACGACTACGACGAAATCGAATACATGACCGACATCCACTTCCGCGTCATTCCCGAAGCACCGTACCCGGAGATGGAGATGTCGGGTGAGCCCTGGTACTCGGTCGGGCGGCTCGACGTTTTCCCCGAGGAGTTCGCCAGCTTCCTGCTCGGCTCGCCCAAGGTACGCTCTGCATTCCTGAAATATCACCGGGCGCTGCTCGACGTGAAGTTCTGGCAGACCACGCAGGAACGAATCCGCGCCGGTCACGTCGAGGATTTCTTCCCCTACGCAGAAGAACTGCGCTTCTGCAACGCCTTTCGCAGCACCTGACCCCGAAACTCGGTCGCATGGGGAGATCAACCGCGATCCACGGCGGCGTCCGATCTCCGAAGGTTCGCCGATTCGCCGGTTCTTGATCGAGGTCAAGAAGCTGCGCGACAGGCAGTGTACGCTCGACTGATCGAGGCCAGCGGCTCCCGGGGGAAAGCTGATGAGTGCAACGGATTTGATCGAGTGGTCCGACGAGTTCAGCGTCGGCATCCAGGAAATCGACGAGCAGCACAAAGTGCTGGTGGGCCTGCTCAACCAGTTGCACAAGGCAATTCGCGAACATCACGGCAGGGCAACCTCACGCGAAATTCTCGGCCGTCTCGCGGAATATACGCGCACCCACTTCCTGCTCGAAGAGAGTCTGATGCGCCTGACCCACTACCCGGGCCTCGAAATTCACAAGCAGCAACACCAGGACCTCATGCACCAGGTCGAAGCCCTCCAGCACAAGGTCGACACGGAAAACGTGGCGATCAGCTTCGAGTTGCTGCACTTCCTGCGAAACTGGCTGGTCCAGCACATCAACGATAGCGACAAACGTTTTGGCGCGCACTTCCGCAAGGCGGGCCTGGCGCCCTACGCCAACTGGTCGAAGGACGTCGAAAAAACGATGAAGAAGAAAAAGTGGTGGTGGAAGTTCTGGTAGGGCGAACCTCTTCTCGGCACTCCGCGCGCCCGACTGCCTGGACGAAGGATCGCGGACACAGCTGCCCCCACCGGAGCATCGAACGGGGAATCGAACGGGGGATGGCCGGGTAGCCGCATCGCTTCGGCTATAATCGCATTTACTTCCTCGACCAGGGAATCGAACGTGGGCAATCGTCTCTCAAAAATCGTTACACGCACCGGCGACGCCGGCACCACCGGGCTGGGCGACGGTACCCGGGTAGCCAAGGACAGCCTGCGGATCGAAATGATTGGGCAGGTCGACGAACTCAACTCGACGATCGGTCTGTTGCTGACCGAGGAAATGCCCGAAGACATCCGGCACGCGATGATCGGCGTCCAGCATGACCTGTTCGACCTCGGGGGCGAACTCTGCATTCCGGGAATGGACGTGATCAGCGCGGCGCAAGTCGGACGGATCGAGGATTTGGTCGAGCGGTTCAACGCCGACCTCAGTCCACTCAAGGATTTCATTCTGCCCGGGGGCACCCGTGCTGCAGCCCTCGCCCATCTGGCACGTACCGTTTGTCGCCGTGCCGAGCGCTGCATGGTGCACCTGGCGAACAGCGAAGCGGTTTCCGACTTCGCACGCAAGTACCTGAATCGCCTTTCCGATCTCCTGTTTGTCCTGGGCCGTGCGTTGAACCAGGCGGGCGGAACGGGAGACGTGCTGTGGGTGCAGGGCAGGAATCGCGGCAGCGAGTGAGCCAGCACCGGCAGGCAGTCTGACGCCACCCAGAGCTTGAACCATTTGCGGAGTTTCCCCATGTCGATCGAGCTCACGGTCATCACCACGGCCCCCCGGACACGGCGTTTTCTGCTCAGCGACCCGGCCGCTGTCGCGCAAGTCTGCGAAAGCCTCAGGAACGGTGGCAGGCTCTTTTCCGGAAAGCCATTGATCATCGGATCGGCAGGCCGGACCGAAGTTTTCGCGGCGACGTCGATCGCCTGCCTGGAGCTGGCGACGGACATCGAACTCGACGGGTACCTGCCGAAGCCGACCAACCTGACACTGACGGCGCTGCCCCCCGGGCAGTGCACCGAACCTTTCGTGGGCAGGTTCGAAGGCGAGCGGTTTACCGTCCGCGTCGAATTTCGCTTCACCGGCGGCCACAAGCTTGTCACCCGTGTCGACGGCGTCCGCAAGCCGGTCCTTGCCGAACGCGTGATGAACCTGACCAGCCTCTTCGAACGTCCGCTGCTCGACTATCGGCTGACGCAGCGCGGTGTCGGCCTGATGAATCCGCATGCCGTGACGCAATTCGTGATCACGCCCGGCGTGCCCGACCTGCCGAAGGATGCCTGGCTAGCCGACGTCACCTGACGGCTGCCTGTGAAGCGGCCGAGGCGGTGGCGACATTCGGGATTCCGTCGTATCGCCACCCGCACTCCGCTCGCCACCCGCCTGTCTGCGTGCCGCGCCAACGCGGCGAAATCGCCAGCAGTTGGCGGGAGGGGCGATCATGTACTGTTACGATGACGCTCCGATGCTTGCGCTATACTCCGGCGCAGATGTCCTCGTTATGCCACAGGAAAACCAGGGAGCATGAGCGAACGCGAAATTGACCAGTTGCTGGTCGAACGCGCACAAGCCGGCGACAAACACGCATTCGAGCTGCTGGTAGAAAAATATCAGCGCAAAGTCGCGCGCCTCTTGTCGCGCCTCATCCGCGACCAGTCGGAGATCGAGGACGTCGCGCAGGAGGCGTTCATCAAGGCGTATCGGGCGCTGCCAGCGTTTCGTGGAGACAGCGCGTTCTACACCTGGCTGTACCGGATTGCGATCAATACCGCCAAGAACCATCTCGTGGCCCAGGGACGCCGAGCGCCAACCACAACCGAATTCGACGCCGAGGAAGCGGAAGGCTTCGAGGATGCGGGCCAGTTGCGCGACATCAACACGCCGGAAAGCCTGCTGCAGTCCAAGCAGACTGGCGATACGATCAACGCGGCAATGGAAGCCTTGCCAGAGGAACTGCGCAACGCCATCGTGCTGCGCGAAATCGAGGGCCTGAGCTACGAGGAAATCGCCGTGGCGATGAGCTGTCCGATTGGCACGGTACGTTCGCGCATCTTCCGCGCCCGCGAGGCCGTTGCCGAGAAGTTGCGGCCATTGCTCGACACCTCGGTCGACCGCAGGTGGTAGCCATGGGCGAACCGTCGTCGGTGCTGATCGACGGCGAGCTGGGAGAATCGATGAGCGAAGTCTGGGGAACGGTGACCGCGGTCGATGGCGAGCACGCGCACGTACACATCGACGAGAGCGGTTGTGGGCGCTGCCACGAGCCGGGAGGTTGTGGCGGTCACAACCTGGGCAAGTTGTTTTGCCCGGGTCCGCGTACCTTCCGGGTGCTGAATCCCGAACATTGCGGGGTCGGCAGGCGGGTGCGCGTGCGCATCGGCGACGGCGCCGTCGGTCGCAGCGCGTTGCATGCCTACGCCTTGCCCGTGCTGGCGCTTCTCGCCGGGGCGATGGCAGGATCGGCCTGGGGCAGCGAGGCGGGCGCGATCGGCGGCGCACTGGCCGGTTTGCTGCTCGGCTGGCTGGGCTTGTGGCGCGCGCAAAGGCGCAGACGGCACGACGCCCGTTGGCAGGCATCGATTCGGCCTTGATTCCGCGCCGCCGGCCCGCATATCTTGTGCCCATGTGATGACATGCTGGAGGGACCTGGTGCCATGAAGAAATTCCTGCTCGCTTTCTGTCTGACGCTGTTCTCGGTGCTGGTGCAGGCCGATACGCGTGGCTTGCCGGATTTCACCGAACTGGTGGAAAAACAGGGGCCGGCAGTGGTCAATATCAGCACCAGCCAGTCGGTGCGCGGCGGCGGGCGTGGCAGTCAGCCGTTTCCGTTCGATGAGAACGACCCGATGAACGAGTTCTTCCGTCGCTTCATGCCGCGCCAGCCGGGAGCTCCCGGACTTCCGGGCGCACCGCGTGATTTCGAGAGCCGGTCGCTCGGTTCCGGCTTCGTGATCAGTTCGGACGGCTATCTGCTCACCAACGCACACGTCGTCGATGCGGCCGACGAAATCGTCGTGCGCCTGACCGACAAGCGCGAGTTCAAGGCGCGGGTCATTGGCAGCGACAAGCGCACCGATGTGGCGTTGATCAAGATCGACGCCACCGGCCTGCCGACCGTCCGTCTCGGCGATCCCGGGATCCTCAAGGTCGGCGAATGGGTCATCGCGATTGGCTCGCCTTTCGGCTTCGAGAACAGCGTCACCGCCGGCATCGTCAGTGCCAAGGGGCGATCGCTGCCACAGGAGAACTACGTCCCCTTCATCCAGACCGATGCGGCGGTCAACCCCGGCAATTCGGGCGGTCCGTTGTTCAACATGAAAGGCGAGGTGGTGGGCATCAACTCGCAAATTTACAGCCGCTCGGGTGGCTTCATGGGGATATCTTTCGCCATTCCGATCGATGTCGCGATGGAGGTGCAGGCACAACTGCGTGCGAATGGCAGGGTCAGTCGTGGCCGTATCGGCGTCGTCATCCAGGAGGTGACGAAGGATCTGGCCGACTCCTTTGGCATGAGCAAGGTGCAGGGAGCCATAGTCAACTCGGTGGAAAAGGGGGGGCCAGCGGAGAAGGCGGGGATCGAACCGGGCGACGTGATTCTCAAGTTCGATGGCAGGACGATTGCCAATTCCAGCGATCTGCCCCGCATCGTCGGCGGCACCAAGCCGGGCAGTCGGGTGACGATCCAGGTATGGCGCAAGGGGGCGTCGCGCGACGTTCCGGTGGTGGTCGGGGAAATGGCCGAAGAGAGACCCGCAGCGCATGGAAGCAAGAGTGCCAGGCCGCCGGAGCGCACCCCCAACCGCCTCGGACTGGTGGTGTCCGAGCTGACCGCGGAGCAGAAGCGGGAACTCAAGGTGGGCGGCGGTCTGCTGATCGAGGACGTGCGCAACAACGCGGCGCGTGTCGACCTGCGGCCCGGCGACGTCATCCTGGCGCTGATCGCACGTGGCGAGAGCATCGAAATCAAGACCTTGGAGCAGTTCAATCGCTTGCTCGCGCAACTCGACAAGGCCGCCAACGTCACCCTGCTGGTGCGCCGCGGCGAGTTGCAGACCTTCGTCACCATCAAGGGTCTCGCCGACAAGTGACCCGATTGAGCCAGGCAACGAACCTGACGCTGATTTCGCGTCGCTACTGTCATCTGTGCGCGGAAATGGAAGCGGCACTGGCACCACTGCTGGCCGACTTCGGCGTTGCCCTCGATGTCCTCGACGTCGACGCAGACCCGGCGCTCGAGGCACTCTACGACGAACTGGTTCCGGTCCTCCTGCACGAGCGCAGAGAGCTTTGTCATTACTTCCTCGACGAAAGCAAAGTCCGTGATTATCTGAGCAAGATCGGCTAGAATCCCCGCTTTCCGCTGGTTCGACCAAGGGTGCACGCTGGCACCCTTTTTTCTTCCGGGACGGCTCGGTCGCGACAGAGCGCACACCATGTCCATGCAACGCATCCGCAATTTTTCCATCATCGCGCATATCGATCACGGCAAGTCGACGCTCGCCGATCGCATCATTCACCTTTGCGGTGGTCTTTCGGATCGCGAGATGGAGGCTCAGGTGCTGGACTCGATGGACATCGAGCGCGAGCGCGGGATCACCATCAAGGCGCAGACCGCTGCCCTGCAGTACCGGGCGCGTGACGGCGAGACGTACAACCTCAACCTGATCGACACCCCGGGCCACGTCGATTTCTCGTACGAGGTGTCGCGCTCGCTGTCCGCCTGCGAAGGAGCGCTGCTGGTGGTCGACGCCTCGCAGGGCGTCGAAGCGCAGACGGTTGCCAATTGTTATACGGCGATCGAGCTCGCGGTGGACGTCATACCGGTGCTGAACAAGATCGACCTGCCGTCGGCGATGCCCGACAACGCTCGCCAGGAGATCGAAGACGTGATCGGCATCGACGCCTCGCACGCCATACTCGCTTCGGCGAAGACCGGCCTTGGCGTCGAGGACATCCTGGAGGCGATCATCGAGCGGATTCCGCCGCCCATGGGCGACCCCGATGCACCGCTCAAGGCCTTGTTGGTGGACGCCTGGTTCGATAACTATGTCGGCGTGGTCATGCTCGTACGCGTCTTCGATGGCACGCTCCGGCCGAAAGACAGAATTCGCCTGATGGCGGCCGGTTCGACGCATCTCTGCGAGCAGATCGGCGTGTTCACGCCGAAGGCGTTGCAGCGCGATGCTCTGCGCGCCGGTGAGGTCGGTTACGTCGTCTCGGGAATCAAGGAACTGCAGGCGGCCAAGGTCGGCGACACTCTGACGCTGCAGGACCGGCCTGCGAGCGATCCCCTGCCCGGGTTCAAGGAAATCAAGTCACAGGTTTTCGCCGGACTGTACCCGGTCGAATCCAACCAGTACGACTCGCTGCGCGAGTCGCTCGAGAAGCTGAAGCTCAATGATGCTTCGCTGCGCTACGAACCCGAGGTCTCACAGGCACTCGGCTTCGGTTTCCGCTGTGGCTTTCTCGGACTGCTGCACATGGAGATCGTCCAGGAGCGCCTCGAACGCGAGTTCGATCAGGACCTGATTACCACGGCGCCGACCGTGGTTTACGAGGTTCTGTTGCGCGACGGCAGCCTGATCAGCGTGGAAAACCCGGCGAAGCTCCCCGAATTGTCGAAAATCGAGGAGATTCGCGAGCCGATCATCACCACCACGATTTTCGTTCCGCAGGAGTATCTGGGCAGCGTCATTACCTTGTGCAATCAGAAGCGCGGCAACCAGATCGACATGACTTATCATGGACGGCAAGTCCAGCTGGTCTATGAAATGCCGATGGCCGAAGTAGTGATGGATTTCTTCGACCGCCTGAAGTCGGTGTCGCGCGGTTACGCCTCGCTCGATTACGAGTTCAAGGAATATCGGGCCTCCGACGTCGTCAAGCTCGACGTCCTGATCAATGGTGAGCGCGTCGACGCGCTTTCGGTGATCCTGCACCGCGCGAACTCGGTCTACCGGGGCCGCGAACTGGCAGCCAAGATGCGCGAACTGATTCCCCGCCAGATGTACGATGTCGCCATCCAGGCGGCGATCGGCGCCAACATCATCGCCCGCGAGAACATCAAGGCGATGCGCAAGGATGTGCTGGCCAAGTGTTACGGTGGCGACATCACGCGCAAGAAGAAACTGCTCGAAAAACAGAAGGCTGGGAAGAAGCGCATGAAGCAGGTCGGCTCCGTCGAGATTCCGCAGGAGGCTTTCCTTGCCGTCTTGCGCGTCGGCAAGTAAAGGAGTGAGCGAGTGAATTTTGCCTTGATCCTGTTGATCCTGCTGCTGCTCAGCGGCGCCATCTGGGTAGCCGACGCGTTTTTCCTGCGCAAGCGGCGGCCCGCGGATGCCAGGGATCCCTGGTGGGTGGAGTACGGAGCGAGCTTCTTCCCGGTCATTCTGGTTGTCTTCCTGCTCCGCTCGTTCCTCGTCGAGCCGTTCAAGATCCCCTCGGGCTCGATGATCCCGACGCTGCAGGTGGGCGACTTCATTCTCGTCAACAAATACGCCTATGGCATTCGCCTGCCGGTGCTCAACCGGAAAATCATCGACATCGGCAGTCCGCAACGCGGCGACGTGATGGTTTTCCGCTACCCGGAGGATCCTTCGCTCGACTACATCAAGCGGGTGGTCGGGCTTCCCGGCGACACGATCGTATACCAGAACAAGAAGCTGACGATCAACGGCCAGACGGTACCGAGCGAGAGGATCGACGATTACCAACACCCGGAACGTCTGTACTATTCGCAGCAGTTCATCGAGAAGATCGGAGAAACGGAACACCGCGCGCTCAATGACGTGGATGCGCCGCCCTACATCCCCGGCCCGGTACAGTTCCCCAATCGCCAGGATTGTTCCTACAATGCGCTGGGCGTGATCTGTACCGTCCCGCCGGGGCACTACTTCGTGATGGGCGACAACCGCGACAACAGCAGGGATAGCCGCTACTGGGGCTTCGTTCCGGAAGAAAACATCGTCGGGAAAGCATTCTTCATCTGGTTGAACTTCGGCGATCTGAAACGGATTGGCTCGTTCAGGTAGGGAGCGAAGACAATGAATCGTCAGCGTGGCGTAGCCCTTTCCGGCTTGATCGTATGGGGCACGGTGATCGCGGTGGCAGCAATTTTCGCGATCCGGGTGTTGCCCGAGTTCATGGATTATTACAAGATCAGGCAAGCGATCAAGGCCGTGGCCGCTGATGCCAACGGCAAGACGGTTCCCGAATTGCGGCAGGCTTTCGCCAAGTATGCCGAAGTCGAGCACATCAAGACGCTCACGCCGGCAGACCTGGACATCTTCAAGGAGGAGAACCAGGTGGTGATCGCCTTCGCCTACGAAAAGCGCATCCCGCTGGTCGCCAATATCAGCCTGCTGATCGATTTTCATGGCTCGTCGTCGGGGCGCAATTACGCACGATGACCCCATGACCGTTTCCCGCCTGGAACAGTCGCTAGCCTATACGTTCAACGACCGCACGCTTCTGCAGCTGGCGCTGACCCACCGCAGCTACAGCGCCTTGCACAACGAGCGGCTCGAGTTTCTCGGCGATGCGATTCTCAATGCCATCATGGCGCGCCGCCTGTACGAGCGTTTTCCCCGTCTCGCCGAGGGCGAACTATCAAGGCTGCGCGCCAGTCTGGTGCGGCAGGACAGCCTGCATCAGCTCGCCGTCGCGCTCTCGCTGGGCGACTTCCTTCGTCTCGGCGAGGGTGAACAGAAGAGTGGCGGACACCAACGTCCGTCGATCCTTGCCGATGCCCTCGAAGCACTGTTCGGCGCGCTCTGGCTCGACGCCGGCTTCGACGCTGCCGGCGAGGTGATCAGCCGCGTCTACGAAAACAAATTGAATCAGCTGACTTCCGGACAAGGAGTCAAGGACGCCAAGACACGTCTGCAGGAGCACCTCCAGGGCGCACGCATCGCCCTGCCGCAGTACCTGCTGGCCAGCACCGAGGGCGAGGCGCACGCGCAGCAGTTTACGGTAGCCTGCGTGATCGATTCACTGCAGATTCGCACCGAGGGCCGCGGCGGCAGTCGCCGGGCAGCCGAACAGGTGGCCGCCGAACGCGCGCTCAAGGCCCTGGACCGGTGATGAGCGCAATCCGCTCGGGTCAGATCGCCATCGTCGGCCGCCCCAACGTCGGCAAGTCGACGCTGCTCAACGCGCTGGTTGGCGAGAAGGTGAGCATCGTTTCGCAACGGGCACAGACGACTCGCCACCGCATCATGGGCATCCTCACCGGACCAGACGCGCAGTACGTTTTCGTCGATACGCCGGGTTTCCAGACCCGATTCGGCAATGCCTTGAACCGGACGATGAATCGCGGCGTCCGCCAGGCGCTGAGCGAAGTCGACGTGGTGCTATTGGTGGTCGAGGCCGGGCGTCTCGATGACCGCGACCGGGCGGTACGGCGGCTGGTGCCACGAGACCGGCCGCTGATCATCGTGGTAAACAAGATCGACCGCTTGTCCGACAAGGCCCGCCTGCTTCCCTACCTCGCCCGACTCGCCGGTGAAGGAGAGTTCGCCGCGATCGTCCCGGTCAGCGCGTTGCGTGACGAGCAGCTTGCTCCCCTGCTCGCCGAAACGCGCAAGCATCTGCCGAACACCGGGCTGCTGTACGCGGAGGACGAGATCACCGACCGCAGCGAGCGATTCCTGGCCGCCGAGTACATCCGCGAAAAGCTGTTTCGCCTGATCGGCGACGAACTGCCCTACACGACGACCGTCGACATCGAAAAGTTCGTAGTCGATGGCGCTTTGCGACGGATCAGCGCGGCCATTCTCGTCGATCGTCCGGGCCACAAGGCAATCATCATCGGCAGTGGTGGCGAAGTCGTCAAGCGGATTGCCTCGGAAGCGCGTCAGGACATGGAACGGATGTTCGCAGGCCAGGTCTTTCTCGAGGTGTTCGTCAAGGTCAAGTCGGGTTGGGCTGACGATGAGCGGATGCTCAAGACGCTCGGCTACGAATAGGGCACGGGCCCTGCGATGGCTGATCAACGGGTCAGAGAGTGAACCAGCAGCACAAGGTCGACGGTCAGCCTGCGTTCGTCCTGCATGCTTACCCATACAGCGAAACCAGCCTGATCGTCGATGTCTTCTCTCGCGACCATGGTCGTGTCGCGCTGCTGGCACGTGGCGCGCGGCGGCCGCGCTCGCTGCTGCGCGGCGTACTGCTGGCTTTTCAACCGCTCGAGATAGGCTGGGCCGGGCGCGGTGAAGTGCAAACGCTGATCAAGGCCGAGTGGCAGGGCGGGCAGCCGTTGCTGACGGGCAAAGCGCTGTTTTGCGGCTATTATCTGAACGAGTTGCTGATGCACCTGCTGCCACGCGAGGACGCGCACGCCGGCCTGTTCGCAGTCTATGCCGAGACCTTGCGGCGTTTCGCCGAGGGCGCACAGGAATCGGACCTGCGCCGCTTCGAAGGCACCTTGCTGCGCGAGCTCGGTTACGGTCTGACACTCGAAACCGACGCCGCCGGCCTCGCGGTCGACATGGATGCGCATTACGCCTACGAGATCGAGCGCGGCCCGGTACGGCTGCCCGGGCCTGGCAGCTCGGCGCTGGCGGTCAGCGGCAGAACGCTGCTCGATCTGGCGCGCGAGGACTTCTCGCACCCGCGTTCGCTGGCCGAGGCGAAGCAATTGATGCGCACGCTGATCGGCCACTACACGGCTGGCAAGAGTCTCGCGAGCCGCCGGATCTTCAGGGAGCTACAGGAATTATGATCGAACTTGGCGTCAACATCGACCATGTGGCAACGATCCGGCAAGCACGCTGCACCTACGAGCCGGACCCCGTCTGGGCGGCGGTCGAAGCACATCTCGGTGGCGCGGACGGGATCACCATCCACCTGCGCGAAGACCGGCGACACATCCAGGACGCCGACGTCGAGAGGCTGCGCGACCTGGCGCAGATCAAGCTCAACCTCGAAATGGCGGCGACCGACGAAATGATCGGCATCGCCTGCCGGATCAAGCCGCAAATGGCGATGCTGGTGCCCGAAGGCCGGCATGAAGTGACCACCGAAGGTGGACTCGACATCGTTTCCCAGGAAGCCAGGCTGGCCGCGTCGGTGGCCCGCCTCGGCGACGCCGGAATCGTCACCAGCGTCTTCATCGACGCCGAACCGGCGCAGGTCGAGGCCGCCGCGCGCATCGGCGCGCGCGTCTGCGAGATCCATACCGGTCCCTACGCACATGCTTTCTACACGCAGGGGCGCGACGCCGAAAGCGGCGCCGTACTTGCCGAGCTCGAAAAGATTCGCGCCGCCGGCGAGGCAACCCGGCAGCTCGGCATGCGTTTCAACGCCGGACACGCGCTCAACTATTTCAACGTGCAGCCGGTTGCGCAACTGCCGGGAATCCGCGAGCTGCACATCGGGCACGCGATCATCAGCCGCGCCATCTTTGTCGGCCTGCGCGAAGCGGTACGCGAAATGAAACGTCTGCTGCGCGAAGCGCAGGCGCGATCGCTGGTGCGACTTTCCCGGTCATGATTGCCGGCATCGGCACCGACATCGTCGCCGTTGCACGCCTGGGCGAGCTCTACGAGCGGCACGGCCAGCGCGCGCTGAGCAAACTCCTGTCGCCCGCAGAGTGTGCCGAGTTCGTCGGCATCCGCGATCCGGCACGTTATCTCGCCAAGCGCTTTGCCGCCAAGGAAGCCTTTGGCAAGGCTCTCGGCATCGGCCTGGTCGCCCCGGCCACGATGCCAAGCATCGGCATTGCGCACGATTCGCTCGGCAAACCATACTTCGAATACGCCGCGGCACTGGCCGCCCATCTCGAACAGCAACGGCTGCTGGCGCACGTCTCGATCAGCGACGAGCGCGACTTCGCCATCGCCTTCGTAGTCATGGAATTGATGGAACCGAAATGAGCCACCAGCTTCCGCTCGGCCCGCTGATGATCGACGTCGCCGGCCTCACCCTGTCCGACGACGAACGCCAACGGCTCTGTCATCCGCTGGTCGGCGGCCTGATCCTCTTCTCGCGCAATTTCCAGTCGCCGCAGCAGCTCGCGCAGCTCACGTCGGAAGTGCATGCGCTGCGCTCGCCGGCGTTGCCGATCGCCATCGATCACGAGGGTGGCCGCGTGCAGCGCTGCCGCGCCGGCTTCACGCGCCTGCCGGCGATGCGGCGACTCGGCGAACTGTGGGACCGTGACCCGGCCGCAGCGCTGCGGACAGCACGGCAGGTGGCCTACGTGCTGGCGGCCGAACTGCGCGCGCACGGCGTCGACCTGTCTTTCACGCCGGTGCTCGACCTCGACTGGGGACGCAGCAGCGTCATCGGCGATCGTTCGCTGCATCACGATCCGGCCGTCGTCGCCGAGCTGGCCGAAGCATTGATCGCCGGCCTGCACGACGCAGGCATGGCCGCCTGCGGCAAGCATTTCCCCGGCCACGGCTGGGTCGAGGCCGACTCGCACGTCGCGCTGCCGGTCGATGAACGCCGGCTCGACGAACTGGCGTCCGATCTCGAACCCTACCGCCGGCTAAGACTCGACGCGGTGATGCCGGCGCACGTCATCTATCGGCAGGTGGACCCGCGCCCTGCGGGTTTCTCGAACTTCTGGATCCGCCTGCTGCGCGACGAAATCGGTTTCGCCGGGGTCATCTTCAGCGACGATCTGTCGATGGCCGGAGCCAGCTTCGCCGGCGGCATCGTCGAGCGCTGCACGGCGGCCTGGGACGCCGGCTGCGACCTGCTCCTGGTATGCAACTCGCCGCAGGCCGTTGGCGAACTGCTTGCCCACTGGCGACCACCGCACGATCCGCAACGGGCTCAGCGCGTCGAGCGTCTGACCCCGACCACCCCGGCGCTCGCCCGGAGCAGCCTGCAGCGGGACACTGGCTACCTGGCCGCAGTGACGGCGACCAACCGCCTCACGGCGTGAGGATGCGCAAACGCCGGCAGTGCGCGCACTGCTGCCCAAGCGGAATCAATTGTTCTTGGCGCCCTGGTCGATCCACTTCTTGATCGTTTCGATCTTGTCCTTCGGGATCGCTTCCTTGCCGTGCGGCATGCGGATCGACGGAGAGACGCGCCCCTCGATCATCATCACCAGGGCGCTGGTGAAGCTCTCCTTCGGCTTGACGGTCGGACCGAACTGCGTACCCTTCATCAGACCGTCGTAGCTGCTGAGATCCTGGCCACTCTTGAGGAAGCCTTCGCCGTCGGGCGGCGTGTGGCACTTCCCGCAATACTGGCTCAGGATGGGCGCGACATCCTCCTTGTAACTGATCTGTTTCTCGCCGCAGCCGACAAAGGCGAGGGTGGCGCACGCGGCAGCGCCGACCGACAGGAAATGGCTTACCTTCATTTTCGACTCCTCGTTCTGGCAACTCTCGTGGATCCCGATGCGGGCCGCCGCGGCAGCTTTTCCCGCGCCGACCTCCCTGTCCTCATTATAGGCGCGTTTACCTTCCCTTCGTCGTGTACTGCCGACGCTTGCAGGGTGAATGCTGCGCGAGTCCTCGCGTCAGGGATCTTCCGGCGCCGGCCGCTCGGGCCGAGCAGTCGGGCCCGGGGATGGCGACGGTCGGATCATCGATCGCAATGACCTGTTCGGTCCGACGCCACAGGTTGCTGATCGCGGTCGTGGTGCTGCCGGCCGACCCGGGCTGCCGATTCGGCTCTCAGCCACATTGCTCTACCTCAAGCACGCCTTCCACTCTAACGGAAGCCCTTGTAGTAGTGCCATGCGGGTCGAACAGGACGAGGCGCAATACCGCTGACGACCACAACCGCGCGTGCGGCTCCGCGTCCAGTCTCACAGACCGAGTTCCTCATCCGTTGCACTGTTTCGATACTTGTCCGCCGGCGGCCACGGTCGTTCCCGCCAGTGCGGCAGAAAAACGAAGGACGACCGGCTGCGTCCCGGCAGCAGGGCACCGTTGGCCACGCCCTTGGCGTAGTCGTAATAGAGCTTGACTACCTCTTCGCGGCTGACCTGTTGCGCAGCGGGATGCACCAGGCAGGCGTCGCGCCATCGGCGTACGCGGGAATACGCCGCATCGTCCGGAAGCGTGAAATTCTCGTAGTATTCGAGAAACCAGAAGCGCATGAAGAGAGGGGTGAAGACGACTTCCGCCCAGCCAAATTTCTCGAAAAGAAACGTGCCCGTCGGTGAGTATTCGGCAAGAAAATCATTCAGCATTCGGAACTGCCGCAACATCTGCTGCTGTTGTGTGGCACGTTGCGCGGTGTCCTGGTTCATCACGAAACGGTAGCCCTGGGCCGCGAAGTCGCGTTCCATCGTGGTGAGCATTCCTTCGACCGCACGCCGGAAGGGGTCCTGCTGCGCAACCCGATCGCCCGGGAAGATCCGATCGAGGTACTCGAGGATGACCAGGCTCTCCTTGAGCACGCGTCCGTCGGCCGTTTCCAGCACGGGCAGAGCCGTCGCCCCCCGTGTCCTGGCCAGCAACCAGGCGGGGCGCGGCATGGTGATGTCGATCACCTGAAAATCGATCGAGTCCCGGCACTCCTTGAGCGTCAGCAGGATTTTCAGGCGTTGGCTGAACGGACAGACCGGAATGTGATAGACGGTCAGCCGGCCATTCGCCGACATCGCAGGAGACCTTCCGATGGTATCGGTGCCAGCGGCGATCGGCTTCAGGGCGCGGCCGGCGGCTGATAGGCGGGCACCTGGTTGTACACTGGCGCTTGTGCCTTCAGATACGCGAAGATGGCCTTGAGGTCGGGCACCGGCAGTCGCGCCAGGCTCTGCCACGGCATCGGCGGCAGGATCGGCCGGGTCGCGCCGACGTGCTGTCCGCTCTGCAGGGCACGGATGAAATCGCGCTCCTTCCAGTTTCCGATCCCGGTTTCCTTGTCTGGCGTGAGATTGGCGGCGTAGCTCGTTCCCCAGGGACCGATGAAGGCGGTTCCGCTTGCCGAACCGGCCCAGTTCCAGTCGGCGTCGAGCTTCGGCGGCGGCCCCAGACGAACCGCTTGTGGGTGGCCGGAAAGGCCCCGCGTCGTGTCTTTCTCGGGACCGGTCGCCCCCATTTTGAACGGCATGTGACAGTCGGCGCAGCTGCCGACAGAAACCAGAAACTCGCCGCGCTTTACCGCCGCACTATCGGCTGCGAAAGCCGGCAACACCAGACCGGCGGAAAGGGTGAGGAAGGAAAGGATGCGACTGACACGAACGGCGCTGCGGACGAATTTCACAGGCTTCTCCTTCAGGGTTCTTGATGAAACGAAACGGCGGCGGATCCCAGCCGGGACCGGATCGAGAAACGCTTCGCGTGTTCAGGAGCAAAGCGATTTGGCCGCCGCAGCGATGTCGGCGATGCTTGGCGCATAGGCCTGCTCAAGCGGGTAGCTCGCAGCAGCAGGCGCATCCGGGCCCCCAAGGCGGAGCACCGGCCCCTTGAGAGCGGCAAAGGCGTTCTCCGCCACCAGGGCAGCGATCTCGGCGCCCAGACCGGCAAGCCGGGCAGCTTCGTGCACGACCACCAGGCGACCGGTCTTGCGCACCGAGGTCAGGATGGCTTCCTCGTCGAGCGGCTTCAGGCTGCGCAGATCGATCACTTCGGCCGCGACGCCGCTTTCGGCGAGCGCATCGGCCGCCGCCAGACAGACGGGAAGCGTCTTTCCGTAGGAAATCAGCGTGACGTCGCTACCCGGCCGTCGCACCGCCGCCCGTCCGAGGGGAACGACGTGGTCGCCCTCGGGAACTTCGCCCGGCTGGTGCAGCAGCGCCAGATCGATGAAGAAAAGTACCGGGTTGTCGTCGCGGATCGCCGCCTTGAGCAGGCCCTTGCAATCGGCGGCCGTCGACGGCATGACCACCTTGAGACCCGGGCTGTGAACGAACCAGGCCTCGATGTTCTGGTTGTGCTGGGCGCCGACTCCCCAGCCACCCCCGGTCATCGCCAGGGCCACCAGCGGGAAGGAGAACTGGCCGCCGGAGAGGTAACGCAGCTTGCCCGCACTATTGACCAGCGCGTCCATCGCGTAGCACAGGAATGGCGCGAAGAGCAGGTCGATCACCGGTCGCAGGCCGGTGGCAGCAGCGCCAGCGGCGGTGCCGGCGATGATTGCTTCGGCGAGCGGCGTGTTGCGTACCCGAGCTCCACCGAATTCGCTCACCAGGTCGTAACGTTTGGTCGCAACGCCTTCGCCGAACATCAGTACCGTCGCATCGCGACGCATTTCCTCGGCGATCGCGACGCCGATGGCTTCATATGGGGTCTGGGTCGGCACGGGCAGGTCCTCAGGCGTACACGTCGCTGGTCAACTCGGCGGCATCAGGATATGGCGAGGCTTCGGCAAACGCCAGCGCTGCGTCGATCCGCTCGCGTGCGTGCTGCGTCTGCGCGGCAGCGGCCTCGGGAGTCAGCCGGCCGCTGGCGAGCAGCCGCTGCCGGCAGAGTTCGATCGGATCGCGAGCGAGCCAGGCGGCCCGCTCGGCCGCATCGACGTAGGCCTGGTCGTCCGGTTCGAAATGGCCACGGCTGCGGTAGGTATAGGTTTCCAGCAGGAAGGGCCTGCCACTGCGCCGCACCCGCTCGGCTGCGTCGACGGCTGCTGCATGCACGGCCATCACGTCGTTGCCATCCACCGTCGCGCTATCGACGCCAAGAGGTGTCGCCCATTCGGCGATGTGGTCGCCCTGCATCGTTTCCCGACGGTGTACGAAGGCCTGCCACTGATTGTTCTCGCACACGTAGAGAACGGGCAGTTCCCACACCGAAGCGAGGTTCAGCGATTCATGAAAGATGCCTTCGCAGGCCGCGCCATCGCCAAAGAAACAGGCGACGATGCCTGGCCTGCCGAGCATCTTCTGCGACAGTGCAACACCGGTAGCCAGGGAGAGTTCGCCGCCGACGATCGTTGAAGTGAGCAGTACTCCAAGTTCGCGTACGGAGATGTGGAGCGAGCCGCTCTTGCCCTTGCAGTAGCCGGTCCGGCGTCCCATCACTTCCGCCAGCAGGCGCCCCGGATCGGCGCCACGAGCCAGCAAATGAGAAGCGCTGCGGTGGTTGGTGAGGATCAGGTCGTCGCCATCGAGGGCGCTGACCACGCCGACGCCGGCCGCCTCCTGGCCGACCGAGGTGCAAGTGCCGGGCAGCCTGCCCGCTGCACTGCTCTCGATGATCCTTTCTTCATAGGTGCGCGCCAGCAACATCTGCTCGAGTAGCGCAAGCTCGTCGATCGTCCGGTCCTTTGGCGTCATGGCGGTTCCCCTTGGTCTGATCGGTCGCAGTGTAGACCAGCGAAGAAAATTCGCAAGAGCGCCCTTCGCCGAGCGCCGCCTGCCGATTGTCCGGCTTTTCCGCACCGCCATGTCGAGAGCGCCAGAAATCTGCCCAAGCTCTTCCTTCCCTGAGCTCTTCAAAGGCCACAGGAAGAACTCGCTGTGCGGCTTGCGGTCAACCGGTCGCGCAAGCTTGCGCACGGGCAGAAGCAGTCGAAAGCCCCGGCACGGACCTGCCT
Source organism: Accumulibacter sp. (assembly GCF_023806565.1). Taxonomy (GTDB): domain Bacteria; phylum Pseudomonadota; class Gammaproteobacteria; order Burkholderiales; family Rhodocyclaceae; genus Accumulibacter. The sequence goes on along the minus strand of NZ_JAMTDV010000117.1, from coordinate 9,648 downwards.
GCAACGAAGGACGACGCGGACATTGCCGACCGGCTTCTCTGAGCCATGATGAGGAGATCAACGATGCCAGCGAACGCGACTATGACGACGCCTGCGGGTAGACGCCGTGGTTCCTGACGACCGCTATCTTCCGGGACTGCGGACAGTCGATCGCGTCTGCATCCTGCGATCCGAGAATGCGGAGTGGTTCAGGGATGGCGAAGGCTACCCTCTTTGCATCTACCCGGAAACTGCCTGAGCTCTGACAGTGGTCCGCTACCGACGACTCCTCGGGGTGCTCTTGTTCCTCGCCTTGCTGCTCGCCGTCGCCGAGTTGTCCGGCCTGCGGCAGCACTTCAGCCTCGCGTACCTGCACTCGAAGCTGGTCGAGAACCTGTGGACCGGTTTGGCTGTATTCGTCCTGCTTTTCACCATCGGCAACCTGATCCAGATCCCCGGGTGGATATTCCTCACCGCGGCGGTCCTCGCCCTCGGGCGCTTCTGGGGTGGCACGGCGACCTATCTGGCGGCGAATGTGGCCTGCGCTTTCACGTTCTTCACGATCCGCAGAATCGGCGGTGATGCCCTGCAGCGTCCCGATGGCCGCCTGGCGACGCGACTGCTCGGTCAGCTCGACGCGCAGCCGGTGCGCAGCATCGTGATCCTGCGCATCCTCTGCCAGACGCTGCCGGCGCTCAATTACGCCCTCGCCCTGTCGGGAGTCGGCTTTCGCAAGTACCTGCTGGGCACAGTCCTTGGCCTGCCTTTGCCAATCCTTGCCTACTGTCTGCTGTTCGATTTCCTCGGAAACCTTTTCATCGGTTCGCGCTGACCGCGCCGGTCGCTTCGGCAGACCGGCGGCAGACTGACAGAACGAGAGAAGGCAAGGCAGCGGCATCCCTTCGCGCCGCTGCCGAAAACAGGCGCCGGGGCGACCCCGCGCCGAATTTCGCTACTTGTGGATTGTCTCGCCCGGCGTGACGATTCCCAGGAAGCTGTCGGCCTTCAGCGCGGCGCCGCCGATCAGACCACCGTCGATGTCCTTCTGCGCCAGCAGACCGGCGGCGTTTTCCGGTTTCATCGAGCCGCCATACTGAATCGAGATCGACTGGGCGACGCTGTCGCCGTAGAGCTTGGCCAGTAGCCCCCGCACGAAGGCGTGCGCCTCCTGCGCCTCGTCGTCGCTGGCGGTGACGCCGGTACCGATCGCCCAGACCGGTTCGTAGGCGATCACCGTGCGCAGCGCCTCGTCACGGGAGAGGCCGGCGTACGCGCCATTGACCTGCGTCGTCAGCACTGCTTCGAGCCGGCCATCCTTGCGTTCGGCGAGCGTCTCGCCAATGCAGATGATCGGGGTCAAGCCAAGCGACTGCACCTTCCTGACTTTCTTGTTGACCGTTTCGTCGGTCTCGCCGAAGTAGGTTCGCTGCTCCGAGTGCCCGATGATGACGAAATCGACGCCGATTTCCTTGAGCATGTCGGCGCTCACCTTGCCGGTGTAGGCTCCCTGATTTTCCCAGTGCACATCCTGGGCGGCCAGTTTCACGTTGCTGCCCTTGACCACTTCGGCCACCTTGGCAAGCGCGAGGTAGGTCGGAGCGATGGCGACGACGACATTCTTGACATCCTTGGCGGCGGCGACCACCTCGGCGGCGAGCTTGACAGAATCGGCAACGGTCTTGTTCATCTTCCAGTTGCCGGCGATTACGATTTTGCGCATGGTATTCCTCAATGGATGGTGTCTTACTATGAAAGTCGTGTCAGCGACTCACGAATATCCCTTCCCCCGGGCCGCGTGAAAAGCCGGGAGCGAGGGAAGCAGTCATGACCTTCGCCATGGGAATTCCCCGGCAAGGCCATGACCGCTTGCATGCTTGGGCGAGCCGGCAGCCCCGGTCGGGGCCGTGCCCGGTCTACTTCTCCGAAAGGGCGGCAACGCCGGGCAGGATTTTGCCCTCCAGGTACTCGAGCGAAGCGCCACCACCAGTCGAGCTGTGGGTGACCTTCTTGTCGGCGCCGTATTTCTTCGCGGCCGTGGCCGTGTCACCACCGCCGATGACGGTCGTTGCGCCGGCGGCAGTCGCCTGGACGACGGCATCCGCCATCGCTCGCGTGCCGCTTTCGAATTTTTCGAATTCGAAGACGCCGGCTGGACCGTTCCAGATGATCGTCCTGGCTTTGAGAATCGCGGCGGTGAACAGTTTGGTCGATTCGGGACCGCAATCGAGCCCCATCCAGCCGTCTGGCACGCCGTCCACGTCGTCGGCGGTGCCGGTGTTGGCGCTGGCGTCGAACTTGTCGCCGATCACGAAATCGACCGGCAGGAGGATCTCCTTGCCTTTCTCCTTCGCCTTCTCCATCAGGCCGGGTACGAGCTTGGCACCCTCCTCGTCGAACAGCGAGTTGCCGATCGGCATCCCCGTAAGGACCTTCTTGAAGGTGAAGGCCATGCCGCCACCGATGATGATCTGGTCGGCCTTGTCGAGCAGGTTGTTGATCAACTGAATCTTGTCGGCGACCTTGGCGCCGCCGAGGATGGCCAACAGCGGCCGTTGTGGTGATTCGAGAACGGCCGAGAAAGCGGCCAGTTCCTTGTTCATCAGGTAGCCGGAGGCACGTTCGGGTAATTGCACGCCGGTCATCGACGAGTGGTCGCGATGCGCGGTGCCGAAGGCATCGTTGATATAGACGTCGGCGAGTCTGGTGAGTGACGCGCGGAAGGCTTTCACGTCTTCCGGGTTTGCCTTGATCTTGCTGACCGTACCGTCGGCAGCGGTGACGGTACCCTTGCCTTCTTCCTCGAGGTGGAAGCGGAGGTTTTCTAGCAGGATGACCTCCCCAGGCTTGATCTTGGCACAGGCAGCCTCGACTTCCGGGCCGACGCAATCGGGCAGGAACTTGACGGGTCGCCCAAGCAGACCTTCGAGCGCAGTGGCCACGCGTGCCAGGCTGTATTGCGGCATGACCTTGCCATCGGGACGACCGAGGTGAGACATCAGGATGACGGCCGCACCCTTATCCAAGGCATACTTGATTGTCGGCAAGGCCGCCTCGATGCGTTTGGTATTGGTGATTGCACCGGTGCTCTTGTCCTGCGGAACGTTGAAATCGACACGAATCAGGGCGCGCTTGCCTTCGAGGGCGAGATCTTCGATAAACAGTTTGGACATGACTTCCTCGATAGTGAGTTGGTGTTGAAAAAAGCTGGAATTAGAATCGCAAATGGCATGGCGTCTCCGTATTGGCGGCAAGGCGGCTCCTTCGCAGAGTTCCCCTGTCGCCACTGCGTTGAGAAAATGAAACTTGAGGGAAGGCGTTTCGACCACGCAGACGAAGTATCCTTGGCGGCGCTCGCCGAGTCAATCATCGGCTGCAGAGGGCACGCATGCGGCTCCCTGGCGACGGTCCGCGCCGGTGTAGACCTCAGTAATAGACTCGGAAAAGGCGCTGAATCTGCTCAAATTCGTGCAGATAGGCTTTTGCCACTTCACGGTTGGTCGCCAGCACCATCAGGTCATGCGAGAACACCGAAGTGTTGTACCAGTTGAAGCTTCCCTCGATGACCGTCGCCTCATCGATGATGCAATACTTGGAATGAATCGGCGAATAAGGTACCGGCAGATCGTCCTGTCCGTATACCAGTCCGACCGGGATGCCGGCTGACCTCAGGCCTTGCGCGGCGGGCAACAGCTGTCGATTGAGCTCGTCGCGCATCGACCGTTCGATCCCTACCCGGCCCTGGCGGGCCAGGTGTCCGTTCAGCAGGATGTGAATATGGACGCCACGGTGCTTCGCGTTGATCAGCGCATCGACAACGCTGTCGCCATGCTCACCGAGCAGGTTTCCGATCAGGAACAGGGTCAGCTTGATCGAGTGTTTCGCCCGGTGAATCTCCGCCAGAATGGCTTGGTGCGGACGGTAGTACTTGCCGTTGAGCAGAGTCTGCCGGCCGTAGGTGTAAAGCAGGTTGAAATGGCTGAGAGGATCGATGCCATATTTCTGATTGACGCCGCCGCGCTCACTTTGAAATACGTTGTCCAGCAGACGACAGACTCCCTTCGAGTGAAAGGTCATCCCTGATTCCCAGTTCGCCCACCAGCGGTCGAAGGTGATGTTGAACGAGCCTAGGATGCAGTCCTCATCGTTGAAGATGATGAACTTGGTATGCATGTCGGGTGCGACCTCGATGAGGTGATGCTGCGGCGTGCAGACCACGCCCAGCAGTTCGATTCCCCCGCGTTTCAGCCGCGCATAGTTCTCGCTGTTGGTCAGCGTCATCTTGCGCCAGTCGACGATGCACTGCACGTAAACGCCGTTTTCGCTCGCGTGCACCAGATGTCGGGTGAAGTCGTTGTCGTCGATGCAATCGACGCTGACCTTGATCGTGCAAAATCGGCTGGGGTGATCGTGCTTGCAGCGAATGACCTTGTCGATGTGGTCGTGAATGAATCGCTTGGGGTGATAGGGATGGTACTGCTGCCCCTTGGTGAACTTGGGGATCAGGTGCAGGGAGTCGAAGTGGTGGTTGTACCAATCGACGTCGCTCTGCAGGCGCCAGGCATCCACTTCATGCGTGCGATAGCCGTTGTCGGTCGCCCATTCCGCGGTGATCCTTCGATACTGCGGATGCTCGTCGCGCAACTGTGACCAATCCATGAAGATGTACTCGAGCTGCGAGGGGATCGAGCGCTCATCCTGGTGCACCACGAAGGCGAACTTGACGCAATTGACCTGCCCAAAGCTGCTGGAAAAAGGGTGGATGTAGAAATCCCGCGTGCGCCGACGATGATGATTCCAGTGGATTTCGTACGGATCGGTGTCGACGATGAAGGTTTCACAGATATTGTTGTCCCGATATACCTTCAGTACGACCTTCACGTTCACCTGAACGCCAAAATGCACGTCGAAAGTGATTTTTCCCCAACGCAGGTAAAACTTTTCGTTGAAATCGTTCGTTCTCAAGAAAGAGCCGCCGAGATTGCCATGCACCGGTACTGCGTATTGCTCTGCTGTTCTCATGTCGAAACTGAATCACCCTGTATCGTTTGCTATGCGCCCGGCTCGAAACTCATCAGGTAGCCAAAGTGGTCCGACACTCGGCCATAATCCTGATCGGTGAATACCGTCCGGCCGGAAGTGACGCGAAGCTTACTCCCCTTCCGGAGGAAGATATAATCGATCCGATGATCATCATCCAGCTCATGCTCCCAGGCAGCAGCCCCGAGTTCGAAGATCTGCTGAAAAACTTTCGGTGAGTTGGCGGAAAGGTACTGGTCCTGGTATTCCTTCGACTCGACGACGAGCTGATAACCCTTTGATCCGGCCTTGATGTTGAAGTCTCCGCAAAGCATGGTGGCTGCGCTCAACTCGTCGTGTTCCGCCGTTGCCCACCGCCGCAGGTTCCTGAACTGCTCGGCGAAGCCATCCTCCCACCAGCTCAGGTGCGACGAGAACACGTTCAGCAGACCAAAGTACGGCACCCGGATTCGTGCCATGACGACCTTGCGGGAATGGATGCAGTAGGGATCCTGACTGGACGAAACGTATTTCGCGCGGTGCTGCAGGATGGGATAGCGGCTCAGGACAGCCACCCCCTCCCGATAACGGTCGAAACCGAGATGCGACCAGTCGGTCACCAGATGATACGGGGAACCGAGGCGCTCGTTGATGATCCTCGCCGTATTCGTCTGCCAGTTGCCGTGACCGTTGTTCCAGAGCTCGGCCACTTCCTGCAGGCAGACGATGTCCACTTCCAGCGCCTCGATCGCCTTGGCAATCTGCGACAACTTGAAATCCTGATCCTCTTCCTGGCAACAGTGCAGGTTGAGGATGAGCACCTTCAGCGGCCAGCGCTGGATCGCATAACCGTTGCCATAGTTGTCGTCCCAAAGCACCTGCTGGCGTGTTTCGCACGAAATCCGGTATTGCACTCGCCAGGCATCATCGACCTTCAACGCCGTGGCCCAGATTTGGCAGCCATACTGGTTGGGATTCCTCGCGTTGCTGAGAAACTCGCTGTCCCAGTAGTTACGTCGGAAACGGCAGGACGTCCGGTGCGTCGTCTTCCAGCCGTCGACGCTCCAGTGAACCGTCACACTCCTCGCCTGCAGTTCCCTTCGTGCCGCGACCACGATGGGAAGGACGCTTTGTCCATCCGCCAGGCCGCGTTCGAAGCGGATGTGCAACAAGGGTCGTTCGTCGGCGACCACGATCCCGCTATCCGCCTGAATGGAATAATTCTGGCCATGGTCGTTGTCCCAGTATTCGTCGCCGCCGACTCGATAGCGTAAAGCGAACTCGACGTTTCCAGGCAATGTTTCGTCCGGGACAAGAGCACACGCCGTCCGGGCAATCCAGTATTCCTTGCTGCCGTCGATCGTGCTGTGGTAGGTCGCCGGCAGGGTGTGCCACACACCGTCTTCACCAGCCCATGCGACATCGATGATCTTGTCGAAAGCAACGTTCTCGACGAGCATCAGGAAAGACAAATCCTGCTGCCCGGTTTTTCTCGTGATCAGGTTTCTTGCATAGAGCAGCTTTATTTTTTCCATTTTCCCCACATCAATGCTTGGTTGCCGGAATTGGATTCTGGCTGGAAATTCGAGCGGCCGGCGATCACCGGCGGATATCGGTACCGGCATCTGGTGAAAACCGGTTTTCCGTACATTCGACGCGCAGTATCGCCCGACCGCCGGAGTGCCGTCAAATGGCCTCGCACGCTTCTTCCTTGACCACCAGCAGGTCTTCCATCACCAGATATTGCAGATCGCAGCCGAAGAACATGTCGAGGGCGTCGGCCGGTGAGCAGATCATCGCTTCGCCGCGACGATTCAGCGAAGTGTTGAGGACAACGCCATTGCCGGTCAGTTTTTCCAGTTCGACCATCAGGTCGTAGTAACGCGGGTGGAACTCGCGACGCAGGACCTGCGCCCGCGAGGTGCCGTCTTCGTGCACGACTTCCGGAACGCGCCCCTTCCAGCCCGGGGCAACCTCAAAAGTGAAGGTCATGAACGGTGCCGGGTGCTCACTCCCGAGCATTTGCGGGCCAACGGTATCCAGCATGCTCGGGCAGAAGGGGCGCCAGCGCTCACGGAACTTGATCTGCGCATTGATTCGATCGGCAACCCCGGGGACGCTCGGGCAACCGAGGATCGAGCGGCCACCGAGCGCCCGCGGACCGAACTCCATTCGTCCCTGAAACCAGGCCACCGGATTCCCGTCGGCGAGCAGCCGGGCAACACGTCGCGGCACATCGTCCAGCCGCCGCCAGCGCGGTCGCGCCGGGTGCCGGGCGCAGGCCGCGATGACCTCCTCGTTGCTGTATGCCGGTCCGAGATAGACGTGCTCCATTTTTTCCACCGGAACTCCGCGCTGCACCGAAACGTAGGCAGCAGCGCCGACGGCCGTGCCGGCGTCACCGGAAGCCGGCTGGACGAAGAGTTCGCGGACTTCCGGGCGAGCGATGATCTTCTGGTTGAGCTTGACGTTCAGCGCGCCGCCACCCGAAAAGGCGAGGCGACCGGTTTCCCGCAGCAGGTCGCCAAGATAATGGTCGATCATTTGCAGCGAGATGTCCTCGAACAGCTTCTGCATGCTCGCCGCGTAATGGATGTATGGGTCGTCAGCGACGTCTCCCGAACGCCGGGGCCCAAGCCAATCGACCAGCTTCGGCGAAAAATAGTATCCCTTGCCGTTCTCCTTGTAACGGCGAAACCCAATGACGTTAGCATATTCGGTATTGACGGTCAGTTCGCCGTTCTCGAATCTCGCCAGGCGCGAGAAATCGTAGCGCCGCGGATCGCCATAGGGCGCCATTCCCATCACCTTGTACTCGCCATCAAGCATTTCGAAGCCCAAGTATTCGGTCAGGGCGCCGTAGAGGCCACCGAGAGAATCGGGATCGTAAAACTCCTTGATCTTGTGAATCGTGCCTTTTTCGCCATAGCCGAAAAAGGTGGTGGCGTACTCGCCCTTCCCATCGATCCCCAGAATCGCCGTTTTTTCCTTGAATCCGGCGCAATGGTAGGCGCTCGCCGCATGTGCGAGATGGTGTTCTACGGCCACGATTTCGACTTTCTTAGGATCGAAACCGAGTTGCAAAAGACACCACTCGATGCGCCTGCGGTAGCGGAAGAATCGTCGATTGCCAGTCAGGAGCGCGTCCAGCGCTCGCTCCGGCGCATACCAGTAGCGCCTGGCGTAGTGCCAGCGCGCCGGCTCGGAAAGCGCGATCGGAGCAAAGGGAATCGCCACTGCATGCACGTCGCCGGGCCTGACGCCGGCAAAATCGAGGCAGAATTTTGCCGCCTCGTAGGGCATGCGGTTCTTGGCGTGCTTGTCGCGGACAAAACGTTCTTCCTCGGCAGCAGCGACGAGTTTGCCGTCGATGTAGAGCGCCGCCGAAGGGTCGTGGGTCAGCGCGCCGGACAATCCAAGTACGGTCAGTGCCAAGGTCGAGGTCTCACAAGATCACCTTACTGGGCGGCAAAGCGAAACGACTGCCGCCCGACGGAAAGTGAAAGTATATCTGCCGCGACCCGTCCCCGGTTCGCTGGACGGAGCGGGAAGCGACGGCTCAATAAGGACGTGCCTCGCCGGGCGGCCGCGTCTTGAAGCGACGATGTACCCAGTAGTACTGCTCCGGCATGCTGCGCACGGCATTCTCTATCCACTCATTCATCCGACGAGTATCGGCCTCGACATCGGCGGTCGGAAAATTCTGCCAAGGCTCGCCGACGCGGACCAAATAGCCTCGGCCACCAGGCAGGACGCGGGTAACGCAGGGGACGACGCTGGCTCCCGCCAGCCGCGCCAGACGAGACAGGCCCGGAACAGTGGCCGCCGGCACGCCGAAAAAGGGGACAAAGATCGAATCCCGTCTCCCGAAGTCCATGTCCGGCAGGTAGTACAGGGGCCGACCGGATTTCATCGCGCGCACGCTGGCACGCACGCTCTCCTGGCGCGAAAGCAGCAACTGATCGCCGAAACGGCGGCGACCACGCAATAGCAGGCGGTCAAAAACCGGGTTCGACTGTACTGCGTAAATGCTCGCGCTGTCGAAGCGCATGGCTATCCCAACGCCGCCGGCATCCAGCCCGACGAAATGCGGAGCGAGCATCAGCACCGGGCGGCCGGCAGCAAGCAACGCTCGCAGGCAATCGTCTCCGTCGACCCGGATCAGTCGGTTCAGTCGCTCCCGGCTCGACCACCAGAGAAGGGTTCGCTCGAGCACGCTGCGCGTCAGCACCTTGAAATGGGCGAGCGCAAGGCTCCGAATGCGCGCCTGATCGAGTTCGGGGAAGCAGAGGCCAAGGTTGACAATAGCGATGTGCCGACGCCGACGGGCAAGACCGTAGATCACGACACCCACCGCATTGCCGAGGAGTGCGAGGACGGGCAGCGGCAGCAGATGCAGGAGCCATGCTGCGGCAATCGACAAGCGACTCAGCATCGGCGGGGACTTCCGAAGTCGGCTACGGCGATGATGGGAGTCGGCCTTGTCGAAATTGTTCATGCGGGAACGTCCCGGCCTCGTGGCGCCGGGCCGAAGCCCAGGGAGCGTCGGAGCGGTATTGTACTTTCCCCGGACGACGGTCACGCATTTTCCTCCACAAGGAAAAAGGCCGGCGCGAAGAAGTCGTGAGGAAACGCTGGACACATCACCGCTAG
>NZ_JAMTDV010000116.1 GCF_023806565.1 Accumulibacter sp. | reverse complement strand
GGGTCCTTGTGGTTGCTGCAGAGAGTTTGCGGCCGGTGTCCTGGCGGAGACGAAGGGATTCGAACCCTTGATGCAGGTTTATGCCCGCATGCTCCCTTAGCAGGGGAGTGCCTTCGACCTCTCGGCCACGTCTCCTAGGAGGGGGTGATGATATCGGTTTCACCACGACCGGTCAAATTCAACTTCGCCTTCGGTGGCTTTTCAAGGCCGAAAGCCTTGTGCAGGACACGCACCGCCAGTTCGAGGTATTTCTCTTCGATGACCACGGAAATCTTGATTTCGGAGGTCGAGATCATTTGCAGGTTGATGTTTTCCTTGGCCAGCGCGCCGAACATCTTGCTGGCCACTCCGGGGTGCGAGCGCATGCCGACGCCTACGGCCGAGACCTTGCACATCGTGTCGTCACCGGCAATTTCGCGCGCGCCGATCTTGTCCCGGACCGGCTCAAGAACGGCGAGTGCCTTGGCATAGTCGTTGCGATTGACAGTGAACGAGAAATCCGTCGAACCGTCGCGTCCGATGTTCTGGATGATCATGTCCACGTCGATGTTCGCCTCGGCGATCGGTCCGAGGATCTGATAAGCGATGCCCGGGCGGTCGGGAACGCCCAGTACGGTGAGTTTGGCTTCGTCGCGATTGAACGCGATGCCGGAGATGATCGGTTGTTCCATTTTGCCTTTTTCCTCAACAGTGATCAGCGTGCCTTCGCCTTCGTCCTCGAAGCTGGAAAGCACGCGCAGTTTGACCTTGTACTTGCCGGCGAACTCGACCGAGCGGATTTGCAACACCTTCGATCCGAGGCTGGCCATTTCCAGCATCTCTTCGAAGGTGATGGTGTCGAGCTTGCGCGCTTCCGGCACGAGCCGCGGATCGGTGGTGTAGACGCCGTCCACGTCGGTGTAGATCTGGCACTCGTCAGCCTTCATTGCGGCTGCCAGGGCAACCGCCGATGTGTCCGAGCCGCCGCGGCCAAGGGTGGTGATGTTGCCTTCCTCGTCCGCCCCCTGAAAGCCGGCGACGACGACCACGTTGCCGTCGTTCAGCGCCTTGCGAATCCGGTGCTGGTCGATCTTCAGGATGCGCGCCTTGGTGAAGGTGCTGTCGGTCAGCACGCCAACCTGCGAACCGGTGAAGCTCTTGGCCTTGATTCCTTCTGCATGCATGGCCATCGCCAGCAAGCCGATGGTTACCTGCTCCCCGGTGGAAGCGATCACATCAAGTTCGCGCGGGTCTGGAGTCGGCGAAATCTCCTTGGCGAGTGCGATCAGGCGGTTGGTCTCGCCGGCCATGGCCGAGGGAACCAGGATGATTTCGTGCCCCTGCGCCCGCCAGCGAGCGACGCGTCTTGCGACGTGCTTGATGCGATCCGTTGATCCAACCGACGTGCCGCCGAACTTCTGAACGATCAATGCCATGGCCAATCCCACTGGGGAAACACAAAACCACGCATTCTAATGCAGGAAACGTGTCTGGGCAAAACGCCACGCTGGCCAGAGTCGATCCGCATTAACCGTATGTTCTAATTGAATGCCACTTGCAATTCTCGACAAATCGAATATAGTATTCGCGCGTTACCAGGGTCATATCGTGTGGATCTGTGCCCGGAAATTCCCCGGTGGCTGGTTCACTTGAAGAAAACGTAAGAAAGGATCGTCATGAGCACCGTCAAAGTCGTGGAAAGGGTTGATCCCCGCGAAATACGTCGCAGGCTTGGTTTGAATCAGCAGCAGTTCTGGTCGAAAATCGGCGTGACGCAAAGCGGTGGATCTCGCTACGAGAGCGGCCGCAACATGCCCAAGCCGGTTCGCGAATTGCTGCGGCTCGTTCACGTCGAGCAGATCGATATTCAGCGCCTGAAGCGGGAAGACTTCGAGGTGGTGGAATACCTGAAGGCGGAAGACCCGGAACTCTTCAAGACGTTGCGGAAGGCGGCCAGAAGCAAGAACAAGAAGCCCGCATGAGGCGCGCCTCCGGTCCGTGCAGCGCGGCCCGCGCGCGGCAGCACGCCGGAATATGAGTCACGGTTGCGGGTCGTCGGCCGCAACCGTGGAATGAGCGATTATTCCCCGGATATGCGGGGATGCTCTCGCTCCTGCAGTCGGCGCCGGAAATCCCGTTGATCACGACAGGCCGAGCATTTCGCTCGCGTGCTGTCGGGTGATCGCCGTGATCTCCATTCCGCCCAGCATGCGCGCGATTTCTTCGACCCGCGCCGCGCCCTCGAGCGGGGCGACCTGACTGCGCACCTGCCCGCCGTCGGCGACCTTGGTGACCTGCCATTGCCAGTTGCCGCGGGCGGCAACCTGCGGCAGGTGCGTGACGCAGAGGACCTGCCGTCCGGCCCCCAACTCGCGCAGCAGGCGGCCGACGATTTCGGCAACTCCACCACCGATACCAACGTCGACCTCGTCGAAAATCAGGGTCGGGACGAGTGCCGCCTGACTGGTCACTACCTGGATGGCGAGGCTGATGCGCGAGAGTTCGCCGCCGGACGCCACCTTGGCCAGTGCGCGCGGTTCACTGCCCGCCAGTCCGGCGACACGAAATTCGACCTGCTCGAAGCCGGTCGCGCTGCCACCCTCGACCGGCAGCAAAGCGACCGCGAAGTGACCCCCTGCGAGCGCCAGCTGCTGCATGATCTGGCTGACCTCGCGGCCGAGTGCTTCGGCGGCATCGGTGCGTCCGAGGGAGAGACGCCGCGCCAGTTCTTCGTAGCGCGTGCAGCTAGCGAGGACGCGTGCCTCCAGGCCGGCGACGTCGGCAGCCTCACCGAGAAAGCTCAATCTTTCCTGCCAATGCGCAAGCAGCTCGGAAAGATCGCCGGGCGAACAACGAAACTTGCGGCAACAAGAGAGTACCGCTTCGATGCGAGTTTCCACTTCTGCCAGGCGCCGCGGGTCCAGCTCGACGCGACCGTTGTAGCGGCGCAGCGCGGAGATCGCTTCGCCAAGCTCCGCTTGCGCCGACTGCAGCAGGGCGACGATTTCGGAAAGCGCGGGGTCGTAGTCGCACAGTCCGTCGAGCCGATTGGCCACCGCCGCGACCTGCGCCTGACACGCAGCATCGCCTTCAGCCAGGACCTGCATGGCGTACCCGGCGCCGTCGGCAAGGCTGGCCGCATGCGCCAGGCGCCTGTGCTCTTCGTTCAGCGCCAGCCATTCGTCGTCCGAGAAGCCGAGTGTCTGCAATTCGCGCACCTGCCATTCAAGTTGCTCGCGTTCTGCTGCCAGTGCGTCGATCCCGTCTCTGGCGGCATCGAGCGCCCGCTTCGCCTCGCGCCAATCGCGCCAGGCGGCGCCGACCTCGGCGAGAAGAGAGTCGAGCCGGGCGTGCGAATCGAGCAGCGCACGCTGCGCATCGCCACGCAGCAAGGACTGGTGCGCGTGCTGGCCGTGGATATCGACCAGCGACTCGGCGAACTCGCGCAATTGCTGGAGGGTCACCGGCGAGCCGTTCAGGTAGGCACGCGATCGGCCGTTACCGTCGAGTACGCGACGCAGCAGGAGCGCACCTTCGGCGACGAGATCATGCGCCTGCAGCCAGTCGGAGGCGGCCGCTGCGTCGACGAGGTCGAACTCCGCAGAGACTTCGGTGCGCTCGCAACCCGCCCGGATGAGGCTGCTGTCGGCGCGCTCGCCCAGGGCAAACGCCAGGGCATCGACCAGGATCGACTTGCCGGCGCCGGTTTCTCCGGTCAACGCACCGAATCCCCTCTGAAACTCCAGTTCCAGGCGGTCGACCAGCACAAAATCGCGAATCAGCAAACGACAGAGCATAGTTGACGCCGGGGTCTAATGTTCCTTGGGCCGCTCGCTCCAGTGCAGTTTCTCGCGGAGCATGGCGAAGTAGCTGTACGTCGGCGGGTGCAGCAGGCAGATCGAGTATTCGGAGCGCCGGATGTGCACGGAGTCCTGCGTCCTCAGATCGACCGTTACCTGACCATCGAAGTGTGCGCGCGAATCTGTCGCGTAAACGATGCGGATTTCCATTTCGCTGCGGTCGTCGACCAGGATCGGCCGGTTGGTCAGCGCATGCGGGCAAAGCGGAACGAGAGCGATCGCCGAAACCTGCGGATGCAGGATGGGGCCGTTGGCCGAAAGCGAATAGGCCGTCGAACCCGTCGAGGTCGCGACGATCAGCCCATCCGATCGCAGGTGGTAGATGAACTCGCCGTCTATGAACAGCTCGAGTTCGATCATCCGACCGATTGCTCCCTTGTCGACGACCACATCGTTGAGTGCCAGGTTGGAAACGATGCTGCGTTCGCCGCGGACGACTTCGGCGTCGAGCAGCATGCGCGTCTCGGAAACGAACTTGCCATCGAGCAGGTCGTCCATGCAGCGCAACATGTCGGTGCGAGCGACGTCGGTCATGAAGCCGAGCCGCCCCTGATTGACACCGACCAGCGGTACGCGATACCGCGCCAGCTGACGCGCGGCATTGAGCATCGTGCCATCGCCGCCGACGACGATGCCGATGTCGGCATGAGCGCCCAGCCACGAGAAGCTGCCACTCGCCCAGCTGCCCAATTCGAGGTGGGAAACGACGTTGCCGGCGGTTTCCTCCTCGATCAGCACGGTGATGCCACGTTCGTGCAGGTACCGGGCGAGCAAGCGAAGTGACTCGGCAATTTCCGGACTATGATACTTCCCGATCAGCGCGATCGTCCGGGGTGGCGGCGCGAAATCCGCCGAATCCGCGGGAAAGGCGTTGTGCATGAGGTGCATTAAACCACAGCTTGCTTCTGCGGCACCCGTGGGTGAAGTAATTTTTGTAGAATCGAAACCATGCTGGACGACCGCGCCAAGACGCTGCTCAAGACCCTGATCGAACGCTACATTGCCGAAGGGCAGCCGGTCGGGTCGCGTGCCTTGTCCAGGTATTCTGGCCTGGACCTGTCGGCGGCCACCGTGCGCAACGTGATGGCTGACCTGGAAGACATCGGCCTGATTGCCAGTCCGCATACCTCGGCCGGGCGTGTTCCCACTTCCCGTGGCTACCGTTTCTTCGTGGACAGCCTGCTCACCGTCCAGCCGCTGGATCAGGAGAAGCTCGAGACGATCGAGGGGCAGCTGTTCAATTCACAGCCGCAAAAGGTGATCAGAAATGCCTCGCATCTGCTCTCCGGACTGACGCATTTCGCCGGTGTCGTCTTGACGCCGCGACGGGCGACGCCAAAGATTCGCCAGATCGAGTTCGTCAGCCTTTCGGAAACGCGGTTGCTGCTGATTCTGGTCACTACCGACGGCGATGTCCAGAATCGCCTGCTTTTTCCCACGCGATCCTATTCCCCGTCGGAACTGATCACCGCCACCAACTATCTCAATCAGCATTTTGTCGGTCACGATTTCGAGCAGATCCATGGCCGGGTCCGGGAGGAACTGTGCAAGCTGCGTGGCGACCTGCAGGTGCTGATGGCCGCTGCTCTCGCTGCCAGTGACGAGGCGATGAAGCTGCCTGGTGATCGCTATGTCATCTCGGGTGAGCGCAACCTGCTGGAGATCGAGGAATTTTCATCGAACATGAAGCGCTTGCGCGAACTGTTCGACCTCTTCGAGCAGCGCACAGCGTTGATGCAGTTGCTCGATCTTTCGCGGCGTGCCGACGGCGTGCAGATTTTCATCGGCGGCGAGTCGGGACTGGCACCGCTCGATGAATGCAGCGTGGTCACTGCCCCGTACGAAGTCGATGGCGAGGTCGTCGGCTCGGTTGGGGTCATCGGGCCGACGCGCATGGCCTACGAGCGAGTCATCCCGATCGTGGACATCACCGCCAAGCTCTTGTCTTCCGCACTGACTTACCAGGCCGGCCGCTGATGCCACGCTTTGCTGCGGAGCCGGACTACCGCCACGGTTCGCCAGAGCAGACCGGCGTCCTCCTGATCAATCTGGGAACGCCGGCGACGCCAGATGCGCCCGCCGTGCGGCGCTATCTCGGCGAATTTCTATCAGACCCGCGTGTGGTGGAGATCGCGCGACCGATCTGGTGGCTGATCCTGCACGGCATCATCCTCAATTTCCGGCCACGTCGCTCGGCCGAAAAGTACGCAGCGGTGTGGACTGCCGAAGGCTCGCCGCTCAAGGTCCATGTCGAACGGCAGGCCAAGCTGTTGCGCGGTTTTCTCGGTCAGGCAGGGCATCGTGTGCTGGTCGATTACGCAATGCGTTACGGTGAGCCATCGATTGCGGCGACGCTCACTCGCCTCAAGGCGGCGGGTTGCACGCGGATTTTGCTGCTGCCGCTCTATCCGCAGTACTCGGCGAGCACCACGGCGAGTGCCCTCGACGCCGCCTGTGCCTGGTTGCAGGCCGTTCGCAACCAGCCCGAGATGCGCACCGTGCGGGGGTTCTCCGACCATCCCGGCTACCTCGCGGCAGTCGCTGCCAGTGTCCGCGAGCACTGGGCCAGCCATGGCCGGCCAGACAGCTCGTATCGTCTGCTGATGAGTTTCCACGGGCTGCCGCGCCGTGCGCTCGATCAGGGCGATCCCTACCACTGCGAGTGTCAGAAGACTGGCCGCCTGCTTGCCGAGGCCCTGGGCCTGGATCAGGAACGCTACCTGATCTGCTTTCAGTCGCGCTTCGGTCGCGCCGCATGGCTGCAGCCGTATACCGCGCCGACGCTCAGGGCACTGGCCAAACAGGGGGTGCAGCGAGTCGATGTGATCTGCCCCGGCTTTCCGGCGGACTGCCTGGAGACGCTCGAAGAGATCGCCATCGAGGGCAAGCGGGAGTTCCTGCAGGCGGGAGGCAGGGAATTTCATTATCTTCCCTGCCTCAACGAGCGCGACGACTGGATTCGCGCTCTTGCCGACCTGGCGGTCAACAATCTGCGGGGGTGGCCGACGCAAACCGCTCCGGAATCTGCAGCCCTGGAACTTGCCGCCTTGCGCGCCCGTGCCATGGGTGCTTCGTCCTGACCAGGCGAACACTTCCCGGAGTGTCGTCCAGCCGCTGGCGCATACCGTTGCCGCGGTAATCGCAAGGTGCCGGCGTGTCCCGGCACCCTTTTCTCGTCTCGTCCGACGCGCCGGCGGCTACTCCATCGCTTCGTAGAGCGGCAGGGTCAGGAACTCGGGGTATTCCGGGGTCAGCGACATCTTGTCGAAGATCACGGCCGCCTGCTCGTAGGTGCCGGTGTCTTCCCCTTGTGCGCTGACGGTCGCCTTCACCTTGAGCAGCTCTTCGGTGATCATGCCTCGCACCATGTCGGCGGTAACCTTGCGACCATCGTCGAGAACACCCTTCGGGGAAACCACCCACTGCCAGATCTGCGAGCGCGAGATTTCCGCCGTGGCGGCATCTTCCATCAGGTTGTGGATGGGCACGCAGCCGTTACCGGCCAGCCAGCTACCGAGATAGTGTATGCCGACGTTGATGTTGTTGCGCACGCCGGCTTCGGTAATCGGCTGAGAAGGCTGAAAGTTCAGGAAGTCGGCTGCGGTGAACGTCTCGTCGCGCTGTTTCTCCCATTGATTCGGACGGTCGCCGAGCACTTTCTGAAACTCTTCGGCGGCAATCTCGACCAGCCCGGGGTGGGCAATCCAGCCGCCGTCGAAACCGTCATTGGCGTCGCGCGTCTTGTCGTGCCGGATGCCTGCCAGTGCCTTTTCGTTGGCTACGGGATCGCTCTTGATCGGGATCAGTGCGCTCATGCCGCCCATCGCCGGAGCGCCGCGCTTGTGACAGACCTTCACCAGCTGCAGCGCGTAGCTTCGCATGAATGGCACTTCCATGGTGATCGCGCCACGATTGGCGAGGCAGAAATCCGGGTTCTTCTTGAACTTCTTGATGCACGAGAAGATGTAATCCCAGCGGCCGGCGTTCAGGCCGGCGGAGTGCTCCCGCAATTCGTAGAGGATCTCTTCCATCTCGAAAGTCGCGAGAATCGTCTCGACCAGCACCGTCGCCTTGATCGTTCCTCTCGGCAAACCGATGTGGTCCTGCGCCATGAGGAAAATGTCGTTCCACAGGCGAGCTTCGAGGTGCGATTCCATCTTCGGCAGATAGTAGAAGGGGCCGGCGCCGCGTGCGACCTGTTCCTTTGCGTTGTGGAAGAAAACCAGCCCGAAATCGAAGATGCCGCCGGAAACGCGCTGACCATCGACCGTCACGTGCTTTTCGTCGAGGTGCCAGCCTCGCGGGCGAATTTGCAGAGTGGCGATCCTGTCGTTGAGGGTGTATTTCTTGCCGGCTTCATTGGTGAACGAGAGCTGGCGTCGTATCGCCTGATAGAGGTTGATCTGACCCTGGATCTGGTTGTCCCACTTCGGGCTGTTCGAGTCCTCGAAGTCGCTCATGTACGAATCGGCGCCCGAATTGTAGGCATTGATGATCATCTTCGCTTCGACCGGGCCGGTGATTTCCGTTCGCCGACGCTCCAGTGCTTTCGGAAGCGGGCTGATCTTCCAGTCCCCGTCGCGAATGTGCCTGGTTTCCGGCAGGAAGTCGGGCAATTCGCCGGCGTCGATGCGCGCCTGGCGGGCGATGCGCGCCTGCAGCAGCTCCTGGCGGCGGCCTTCGAAGGCACGATGCAGTTTGGCGACCAGAGCCAGCGCCTCCGTCGTAAGAATGGTTTCGTAGCCGGCTTGGATTGGGGCATTGATTTGCATTCCGGCGGGTAGGCTTAGGGTCATGCGGTGGCTCCTGTCGATGGGTTATGATGCAGTGGATGCATTCTATTAGATGCCGCAGTGAAAGATAAGCGCGAATGAAATCAAAGTATCTTTTACTTCAGGTATGGAATCGCCTGCATGGACCAGCTCAAGCAAATCGAAGCCTTCGTTAATGCAGCGACGCGCGGCAGCCTTTCGGCAGCAGCACAGCGCGAAGGGGTCAGCCCGGCAGTGATTGGTCGTCGGCTCGATGCGCTGGAATCTCGCCTGGGTGTGAAGCTCTTGCTGCGCACGACGCGCAGGCTGTCCTTGACCTTTGAAGGCGAAGCGTTTCTCGAAGATTGCCAGCGCATCCTCAACGACTTGGCGAACGCCGAAACGGCGGTATCCTTGGGGGGATTCCGTGCGAGTGGTCATCTCAAGGTCTCGGCGCCAGCCGGCTTTGGTCGTCGCCATGTGGCGCCGCAGGTGGCTGCGTTCATGACGGCCAATCCCGACGTCACGGTGCGCCTGGATCTGACCGATCGACTGGTCGATCTGCTCGACGAGGGCGTGGATTGCGCGGTGCGGATTGGCGAGCTGGCCGATTCCAGTCTGGCCAGCAGCAAGCTCGGTGAGATGCGCCGCGTCGTCGTCGCCAGCCCGGTTTACCTGGCGCGACATGGGAGGCCGCGAACGCCGGCAGAACTCGCCGGGCACAATTGCCTTTCGCTCGGCAGGCAGCGCGGCTGGAGCTTGCGCAGGGCGCCGGATGGCGAGGTGGCGAATCACAAGGTTGCGGGAACTTTCGAGTGCAACGACGGTGCGGTGCTGCACGAATGGGCACTTGCCGGCAAGGGCGTCGCCTGGCGATCGATTTGGGAAGTGGGTGACGATCTGCGCAGCGGTGCCCTGGTTTCACTGCTCGACGATCACGCGGCGCCGGCCGTAGGCATCTACGCGGTATTCCCGCAACGCCGGCATCTGCCGCTGCGCGTCCGGCTGTTCATCGATCAGCTCAAAAGTACGTTTGGCGATCCGCGTTACTGGGGGCCGGCCACGTGAATGCTGCTGGCGCGGCTCGCGTCAAATCTGGCGGGGGGTCTCATTCCGTAAGGGCGGCAGCCTTCTTGGCAGCGCGAAGGAGCGCCTTCCTGGCTTTCTCGGCGCGAATATGCGCCAGTGCCTGAGCTTTGTTGCATTCCTTGCAGTACGAATGCAGGCCGTCCGAGCTTCGTGCGTTCCTGTGAAATTCGAGGACGGACTTCTCCTGCTTACACTTGACGCAGATCTTGGTGTCCATGGCGTTAGCGATGATGGGGGGAACATCGACCGGCGATGCAGTTCTTGTTCCGCAAACAAAAAACCAATTAATTGGATTCTCCCGGTCGGTGATCGGGAGCACTATTCAGCCGGTTGGACCTGTTACCCTTCGCGTCCGCGCTTCTCCGCCGGGGAACTCCTCTTGACCACCCCTGGCGATGATTCGAGAGATGCAAGTATCTAAGTTCTTAAGCAATTTATCGATACTGCAGGCGAGGGCGGGCAGTATTGTCGAGTGGCCGACCGGACCAGCTTCCGCAAACGGGAAAACGTTTACCTGGCTTAGTAGTATAAGCAAAAATTATGCCTTGATATAAACCGGGTTTATTCATCAAGGGCTTAGAAGCGACTGTTGTGAGTGGGTCGAGGTCGTTCGCCCGTTTCTGTAAAGAATCCTGACAGTCGC
>NZ_JAMTDV010000115.1:27540-73433 GCF_023806565.1 Accumulibacter sp. | reverse complement strand
GGCGGGACACGAACGCAGCGGAACCCGTAGTCCCTGACCCTATTCATGGCGATGGCGATCCGGCACGCGGAGCGCAGGCTCACGGGCGAATTGACGAAGGAACCGCCGCGAAAAACCCGCCTGCCGAAATTCGACATCGTCGACACGATTGGTCCCCGCGGATTGCTCCGACTTCTTGCCGAATACTTGCCGTACGCGTCCCAGCACCATTCCCACACGTTGCCGTGCAGGTTGTGCAGCCCCCACGCGTTGGCGCGTTTCGTGGCCACCGGCTGCAAACGGTCGTCGCTGTTCCCGGCGTGCCAGGCGTAGGCGTCGAGGCCAGCGGGATCGTCACCGTAGCAGTAGCCCGTGGTGCTGCCGGCGCGGCAGGCGTATTCCCATTCGGCTTCGGTCGGCAGGCGATAGCTGTCGGCACGCCAGTCGCAGCGCCAGCGCCAGCACCCGAAGCGCTGCGAGTAACAAGGCCGATAGCCGGCGCGGCGCGACAGCCGGTTGCAGAAGTCGACTGCTTCGGTCCAAGACATTCCGGTGGCTGGCACGCCGCTCGGCTCGGCCGCTGCCGCTGCCGGCTGCATGATCTCGCGGTAAAGCGCCACGGTGACCGGAGTGATCGCCATGTGAAACGGCGACAGCGTCGCTGCATGCTGCGCCTTGTCGTCGCCAGAGGCCATCCCGTCGGCGGCGGACGACCCCATGCGGAAGGATCCGCCCGGCAGGTCGACCATCGACAGTGGCGCGTCGACCACCCGCTGCGGCAGTTTCTGCGGGCGAACCGGATTGACCTCGTCGAAAACCGGCTTCGCCGTGGCACCGAGCCAGCCGAGCCCGGCGAAGAGCGCGAGCCAGGCAAGCGCCCACGCCGGCGCCGCCGATGCCGCTACCCGGCACGGCCGCCACCAAGACGAGCAACCGGGGGTGGTGGCGGCGCCCCAGCGGCGTGGCCGCGAGAGCGCTGGTTCGAGGCAGCGACTGGCGCAAGCGCGCGCGGGCCATCGTCGGATCGGCAAATCACTCTGCGCCGCATGGCTGGATGCGCTGGCCGGGCAATGCCGATCAGAAGTCGAAGACCTGATTGCTTTCGAGCATCCTGGGCTTGTATTGCGCGGCGCAGGACTCGATTTCGGCCATCGTCAATTCGATCTGGCCGGGTTTCAGGTGGCTGACGTAGATCTCGGGGCGAGCCGTCAGCTTGCCCAGCTCGCCCGCCAGCATGCTCGGGCAAAGGTGCTTGGAAAGCTCGGCCAGACGCCGCTCACGGTTGGGAAAGGCGGTTTCGATCAGCAGGTAGCGCAGGTTCGGGATCCGGTTGAGCAGTGGCCAGAGCGCATCATTGACCGTGGTATCGCCGGTAAACACCAGGCTGCCTGCGCCGGAGTCGAGCTGATAGCCGACCGCCGGAACGGTATGCTCGGCGGGAAGCGCGGTGATCGTCCGCAGACCAAGCCGGACCGACTGCCCGAGGCGGATCGCGCGGTACTGCATGACCGCCTGCTCGCGACTGGGAATGACGCGGAAATCCGGCCAGATGGCCCAGTTGAAGATGTGCTTCGCGAGGACGCGGAGAGTGGCAGCGGCGGCATGCACGATCAGCGGCGTGTCGCGCAGATCGCTGACCGAGTCGATCAGCAGCGGCAGCGAAGCGATGTGATCGAGGTGCGAGTGGGTCAGAAAGACGTGATCGATCTTCGCCAGCTCGGCAAGCGGCAGATCGGCGACACCCGTACCGGCATCGATCAGAACATCGTCATCGACGAGGAGCGAAGTGGTGCGCAGATGGCTTCCGCCGATGCCTCCGCTACAGCCCAGAATCCTGACTCTCATGCTGGCGACGCCGCCCCTCGCTGCCTGGTGAATCCGCTCATCCACGCGGGCGCGCTGCCCGCCCCGAACCCTGCCGCCATCAGTTCTTCAGAAAAAACTCCATCTTCACTCCGGCAATCTCGATGCGGTCGTGATCCTCGAGTCGACGCGGCTGGGCGTCGATGACCCGGCCATTCAAGACCGGAAAGCTCGCTCCTTCGACGTGGGTCAGGAAGTAGCCCTGTGGCCGACGAGCGATCACCGCGACCTGGCCGGGCTTGCCGAGCGTCGTCAAGGTCTTGGTGAGTTGCAACTGGTGACCCGCATTGGCACCGCTGAGCAACTGGATGGCTGCTGGCGGCAAGGTCGGTGTCGGCGTTGCCGCGCCGCCCGCCGACGGGGTTCCCGCAGCGCTCGGGCCGACGCCCCGTACCGCTTCCGACCGCGCCGCCGTGCTCTTGTCGTACGCTGGCGCGTCGTTCTGCGCAGCGGCGGACGTGAAGTATTTCATCTTGTACTTGCCGAGCTCGATGACGTCACCGTCCTTCAGGAAGTGCTTCTTGATCGGGTGTCCGTTGACCAGTGTGCCGTTGGTGCTGTTCAGGTCCTCGAGAAAGGAATCGTTGAGAATGGTCACCACCGCAGCGTGTTCGCCGCTGATCGCCATGTTGTCGATCTGAATGTCGTTGTGCGCCTTGCGACCGATGCTCATCCGCTCCTTTTGCAACTGGATTTCCTTGAGAACCAGACCATCCATGCTGAGTACGAGCTTTGCCATCGCTTCCCTTCCTCAATCAAACCAGGACCACAGTTTAGACCAGCTCCCTCTGGCCGCCGGAAACTCGTGCAACACCTTGATCAGCACCACCGAAATGTTGTCATCGCCGCCATTCTCGTTCGCCATCTGCACCAGATGCGTCGCTGAGAATTCCAGATTATCCGAATGTCGCTCCAGCGATCTGTGGATTTGTTCCTCATCGACCAGATCGTAGAGGCCATCGGAGCAGAGCAGATAGACATCCCCCGGTCGCACGGGATACACGTGGATTTCGGTGTCGACCTCCGCCTCGACTCCGACGGCGCGGGTCACCAGATTGCGATGCGGCGAGTACTGTGCTTCTTCGGCCGAAATCAGGCCGCTGTCGATCTGCTCCTGCAATACCGAGTGATCGTGGGTCATGGCCACGAATTCTTCACCCCGCAAACGGTAAAGACGCGAATCGCCGACATGCGCCACGACGACCTGATCGTTGCAGAACACGGCTGCGACGAGTGTGGTGCCCATGCCGCCGAACTGCGACTGACCTTCGGAAGCACGAAAGATCGCCAGGTTCACGGCAGCAATCTGATCCAGCAGACACTGGCGCGCAAACGGTTGGCCAGTCCTGCTGTCCGTCTGGTGCGCCGCAGTCGACCGGAAAGCCGCTCCCAGTCTGGCGGACAGCAGCGTCGTCGCCATGCTGCTGGCGACTTCGCCGGCATTGTAGCCGCCCATGCCATCAGCCAGGATCGCCAGCCCATGGTTGGCGTCGGCAAAAACCGAATCCTCGTTCTGCTCCCGCACCAGACCGGGGTCGGTGCGAACGACGATCTCCAGAGCGCCCAAGAGGCTGATTGTCACCTACTCACTCCATTGCCGAGCAACGAGCCGGACTGATCGCGGGCGGTGCTGCGCTCGTGGCGGCAATTGTGCCAAGGCTAGCCTCCAAAAGGCAATTCGATGCCGAGACCGCGTTCGCGCGCCAGCAACTCGATCTCGGCGGCGACCGCCAGATCCTGGACCGCCATCCCTTGCGACTCGAACAGCGTGATCTGGTCGGGTGCCGAACGACCGGTCTGCCGACCGCTGATCACGTCTCCGAGCTCGACCAGTCGACGGGCGTGCAGACGCCCTTTTTCCAACAGCGGGAGCAGGTCGCCGGCCTCGCCGAGTGCCGTTTGCACGCTATCGACGACGATCGGTGAACAGAGCCTGACGACGTCTTCGCCCAACTCGCGGCGAATGAGCGAATTCGACCCGGCGGCGTTGACGTGCGTTCCCGGCGACAGCCACTCGGCATCGAACAGCGGAGCCGCCGCGCTCGTCACCGTGCTCACGATATCGCTGCCGCGCACCGCGTCTTCCGGAGAAGCAGCGGGGACGACGGCGAGCCCCAAGCGTTCGGACATTTTCGTGCAAAACGCCGCCAGGCGCTCGGCACGACGCGCATATACCTTTACTCGCTGCAACGGACGTACCGCCGCCAGCGCTTCAAGGTGCCCCTCTGCCTGCCAGCCGGCACCGAATACCCCGGCGATCTGCGCCTCGGGTCTGGCCAACCAGCTGGTGGCGACTCCGGAGGCGGCGGCAGTCCGCGTCATCCCCAGCCGATCGGCCTCGATCACCGCACGCAGCCGACCGCTGGACGCGCCATACAGATAGACGAGGAAACGCACCCCGCTCCGGTTGCTGGTGTAGGCCTTGTAGCCAATCGCATCGAGCCGTGGCACCGCGCCCTGCAGGATGTGCAAGGTCGTCTGCGGCAGGCGAGTACGCTGCCGGGGAACGTCGTACGCCTGCCCCGACGAAAGATCACGGTGCACGGCCTCGACGGCAGTCAGCGCCAGTGGCATGGTAAGCAGCCGTTCCACGTCGGCTTCGGCAAGAAACAGTGCCATCCTCTTATCCTCGAATCCTCAGTCAGTCGATCGGCAAGCAATCACCGCTGCCGCCGCCAGCAGCCACCGGCGAAGCTGACCGGTGATTTTACCGGCAAATCACTCGACCCAGAGGATCGGCCGGCAAACGCTTCCCGACTTGCCAGCCGATCGCTTGGCGTCTGTCCTGCAGCAGCCAGGCCGTGCCCGGCACGCAAGCAAAAAAAGGGCGCCGCGTGGCGCCCTTGCGGGGAGAGACTTCAGGACGGCCAGCGAGGCCGCAATCAATAGTGGTAGGCCGTTTCGCCGTGCGAGGTGATGTCGAGGCCTTCGCGTTCTTCCTCTTCCGGCACCCGCAGACCGATGACCATATCGACCAGCTTGTACGCCACGAGGGAAACGCCACCCGACCAGACGATCACAGTACCGACACCCCACAACTGGCTGATCACCTGGGCAGTCATGTCGAAGTCGCCGACCTTGTTGAGCACGTAATCATAGACGCCGGTGCCACCAAGCGCCGGATCGACGAAGACACCGGTCAGAATTGCTCCGAGCATGCCGCCAACGCCATGGACGCCAAAGACGTCGAGCGAATCGTCGGCACCGATCAGGCGCTTCAGTCCATTGACACCCCACAGGCAGATGACGCCCGCCAGAAGGCCGATGACGATGGCGCCCACGACACCGACGTAGCCGGCGGCAGGAGTGATCGCCACGAGGCCCGCCACCGCGCCGGAAGCTGCGCCGAGCATCGAGGGCTTGCCCTTGATCATCCATTCTGCCAGCATCCAGGACATCGCCGCGCAGGCAGTCGCCACCCAGGTATTGACCATCGCCAGCGCAGCACCGCCACTTGCTTCGAGCGCCGAGCCGGCGTTGAAGCCGAACCAGCCAAACCACAACAGCGAGGCACCGATCATGGTGAAGGTCAGGCTGTGCGGCGCCATCGACTCGCGACCATAGCCAATCCGCTTGCCGATGAGGACCGCTCCGACCAGTCCGGCCATGGCGGCATTGATATGAACGACGGTGCCGCCGGCAAAGTCGAGAGCGCCCTTCTGGAACAGGAAACCGGCAGTCTTGGTCGCCGCGTCACCGGTGGCCGCGTCGAGATAGACATCGGGGCCCGCCCAGTACCAGACCATGTGCGCCATGGGCAGGTAGGAAAGGGTAAACCAGATCACCATGAACACCAGGATCGCGGCAAACTTGGCGCGTTCGGCAAAGGCACCGACGATCAGCGCGCAGGTAATCGCAGCGAATGCCCCCTGGAAGATGACATATGCCAGTTCGGAAACCCCGACCCCCTTGGTGAATGTCGCCGCCACCGAGTCGGGAGTGATTCCCTTCAGGAAGAGCTTGTCGAGCACGCCGAAGAAGCCGTTGCCTTCGGTGAATGCCACGGAGTATCCGTAGATCACCCAGAGCACGGTGATCAGCGAGAAGGTCACGAAAACCTGCATCAGCACCGAGAGCATGTTCTTGGTCCGGACCAGTCCGCCGTAAAACAGCGCCAGTCCGGGAATCGACATCAGGATGACGAGCGCCGCACTGGTCATCAGCCAGGCGTTGTCGCCCTTGTTGACGGTTGCTGCCGGCGCCGCAGGCTCGGCGGCTGCCGGCTCGGCCGCAGCTGCTGCCGATGCCGTGGAGGTGGACACCGCGGTAGCGGGCGTCGCGGGTTTGTCGTCGGCCCAGACAGGAGTGCCAATGCTGACGGCACCCAGCAGGGCAAGGATGGCGAATGTGCGTCTCATGATTTGCTCTCCTTACAGGGCTTCTTCACCGGTTTCGCCGGTGCGAATGCGAATGACTTGTTCAATTGCCGAGATGAATATCTTGCCGTCGCCAATCTTGCCGGTACTGGCAGATTTTTCGATCGCCTCGATCACCTGGTCGAGCAGGGCGTCGCTGATCGCTGCTTCGACCTTGACCTTGGGCAGGAAATCGACGACGTACTCTGCACCTCGATACAGCTCGGTGTGACCCTTCTGGCGCCCGAAGCCCTTGACTTCGGTGACGGTGATTCCCTGTACGCCGATCGCCGACAGGGCTTCTCGAACTTCGTCAAGCTTGAACGGCTTGATGATGGCGGTTACCAGTTTCATGTTGCACTCCATGGCATGGAGGGCGCAGCCCCCCGGGTTTTACGAATGATTGGCTAAGAGGTCGGGCTGAGCGAAACCATGTAAATGGCAGCGACAAACGAGCCGGTGACGAGAACGGGATTCTTCATAGAGGGCCTCAGAACGAGAAAGAATATTGTGGTCGGTTTGAAGCACTTTCCGTGCCACATCTTTTTTCCACCATAAATCAGAGCGATCTCTACGGTCGCCAGTGCCTGACCAGAGCGACCGCACTGCGATGGCGCAAGCGGAAGAAACGATGCACTAATTTGGTGCGATCCAAGAAGCCACGGATGCTTGTGCTACACTCTTTCCGCTCTGCAACCACTCTTGCTGCCCGGTGATCGCCATGCTCGAACCGAACAAATTCCTGGAAGACCTTGGCGCGCGTCTGAGCGCCCTCATTGCCGCCAGTCCGGCGGCCGACCTCGAAAAGAACGCGCGAACGCTGCTCGCCAGCGGCTTTGCCAAGCTCGATCTGGTCAGTCGCGAGGAATTCGACATTCAGGCGCAGGTGCTCCAGCGCACCAGGGAGAAGCTGAAGGAACTCGAAGCGCGGCTCGACCGGCTGGAGAATCCACCGGACCAGCCCGTCTGAAGACAGTGAGCCGGGGCGCCGGCGGCGTTCGCGCGGACCCGGCGCCCTGCCACCGGCGCCGTTGATCACAGTCGATGCCGCTCGCCATCGTCCACAGCCGTGGTCTCGACGGACTTGCCGCTCCGGAAGTGGCCGTCGAGGTGCATCTGGCGGGTGGCCTGCCAAGCGTTACGCTGGTCGGACTGCCCGATACCGAGGTCAAGGAGGCCCGCGATCGAGTACGTGCGGCGCTGCAGAATGCGGGCTTCGAGTTTCCCCGCAAGCGCATCACGGTCAACCTCGCGCCGGCCGATCTGCCGAAGGAATCCGGCCGGTTCGATCTGCCGATTGCCTTGGGCATCCTGGCTGCCTCGGGTCAGGTTCCGGCCAAGGCATTGGCCGGGCACGAGTTCGCTGGCGAGCTGTCGCTCTCCGGCGAACTGCGGCCGATCCGCGGGGCGCTGGCGATGGTCCTCGCCGCTGGCCGCATCGGCCGAAGCTTCGTCCTGCCGACCGGCAGTGCTCGTGAAGCGGCGCTGGCAGGCCAGGTGCAGGTGCTCACCGCGGACACCCTGCTCGAAGTTTGCGCGCATCTTCGCGGGCATGCGACGCTGCCGGAATGTCTTGCCGACGAACTGGCGTCGGACGACAGCGGAGATTATCCCGATCTCGTCGACGTCCGCGGCCAGGTGCAGGCCAAACGCGCACTCGAAATCGCCGCCGCTGGAGCACACTCGCTCCTGCTCGCCGGCCCGCCGGGTAGCGGCAAGTCGATGTTGGCCGGCCGCCTGCCCGGCTTGCTGCCGCCGATGACGCACACAGCTGCCCTCGAGTCGGCCGCCGTCCTGTCGCTGGCCGGACAGTTCCGCCCCGAATCCTTCGGCCGTCACCCGTACCGGGCACCCCACCACACGGCTTCCACGGCAGCCCTGGTTGGTGGCGGCAGCACGCCGCATCCCGGCGAAATCTCGCTGGCGCATCACGGCGTGCTGTTTCTCGACGAAATTCCCGAATTCGACCGCCGGGTGCTCGAAGCGCTGCGCGAACCGCTCGATTCTGGACGCATCCACATTTCGCGCGCTGCCCGACAAGCGGAGTTTCCCGCCCAGTTCCAGCTCATCGCGGCGATGAACCCATGTCCCTGCGGTTATTTCGGCGATTCCCGCGGGCGCTGCCGGTGCACGCCGGACCAGGTCCTGCGCTACCGCAGCAAGCTTTCCGGGCCGCTCCTGGACCGCATCGATCTGCAGGTCGAGGTTCCGGCAGTTCCCGCGGAAGTGCTGCAAGGAGTCCCGGACGGCGAAACCTCGGCCACCGTACGCGAACGCGTGCGGCAGGCTCGGCAACGGCAACTCGCGCGCCAAGGGAAAGCCAATGCGCGCCTGAGCAACCACGAAATCGATCGCTACTGCCAGCCAGAAGCCGCTGCCGCGACACTGTTGAAACAGGCGATCACTCACTTCGAGCTTTCGGCGCGCGCCTTTCATCGCTTGCTCAAGGTTGCACGAACGATTGCCGATGTCGCGGGCAGCGAGACCATCCGGCCGCAGCATGTCGCCGAGTCCGTACAGTACCGCCGCTTCGCGAAGGATTGACCTGCCTCGCCCGCGACTGCCGGAAAGTGCGGATGGCGCCAGCCTCTTTCTGCTCGTCCGCGGCGCGCTGGCGTGCCGCTTCGCCGCCAGCTTCCTCCACGCCGATGCTGGCCGTCGGCTTGGGCAGCTTCGCGTGGGCCAGAGTGTTCGCCACCGCGCTCCGGCAAGGGCGTGCTTCGCCTGCACCTCGTGTCGCCTAGCTACCGTAGCTCGCTGGCTGCCGCCTTCGCCTATACTCGTGCCTTGTTCGCAACCACTGGAGCCGGCATGTTCGCGAAACTTCTTGCAGGAACCGTTCTTGGCGCAGCGATCGCGTGCCTTCTCGCCGCCTGCGACGCCGACAGGTTGAGCAGACTCAAACCCGGGGTGACCTCGGCCAATGAGGTCCGCGAGCTCATGGGTCAACCGAACCTGGAATGGAAGGACGAAGACGGTACTCGCACCTGGGAATATCCGCGCATGCCGGAGGGCATCGTCAATTACATGGTGGTGATTGGGCCCGACGACGTCTTGCGCGAGGTGCGCCAAGTCCTGACCGAGGAGAATTTCGCCAAGGTCAAGGCCGGCATGACCGGCAGGGAAGTCCGAAGACTGCTCGGCCGGCCGGCGCATCAGCGCTACTTCTCGTTGCAGCAGGAAACGGTCTGGGACTGGAAGACCAAGGTGGATCCGGGAATGGTCTGGTACTTCAACGTTCATTTCAACGACGACGGCGTCGTGACCAGAACCAGCACCAACTTCGTCGCCAAGGGCTGAATTCGAGGCGACGGGCGACGCTTGCTCGCGCCGCGGCGCCACCCTACGAGCCGGGCGACGCTCCGCCAAGCGCACGTTGCACCAGCCACCGGCTGCAATCGGCAAGCTGATTGGGCACGGTGTCCGGGGGTATACTTGGCTTCTTTCGACGAGACCCTGGGAGGCTGCGTGGAATCGCTGCGCATTACGCTTGAACAATCCGAGATCCCGACGCACTGGTACAACGTCGTCGCCGACCTGCCCCATCCACCGCCACCGCCGCTGGGCCCGGACGGCAAACCCGTCGCCGCCGAGCAGATGGGACTGATCTTTCCGACAGCGATTCTCGAACAGGAAATGTCGGCCGAACGCTGGATCCCGATCCCGGACGCGGTACGCGAAGTCTATCGGCTGTGGCGTCCTTCGCCTCTGATTCGTGCTCGCCGACTCGAAGAGTTGCTCGGCACGCCGGCAAGGATTTACTACAAGTACGAAGGTGTCTCGCCGGCAGGCTCGCACAAACCCAATACGGCCGTACCGCAGGCCTTCTACAATCGGCAGGCGGGTATCCGGCGCATCACCACCGAGACCGGGGCCGGCCAATGGGGTTGCTCGATGGCTTTCGCCGGGCAGATGTTCGGCCTCGACGTGCGCGTGTACATGGTCAAGATCAGCTATCAGCAGAAGCCCTTCCGCCGCTCGATGATGCAGACCTGGGGTGCGGAGGTCTTCGCCAGCCCGTCGCCGATGACGCAGACCGGTCGCGATCTGCTGGCGAAGGATCCGGCGAACCAGGGCTCACTCGGCATCGCCATTTCGGAAGCCGTCGAGGAGGCCGCGTCACGCCCCGACACCAGCTACGCGCTGGGCTCGGTGCTCAACCACGTGGCGCTGCATCAGACGATCATCGGCCAGGAAGCAAAGGCGCAGTTCGCAAAGGTCGGTGATTGGCCGGATGTCGTCTTTGCGCCCTGCGGCGGCGGTTCGTCGTTTGCCGGCGCGGCCTTTCCGTTCCTTGCCGACAACGCAGCCGGCGGCCGCCAGGGCAGGCCGACACGACTGGTTGCGGTCGAGCCGACTTCCTGCCCGACGCTGACCAAGGGGACCTATGCCTACGACTTCGGCGATGCTTCCGGCTTCACGCCGCTGATGAAAATGTACACGCTCGGGCATGATTTCATGCCGCCGGGAATACACGCCGGCGGCCTGCGCTACCACGGCGATTCGCCGCTCGTCTCGCAGCTCTACCATGACGGCCTGATCGAGGCCGTGGCGGTTTCGCAACTGGCAACCTTCGAGGCCGGAGTGACCTTCGCCCGCGCCGAAGGGGTCATTCCCGCGCCTGAATCGAATCACGCGATTCGTGCAGCCATCGACGAGGCGCTGCGCTGCAAGACAAACGGCGAAGCAAGAACGATTCTTGTCAATCTCACGGGCCACGGTCATTTCGACATGGCAGCGTACGACCGCTATTTCGCGGGCGAACTCGAAGATTTCGAATATCCGGTCGAAGCCATCCGGGATTCACTCAAACGCCTGCCAAAAGTCGGATGAGTGCAGCGATACGGCTTGCCGTCTTTCTTCTCGTCCTGGCCAACCTGCTCTTTCTGGTTTGGGCGCGAGGCTACCTAGGTGCCCCGTCGAGCCCTGATGCGCGGCGCATCGAGCAACAGTTGCAGGCCGACCAACTGAACATCGTCGCGCGTGGCGAACCTCCGGGCAATGCAGGCCGCGAGCCAGAAAGGGCCCGCGAGCGGAAGGCTGGCGAAAGCTGTCAATTGTGGAGCGATCTGGCAAGTGCGGAGGCTGATCGCATCGAGCGTTTGCTCGTCGAACAGTTCGCAGGTTTCCGCGCGACGCGGCGGACAGTAGCCGAGAACAGCGGTTACTGGGTGTTCGTTCCGCCACTCGCCAGCCGCGAGGAAGTACGCAAGAAGACAGCCGAACTGCAGCAGTTGGGAATCGACGATTTCTTTGTCGTGCAGGCTGCCGGCCCCAATCAGCTGGCCATTTCCCTCGGCACGTACCGCACCGAGGAAGCAGCCAGCGCCGGCCTTGCGATGCTGCAGGGAAAAGGAGTCAAGTCCGCCAGAATGGGAGAACGCAAGGGCCGGCCACCGTTCAACATCCTTGAGATCCGCGGCCCGGAAGGGGAGGCGGAGGCGCTGCGCCAGGCGATCGTCGGGCTGCTGCCCAAGGCCAGCCCGTCGGCGTGCAAGATCGTGGCAGCGCCATGAACTTCATCGTCGGCCTGACCGGCGGAATCGGAAGCGGCAAGAGCACCGTCGCCGAGCTCTTCGTCCACCACGGTGCTGCCTTGGTCGACACGGACGCCATCGCGCATGCTCTGACCGCAGCGGGCGGCGCGGCCATGGCGGCAATCGTGGCAGCATTCGGTGACGGCGTCGTCGATGCCAGTGGCGCGCTCGACCGTGCCGCGATGCGCAGCCTGGTTTTCTCCGACCACACCGCAAAAGGCAGACTCGAGGCCATTCTGCATCCGCTGATCCGGCAGCAGAGTGAGTCGCTCTGCAATGCGGCAGTCACCGCCCCATACGTGCTGCTGGTCGTGCCTCTGCTGATCGAAACCGGTGGCTATCGCCGGCGTGCCGATCGAATTCTAGTCGTCGACTGCGAAGAGAGCGCCCAGGTTGCGCGCGTCCAGGCACGCAGCGGCCTGACTGGCGAGGCAGTCAGGGCGATCATGGCAACGCAGGCTTCGCGGGCGCAACGGCGGGCAGCGGCGGACGATGTGCTGATCAACGATGGCGGGCTGGACGCCTTGCTGCCACAGATCGAAGCGCTTCATCGGAGATATCTCGGGCTGGCCAGGGACAAAGCTCGCGCCGACCGTTGAGGTTTTGCTGCAAATGCCTCAGAATTATCCAAAATCCCGTTCCCGACGCTGGCGGCTGTGTGATCACCTACGAATATCCCTTCAATGAACGCATACGCACGCTGTTGCGGCTGGAGGATCTGTTCCACAAGGCGAACAGCTTCCTGCAGCGGGATGGATCGCAGGAACACCACGTCGTTCTCCTGACGCTGTTTGAGATTCTTGACGTGGCCGGGCGTGCCGACCTGAAAATGGATTTGATCCAGGAACTGGAACGCCAGCGCCAGAGTCTGTTGGGTTTCCGCAACAATCCGGACATCTCCGAGGAAGCGCTGTCGGGCGCCCTCTATGGAATCGAGCAGGCCTCGGCGGCCCTGCTCGGCATGACGGGCAAGATTGGCCAGCATTTGCGCGACAACGACTGGCTGATGAGCATCAAGAGCCGTGCCAGCATTCCCGGTGGCGTCTGCGAATTCGATTTGCCCTCCTATCATTACTGGCGGCATCAGGCTCCTGGTGTGCGGCGCGACGCGCTGCTCGCCTGGCTGCAACCGCTGCTGCCACTGCGCGACGCGTTGGCGATCGTCCTGCGTCTGTTGCGTGCCAGCGGGCGCCCCGAGCATCACGTCGCCACCGGCGGCGCCTTTCAGTTGATGCTTGGCGGCAGCAGTTCGCAGATGGTGCGCATCTCGCTCAAGCTGCACGATCCCTACATTCCTGAAATCAGCGCCAACAAGTACGCGCTCAACATTCGTTTCACCCGTCCCGACAGCGATCACCGGCCGCGTCACTGCGATAGCGACGTCGAGTTCGATATGCTGTTCTGCAACCTCTGAGGGATCGCCGGTCGCACTCCGCGTCGTGACGTGGGCGCGGCGATCGCTGCTGCCGCACCACCGTCGGAACGGACCGGACGCGGATCAGGAGGATACTGCACATGCTGAGAACGATGTTCCGCACGCTCGACCAGCCCGGGCTCTGGGCAATCACCCTGTCGGCAGCAGGCATCCTGCTGGTGACCATGGGGGCACGACAGTCACTGGGTCTGTTCGTCTCGCCGCTCAACACCAGCACCGGCCTTGGCATTGCATCGATCAGTCTGGCGATGGCGGTCGGCCAGTTGACCTGGGGAGCCGTACAGCCGTTCGCGGGAGCAGCCGCGGACCGCTTCGGGCCGGGTCGCGTACTGGTCGCGGGCTTGCTGTTACTGGCTCTCGGCAGTGCGATCACGCCGTTCATGGGGAGCACCTGGGGCCTCGTCGCATCGCTCGGCCTGTTCTCGGCCATCGGCTCGGGAGCCGGCAGCTTTTCGGTATTGATTGGCGCATCGAGCCAGCGCCTGCCACTCGAAGCGCGTGGCGCCGCATCCGGCGTGATCAATGCCGGCGGGTCGTTGGGTCAATTCGTTTTCGCTCCGATTCTGCAGATGTTGATTCAGCTTCTTGGCTGGATGGGGGCAATGTGGTCACTGGCTCTGATGACGCTCACGGCACTGCCCTTGGTCGGGGTACTGGCGAAGCCGGCCGAGCATTCGTCAAGACACGCAGCCAGCGACGCGGGCCTGTGGCAAAACGTCCGACTGGCGATGGGCGATCGCAGCTACCAGTTGCTGAACCTGGGTTTCTTCACTTGCGGCTTCCATATCGCTTTCCTCGTGACTCATTTGCCGGGCGAGGTGGACCTGTGTGGTCTGCCATCGACGGTCGCCAGCTGGTCGCTGGCAATCATCGGCTTGTTCAACATCTTCGGCAGCCTCTATGCCGGTTCCTGCGTCGCCCGTTATCGCAGCAAGTACGTGCTGTTCTGCATGTATTCTTCGCGCGCGCTGCTGGTAGCGCTCTATCTGGTCGCACCGAAGACCGATCTGACCTTCTATCTTTTCGCAGCGGGGCTCGGGTTCACCTGGCTGGCGACGGTACCGCCGACTGCCGCCATCGTCGGCAAGCTTTTCGGCGTGCGCTACCTCGGCACGCTCGTCGGTTTATCGCTGCTCGCTCATCAGATCGGCGGCTTCCTCGGCGCCTATCTTGGCGGCATTGCACTCGCTCGCTTCGGTGACTACGCCTGGATGTGGTATGCCGACATGGCACTGGCAACGGCGGCAGCACTGGTCAATTTGCCGATCCGCGAAGCGCGGCTGCCGAAACCGGCCGCATCCAGGTTGCCGGCATGACGGCCGGGAATCGTCTCGCACAGCCGGTCGGTGAGCTGCTCAGCGACTGGAGGGTACCGCCATACCCGCCGGGAAAGCAGTTGCAGGGGCGTTTCGCACGGCTCGAACCACTGCGCGCCGAGCTGCACGCAGCCAGTCTCCATGCGGCGAATTCGCGCGACGCGGACGGGCGGAACTGGACCTATCTGCCGTATGGTCCGTTTGACGGCCTCGACGCTTACCGTTCGTGGATGGAAAGCTACTGCGTCGGTCGCGACCCGCTGTTTTATGCAATCGTAGAGCAGCAATCCAGTCTCGCGCTGGGCGTGGCAAGCTACCTGCGGATCACACCTGCGAACGGCTGCATCGAGCTGGGGCATATCCACTTCTCCCCCCCCATGCAGCGTACCCCGGCGGCCAGCGAAGCAGTGATTCTGCTGATGAAACACGCTTTCGAGCTGGGTTATCGACGCTGCGAGTGGAAGTGCGACGCGCTCAATGCACCATCGCGTGCCGCCGCGGAACGCTTTGGCTTCTCGTTCGAGGGTATTTTCCGGCAAGCCGCGGTAGTCAAGGGGCGCAATCGCGACACTGCCTGGTACGCGGTCATCGACGGGGAGTGGCCGGAACTGGCAGCGGCTTTCGCACGCTGGCTTGACCCCAACAATTTTGACCCCGCTGGCCAGCAACGCCTGACCCTATCGAGCCTGACGGCGCAGGTTCGCAGCATCCACCGCGAGGCGGGCGACTGAGCGGACCAGCGGCTATACTTTGCAGGTGACCAGGGCTGGCGCCAGTTTGGCCAAAGGATGCAGGCAATGAGATCGCGTGACCGAAGATTCTGGGCGTGGGCAGAGGCGCTTGATCTGCTGCAGGGCTGCGAACGGCTGCCGCGCCGATTCTTTACACTCGAAAGTCTGCACTCGGTGCCCTGCTGGGAACCATCGATCGACCTGTACGAGAATGGCGACGAGCTCAGCGTGCTGGTGGCGCTGCCCGGGGTCAGTTCGCGGCAGGTCGAGGTGGTTCTCGACGACACCGGTCTCGTCGTGCGCGGCGAGCGGCCGATGCCGTCGGCCTGCCAGCGAGCCGCCATCCATCGCCTGGAAATACCGTATGGACGCTTCGAGCGCCGGATCGTACTGCCACCAGGAAACTATCGCTTGCACGAGCAGTTCCTGGAAGACGGCTGCCTGGTGCTCGTTCTCCATCACCTCTGATCGGACGAGAGCATGGCAACCGACAAGAGCGAGCCGAGCCGAGGACGCCGGGACGATAGCGATGGTGTGCTCGTGATTCCAGACGACGCGATGGTCATCGTGCCGATTCGCAACGTGGTTCTGTTTCCAGGAATGATCCTGCCGCTGACCATCGGCCGTGAGCAGTCGATGCTGGCGGCGCAGCAGGCAGTCAAGACCGAGCGTCCGGTGGGGATTCTCCTCCAGCGCAATGCCGAGGTCGAGGTACCGGAACCCGACGATCTCTGCCTGGTCGGAACGCTGGCCAACATCCTGCGCTACGTGACCTTGCCGGATGGCAGCCATGTCATCGTCTGCCAGGGACTGCAGCGTTTTCGCATCGTCGATTACCTCTCCGGCTATCCTTTTCCGGTGGCGCGTATCGGACGAATCGACGAGCCCGACGCGACCGACAGCCAGATCGAAGCGCGCGTGATCCAGCTCCGGGAACGCGCGCTGGAGGTCCTGCAGTTCCTGCCGCAGGTTTCACAGGAGTTGCTGGCTGCGGTGAAGAGCCTGGGGCAGGCGGGATCCCTCGCCGACCTCATAGCCAGCGTTTCCGAATTCAAGATTGCCGACCGGCAGCGGATCCTCGAGACGGTCGACCTGCAGCGGCGGCTCGACCTGGTGGTCGACTGCCTGCAGGCGCGTCTCGAGGTGTTGCGCCTGTCGCGCGAGCTCGACGAGCGAACCAAGGCCAACATCGATCAGCGACAGCGCGAATACCTCCTGCGTGAGCAGTTGAGGTCGATCCAGAAGGAGCTCGGCGAAGGCGAAGGCGGCAGCGGCGTGGAGATCGATACCTTGCGCAAGGCCATCACCGATGCGGAAATGCCCGAAGAGGTGGCAAGCCAGGCAAACAAGGAGCTCAAGCGTCTGGAACGTATGGCGGACGGTTCGGCAGAGTACTCGATGGTGCGCGCCTATCTCGACTGGTTGATCGAATTGCCGTGGAAGGAACCCGAACCCGATCGCATAGAGATTGCCGAAGCGCGCCGCATCCTCGACGCTGATCACTTCGGCCTCGACCAGGTCAAGAAGCGAATCATCGAGTTTCTTGCGGTACGCAAGCTCAACCCGGGCGGGCACGGGCCGATCCTGTGTTTCGTCGGGCCTCCCGGAGTGGGCAAGACCTCGCTCGGGCAGTCGATCGCCCGGGCGCTGGGCAGAAAGTTCGTCCGGGCATCGCTCGGCGGCGTCCATGATGAGGCGGAAATCCGCGGCCATCGCCGCACCTATATTGGTGCCCTGCCCGGCAACATCATCCAGGCGATCCGCAAAGCCGGCTCGCGCGGCTGCGTAATGATGCTCGACGAGATCGACAAGCTTGGTGCCGGCATCCAGGGCGACCCGTCCGCGGCGCTGCTCGAGGTGCTCGACCCCGAACAGAACAATACTTTCCGTGACAACTATCTGGCCTTGCCTTTCGATCTGTCACGAATGCTGTTCATCACCACGGCAAACGTGCTCGACAACATTCCGGGCCCGCTGCGTGACCGCATGGAGATCATCCAGCTACCAGGTTACACGCAGGAGGAAAAGCGCGAGATTGCGCGGCGTTATCTGGTCGCGCGGCAGATCACGCAGAACGGCCTCAAGGAAGGGCAGATCGAGTTCTCGGCGCCGGCGCTGGCGGCGATCATCCGCGATTACACGCGGGAAGCCGGAGTGCGTTCGCTCGAACGCGAAATTGGAGCAGTTTGTCGGCGGGCGGCGGTCAATATCGCCGAAGGCACTATCGCGTCGATGCACGTCGACGAAGCGGACCTCGCGGCAATTCTCGGACCGGTGAAGTACGACAACGAGGTCGCGCTGCGTACTGGTCTTGCCGGGGTGGCCACCGGCTTGGCGTGGACGCCGATCGGCGGCGACATCCTGTTCATCGAAGCAAGCCGTACGGCGGGCGACGGCGGGCTGATCCTCACCGGGCAACTGGGTGATGTCATGAAGGAATCGGCGCAGGCGGCACTGACTCTGGTAAAGACTCGTGCCACCAGCCTCGGGATCGACCCGCACAGCTTCGAGAAGACCAGCGTGCATGTGCATGTGCCGGCAGGAGCGATCCCAAAGGATGGTCCGAGTGCCGGTGTGGCGATGTTCATCGCATTGGCATCGCTCTTCGTCGATCGGCCGGTACGCAATGATACGGCGATGACTGGCGAAGTCAGCCTGCGTGGACTCGTACTGCCGGTCGGCGGCATCAAGGACAAGGTACTTGCCGCGATGCGCGCCGGAATCCAGCGCGTACTGCTGCCGGCCCGGAACCGCCGGGACCTCGAGGAAGTACCGCCGGAGGCGAAAGAGCGACTCGAGTTCGTCTTCCTGGAAAATGTTGATGATGCCGTACATCATGCCATGCCGCAGTGAGCGCCCGCAGCGCTCCCGGTCGTCTTGAGCGGCTGGAAATTTTCACGCCGGGCGATGCCATTCGAGGAGATGGAGATGAAACTACGTCACGGATTATTCCGGCTTGGCGCGTGCGCGCTGCTGACAGTTGCTCTTGCCGCAAGAGCAGCGTCACCCGCTCCCGAGATAGCGCACGCCAGTGGGAGAATCGGCGACGACGACCCGATCGAAATCGAGGCCATGCGCCAGGCGCATAACCTGCAAGTGGTTTTTGCGCTGAAGGGAAGCGGCTCGTATCTGGCCGACGTCGGAATCAGCATCTACCACTCGAGCGGGGAGAAGGTACTGGTGACCCGGTCACCGGGTCCCTTCTTTTTTGCCACGCTGGGCCCAGGGCAATACCGCATTGACGCGGAGTTCAAGGGGAAGACGCTCAGCAAGTCATTTGCCATTGGCCAGCGCGGTCGCCGCGATCTGTATTTCTATTGGGAAACCGAGTAGTCGGTCGAGCAGCAAGCGGCGCAAGCGCCGGCTGACACCGACCACTCAGTCCGACGGCATTCCCACCGCAGCTGGGCGTGCTCGCGACGACCGCGGCAGACGCTTTCAGCGCTGCCGCCGGTACAGCCCGACAAGCTCGCACCTGGCCAGAACGTGACCTTGCATGGCGCCCTCCAGCCGGGCCTTGGTCGGGTGCTCAAGGTCGGGCAGTACGACGTCGAGCGCAAAGAGCTTGTGGAAATAGCGGTGCGTACCGACCGGGGGACAGGGTCCTCCGTAGTCGACGCGCTGCCAGTCGTTGCGTCCCGCCAGGGTCCCCGGCGGTAGTATGGCAACTCCCTCGGCCAGGCTCGCGACCTGTGGCGGGATGTTGTAGAGCACCCAGTGCACCCAGGTCATCCGCGGCGCCGCCGGATCGGGCGCATCCGGGTCATCGACGATCAGCACGAAGCTCTTCGTGCCCGCGGGTGCGTCGACCCAGGCAAGCGGCGGCGAAATGTTGGCGCCATCGCAGGTGTGACGAGGCGGAATCGTTCCGTTGTGAAGAAAGGATTGCGAGCGAAGCGTAAGGTCGGCAGCGATTCCTGCTTGTGATCGGTCCGCCATGATCCTGCTCCTACGCTGCTCGGTCATTGCCATCACTGTAGTACATGCGATGCTCCATTTCCATGTCCCGCCTGACTTTTCTACTGGCAAACGGCGACGCACGACCTATCATGAAGTATTGATGCACGATTTCCCTCGTGTATCCCTCTGTACGATTTTTCAGGAGCTTTGTCATGAATAGCAGATCCATACTTCCCGGCTTTCGACCGGTTCGCCACGATCGCCTGCTGCACGAGACCGAGCACGACAGCTACATGGCCAAGGGGAAACTGCCCGAACCGACCGTCTGTGAACACTGCGGAGCCGTTTACCACGCCGGGCGCTGGCAATGGGGAATCGCCGCCACAGCCGATGCACATCGGGCGAGCTGCCCTGCCTGCCAGCGTGTGCGCGATCATTATCCGGCCGGTTTCGTTTTTCTCGAAGGCGATTTCCTGCAAACGCATCGGCCAGAGATTGTCCATCTGGTATACAACGAGGCCGAGCGTCAGCGTAGCGAGCATCCCCTGCAACGGGTGATGTCGATCGACGAGGCGGAAAGCGGAGTCAATGTCAGCACCACCGACATTCATCTGGCACGGACCATCGGCGAAGCCGTGCACCGTGCTTACGGGGGCGAACTCGAATTTCATTACAACCCCGAGCAAATGTTGCTGCGGGTGCATTGGTCAAGGTGATCGACACCGCGGTGTCGCTCCATCCAGCGCACGCGGCACGTGCCAACAATGCTGAGGAAAGCAGAAGGTGACGGTCGAAAGCCGGGAGCTGCATCGGCTGCTCGAAGAAGTGCAGGACGAGGTACGCGCGACCGCACACCTGACCGGCTGCGCAGCGCTTGGGCAACGAGTGCTGCAGGTTCTGCGCACAGTGCCGCGGCATGCCTTTGTCCCGGCGGAACTGGCCGAGAGCGCCTATGCCAACCACCCGCTGCCGATCGGGCATGGACAGACCATCTCGCAACCGTATATCGTCGCCTTGATGACTGCCCTGATCCAGCCCGAGGAGGAAGACGTGGTGCTCGAAGTGGGCACGGGCTCCGGCTACCAGGCGGCGATCCTGTCGCGACTGGTCAAACAGGTGTACTCGCTGGAAATCATCGACACGCTCGCCGCGCAGGCGAGCCAGCGCCTGCAGCAGCTCGGCTACGACAACGTGGAAGTGTGTACGGGGAACGGACATCTGGGCTGGCCGGAGCACGCCCCCTACGATGCGATTGTGGTCACCGCCGCTGCGCCGAGCGTGCCGCGCGCATTGATCGAACAGCTCAAGCCCGGGGGGACGCTGATCATTCCGGTCGGCGGCCGCCACTTCGGACAGGATCTGCTGAAGATCAACAAGGACGAGTATGGTCGCCTCAGCGAAAGGTCGATTCTGCCGGTCATTTTCGTGCCATTGACCGGATCACCGGCTAATTGATCGAGTCGGGGAAGAATCTCCTCATTCCGCGCCTTCTCACCAACGCGTGTCGAGTCCATGCTCGGCGAGTTCGGCGGCACGCAGGACGGCGAGCGCCTTGTTCTGGGTTTCCTGCCATTCGCAGGCCGGATCCGAATCGGCGACGATGCCGGCACCGGCCTGCACGTGCAACTGGCCGTCCTTGATGATTGCGGTGCGGATCGCGATGGCCAGATCCATGTCCCCGTTGAAGCCGAGATAACCCACGGCTCCGGCATAAATGCCCCGTTTCACCGGCTCGAGTTCGTCGATGATCTCCATAGCACGGACCTTGGGCGCTCCGGAAACCGTGCCGGCCGGGAAAGTCGCCTTGAGCACGTCGAGCGCGTCCAGCCCAGGCCGCAACGTGGCCTCGACATTCGAGACAATGTGCATGACGTGCGAGTATCTCTCGACAATCATGTTTTCGGTCAGCTTGATCGTACCGACGCGCGCCACACGTCCGGCGTCATTGCGACCGAGGTCGAGCAACTGGAGGTGCTCTGCCCGCTCCTTTTCGTCGGCCAGCAGCTCGGCAGCGAGTTCCTGATCTTCCTCGAAGGAAACGCCGCGCCGGCGAGTGCCGGCAATCGGTCGAACGGTGACCTTGTCGCCTTCGAGGCGTACGAGAATTTCCGGCGAAGCGCCGACCACATGAAAGTCGTCGAAGTCGAAATAGAACATGTACGGCGACGGATTGAGCGAGCGCAGCGACCGATACAGCGCCATCGGGCTGGCCTTCATCGGCTTGCTCATGCGCTGCGAAAGCACGACCTGCATGATGTCGCCCTCGGTGATGTAGCGCTTTGCCTTGAGCACTGCGTGCCGGAACTGCG
The DNA here is from genome assembly GCF_023806565.1 of Accumulibacter sp. Taxonomy (GTDB): domain Bacteria; phylum Pseudomonadota; class Gammaproteobacteria; order Burkholderiales; family Rhodocyclaceae; genus Accumulibacter. The sequence goes on along the minus strand of NZ_JAMTDV010000115.1, from coordinate 52,008 downwards.
ACTCGCCAAACATCGAGGTGGCCGGCTGGGAAGATTGCGGCGCGTCGGGCGGAATGCGTACCGGCTCGCGCAAACGGGCAAGCAGCTCGCGCAGGCTCGCCTGTGCCTTCTGATACGCACCGGGAACGCCCGGTTCCGCATAGACGACCAGCGTGAGCTTGCCGGACAGGTTATCGACCACGGCAATCTCTTCGGAAAGCAGCAGCACGATGTCCGGAATGCCGAGGTCGTCCGGCTTCTGCGAGCGCGTCAGCCGAGTTTCGATATAGCGCACGGTGTCGTAGCCGAAGCAACCGACGAGCCCGCCACAAAACCGCGGCAGGCCCGTGGTCGGAGCCGCACGAAAGCGCTTCATGTACTTCCCGATGAAGTCGAGCGGGTTGGTATCGTCCTCGCGTTCGGCGATGCGGTTGCCGTTGAGGACCAGCACCTGATGGCCATTGACCACGATCCGTGTCGGACTGGTCAGCCCGATAATCGAATAGCGGCCAAAGCGTTCGCCACCCTGTACCGATTCAAGCAGGTAGCTGTAGGGCGCGTTGGCCAGTTTCAGGTAGATCGACAACGGGGTATCGAGATCGGCAAAGGTCTCGAGTGTCACCGGGATGCGGTTGTAGCCTTCCGCGGCCAGGCGATTGAAATAGGCTTCGGTCATTGGGACTCCACTAGGAAACGCTGCAGAAATAAGCGCCCCCGACCTGCCCACGCCCGCAGCGTGGAGGCGACGAGTGCGCCTACGGGCGCCAGCTTTGCCAGGGCCAAGCCTCCAGCCCCAGGGCAGTGAGCAGCTGCAGTTCGTAGTGAAGGGGGGTCATGCGTGCGTCAGGCGCGTCGCCGCTTCGGCAAGGGTCAAGACTATACCATCACAGGCAAGTTCACGAACATCCCGTCCTTCGTTGTAGCCATAGGGCACCAGAAACACATGGCAGCAGGCGGCTCGGCCAGCGTGAAAATCGTGCACCGAATCGCCGATCATCAGCGCGTCGATGGGTGAGACCGCGAGGCGACCGCAAGCCCAAAGCAGAGGCATCGGATCCGGTTTCGGACGCGGCAGGACGTCGCCGCTGACGACTACGTCGAAAAAGTGAAGCAGTCCGGTGCGTTGCAGCAGCGGTATGGTAAAGGTCTCGGCCTTGTTGGTGATCACTCCCAAGGGCAGGGCAAGCGCCTTGAGCGCTTCCAGTCCTTCCATGACCCCGGGGAAAGGGGCGGCATTGTGACCATTCTCGCTGCTGTAATGCCGCCGGAAGCTGTCCAGGGCTTCCTTTGGCGGCGGCGTCGCGTCATCGGCGGCCGCCATCGACCCGGCAAGCAAGCGCTTCACGAGATTCGGAATGCCACGGCCGACATAGCTACGAATCGCTTCGAGCGACACCTCGGCACGGCCGAGATCACGCAGCATGCCGTTCGCCGCCGCCTGCAGATCGCGGACGGTGTCCAGCAAGGTGCCGTCGAGATCGAGCAGGACGGCGCGTACTGCCAGCGGCGAAGCCATCATGCCTTCTCCAGTTCAGCGCGCAGTGCCCCGATGATGCTGTCGTAACGGTTGCGGTCGCCGTTCCTGCCGCTGCCGAAAACCGCAGAGCCGGCAACGAAAGCGTCGGCTCCGGCGCGGGCAATTTCGGCGATGTTATCGACCTTTACCCCGCCGTCCACTTCGAGCCGGATACGCTGCCCGCCGGCGTTCTGGTGGGCGTCGATGCGGGCGCGTACGCGGGCCAGTTTGCGCAGTGTCGAAGGAATGAATTTCTGCCCACCGAAACCGGGATTGACGCTCATCAGCAGAATGATGTCGAGCTTGTCCAGCACGTAATCGAGATAATCGAGCGGTGTCGCCGGATTGAATACCAATCCCGCCTGACATCCGCTTTCGCGAATCAGCGCCAGGGTGCGATCCACATGCTCCGACGCCTCGGGGTGAAAGGTGATGATGTCGGCCCCCGCCCGAGCAAAATCGGGAACGATGCGATCGACTGGCTTGACCATCAGGTGCACGTCGATTGGCGCCTTGGTCAGCGGACGAATGGCCTCGCAAACCAGTGGGCCGACGGTGAGATTGGGAACGTAATGATTGTCCATAACGTCAAAGTGGATCCAGTCTGCGCCGGCCGCAATGACATTGGCGACTTCTTCGCCGAGCCTGGCGAAGTTGGCCGAGAGGATGCTGGGAGCAAGGACGTGCATGAGGGAAGCCCCGGAAGATGTCGCGGTCGATTCTAGCGCGAAACGTTGCTCCCGCTTAGAGTCCGCACTCGATTTCTCGGCAGGCTTGCCAGCACCGACAGATTGGTGTGGAATGCCGATTCCGACCGTTCCGACACTGGGTCCACATGTCCGAGAGCAAGAGATACGAAATCGCCGTCAGCGCACTCCCGCAATATATCGCCGAGCAGTCGGATCCCGCCAACGACAACTACGTCTTTGCGTACACGATCACCATCGAGAACGTCGGAAACGTTCCTGCACAGCTGGTTTCGCGGCACTGGATCATCACCGACGCCAGCGGCGAGGTGCAGGAAGTGCGCGGCCTTGGCGTCGTTGGCCGGCAGCCCTTGCTGCAGCCTGGCGAGCGCTTTACGTACAGCAGCGGCTGCCAGCTCGACACGCCGGTTGGCACGATGCGTGGCAGCTACCAGTTCACTGCCGTCGACGGCAGGCAGTTCGAAGCGGAAATCCCCGAATTCACCTTGGCAGTTCCGCACGTCCTGCACTGATCCACAGTCCTTGAGCCTTCGCCAGAGCTACACGCTGATCGCCCCGTTCTACGACGCGGCATTGAACGCAGCGACCCGTGCGGCGCGTTCGCGCAGTCTCGAATCGCTGCCGGTGGCCCGGGCGCGCGTGTTGCTCAGTGGTGTTGGCACCGGCCTGGACTTGCCCCTGCTGCCAACACAGCACAGCTATACGGGCGTCGATCTGACGCGTGCCATGCTCCGCCGCGCGGTGCCGCGCGCCGCGTCACTCGATTTCTGCTGCGTCCAAGCCGATGCGCAACGTCTGCCATTTTCCGACCACAGTTTCGATCATGCCATTCTCCATCTGATCCTCGCCGTCCTGCCGGATCCACTGGCCTGCCTGCGGGAAACGGCACGGGTGGTCGCACCCGGCGGCAATCTTCTCGTCTTCGACAAGTTTCTGCAACGAGGACAGCGAGCACCCGTGCGGCGGCTGCTGAATCCCGTGATTCGCCGAATCGCAACCCGACTGGACGTGGTTCTCGAGGAGTTGCTCGAGCAAACGCCGCAACTGATCGTCGAAAGCGATCAGCCGGCGCTGGTTGCCGGCTGGTTTCGACTGATTCGTCTGAAGCGGGTTTGACGGACATGAGGGCTCCAGACAGCCGCAAGGCTAGGCATCATGCCCGTTGTGCGCACCGCCCGTCTCTCACTTGCAAGCCGGGGTAAGGGGTCTCGTGCCCTGCTCTTGCGACGACCATCTCACGTGCGATAGTCGGCATTGATCTGCACATAGCCGTGCGAGAGATCACAAGTGTAAACGGTGGCATCGGCCGTACCGCGTCCCAATGCGATACGCACGCCAATCTCGGCCTCGCGCATGATCGCGGCACCGTCTTCCTCGCGGTAGGATGCCGGCCGCCCACCGTGCTCGGCTACCAGAATCTCGGTTCCCGCGCTGCTCAACCAGATGCGCACGCGCTCCACGTCAAGATCCTCCACTTCGGCGTAGCCGATCGCCGCCAGGATGCGACCGAGATTGGGATCGGAGGCAAAAAATGCGGTCTTCACCAACGGGGAGTGGGCGATCGCATAGCCGACATTTCTGCACTCCGCGCTGCTCCTCCCGCCTTCGACGGTGATGCTGATGAACTTGCTGGCGCCTTCGCCGTCGCGCACGATGGCTTGGGCAAGCTCGACGGCGACGGCAATGACCGCGGCGCGCAGCGCTTCGTAGCCGGGCGTCGTGGCCTCGGCAAAGGCAATTCCTGCCTGATCGGTGGCGATCAGGACGAAGGAATCATTGGTCGAGGTGTCGCCGTCAACAGTGATGCGGTTGAAGGACTCCTCGGCGGCTTCAGTGAGCAGTTGCTGCAGGACGGGCGTACCGATACCTGCGTCGGTGGCAATGAAAGCGAGCATGGTCGCCATATTCGGCCGAATCATCCCCGCTCCCTTGCTGATGCCGGTGATTGTGACCGTCTTGCCGTTGATTTCGACGCGTCGCGAAGCCGCCTTGGCAACCGTGTCGGTGGTCATGATCGCATTTGCGGCCGCATGCCAATGGTCGGCGCCCAGATCGGCTACGCATGCGGGTAGGCCCGCGAGCAACCGGTCCACCGGCAGCGGTTCGAGGATGACGCCAGTGGAAAACGGCAGAACCTGCCGGTCTTCGACTCCCAGTAACTGGCCGACGGCGGCGCAGGTCTGCACGGCGGCGAGCCACCCCTGCCTGCCGGTCCCGGCGTTGGCAATGCCCGTGTTGATCACCAGCGCGCGCATGTCGCTTCCCAATGCCAGGTGGCGGCGACAAACCTGTACGGGAGCGGCACAGAAACGGTTGGTGGTAAACACGCCGGCGACCCGGCAACCCGCGTCGAGCCAGACGAGCGTAAGGTCGCGCCGATCCGGCTTGCGAATGCCCGCTTCCGCCACGCCAAGTCGGACGCCGGCGACCGGAAAAATCTGATCGGGATCGGGGGTACAGTAATTGACGGGCATTACGACCTCACGAAGGGGATGGCGGAGTGCGTGCGCCAAGCGCGCTTGCGGCGATCGGGAGGAGCCGACTGGTCACCGGCTTTGCCTGCCCGCCCCGTGCGCCTAGGACAGCTTGCCATGACAGTACTTGTACTTCTTGCCGGAGCCGCACGGGCAGGGATCGTTGCGTCCGACCTTGGGAACCGCGTGCAACGGCCTCCGGGCGCCGCTGGTCGTGGTCGGTTCCGCCTCCTGCGCCAGCGCTTCGTCATAACCAGCGTGGTGATATCGGACGTTATGCACCTCGGCGTGTGGCGCGGACTCCTCGACATCCTGCGCACGCACCTGTACGGTCACCAGCAGGCGCGTCACATCGGCTCGCACACTGTCGAGCAAACGCTGAAACAGTTCGAAGGCTTCACGCTTGTATTCCTGTTTGGGATTCTTCTGCGCGTAGCCTCGCAGGTGGATTCCCTGCCGCAGGTGGTCGAGCGCCGCCAGATGCTCTCGCCAATGTGTGTCCAGGCTCTGCAGCATGACATTGCGCTCGAACTGGTGAAAGGTCTCGGCGCCGACGAGCTCGACCTTGGCCGCATAGGACGCGGCAGCCGCATCGACGATTCGCCGCAGCATTTCGCTGTCGCTCAAAGTGGTTTCATTCTTCGACCATTCGACGATCGGCAGCTGCAACTGGAGGTCGGCCGCCAGGGTCTTTTCGAGCCCCGGCAGGTCCCATTGTTCCTCGACGCTGTCGGCCGGAACATGCAGCCGGAAGATGTCGTGCAAGACGCCTTCACGCATCGCCGTGACCGTCTCGGTGATATCCTCGGTTTCCAGAAGTTCGTTACGCTGCGCGTAGATCACTTTGCGCTGATCGTTCGCGACGTCGTCGTATTCGAGCAACTGCTTGCGGATGTCGAAGTTGCGTGCTTCGACCTTGCGCTGCGCCGATTCAAGCGAGCGCGAGACGAGCGGATGTTCGATCGCCTCGCCTTCTGGCATTTTCAGCCGCTCCATGATCGCCTTGAGACGGTCGCCGGCAAAGATGCGGAGCAGCGAGTCGTCGAGTGCGAGGTAGAAGCGCGACGAACCGGGATCGCCCTGGCGGCCCGAGCGCCCACGCAACTGATTGTCGATGCGCCGTGACTCGTGTCGTTCGGAGCCGATGATGTGCAGGCCACCCGCGGCGACGACCTGCTCGTGCAGCTTCTGCCAATCGGCGCGAATCGCCGCAATTCGCGCTTCGCGCTCCGACTGGCCCAGCGTCTCGTCGTCGCGAACCTGCGTGATCAATTTCTCGATGCTGCCGCCGAGAACGATGTCGGTACCCCGGCCGGCCATGTTGGTGGCGATGGTGATCACTCCCGGACGCCCCGCTTCACGGACGATCTCGGCTTCGCGCGCGTGTTGCTTGGCGTTGAGTACCTGGTGAGGCAGTTTCTCGTGCTCGAGCAGCGCCGAAAGCAGTTCCGAGTTCTCGATCGAGGTCGTGCCGACCAACACCGGTTGACCGCGTTCGCGGCAGCCGCGAATGTCGGCGATGATCGCCGCGTGCTTTTCCTTGGCCGTGCGAAAGACCTGATCGTTGTTGTCGGTTCGCCGCATTGGCTGGTTGGTGGGGATGACCACCGTTTCCAGGCCGTAGATCTGCTGGAATTCGTAGGCTTCGGTGTCCGCGGTGCCGGTCATCCCGGAAAGCTTGCTGTACATCCGGAAGTAATTCTGGAAGGTGATCGAGGCGAGAGTCTGGTTCTCGTTCTGGATTCGCACTCCTTCCTTCGCTTCAACCGCCTGGTGCAAACCGTCGGACCAGCGACGACCGGACATCAGCCGGCCGGTAAATTCGTCGACGATGATTACCTCGCCGTTCTGCACCACGTACTGCTGATCGCGCAGAAACAGGTTGTGCGCGCGCAGTGCCGCATACAGGTGGTGAATCATCAGGATATTCGATGCGTCGTAGAGGCTGCCACCGTCGGGAAGCAGGCCCGCCTGCGCCAGGATCTCCTCCGCGTGCTCGTGTCCTTCCTCGGTCATCAGAATCTGATGACCTTTCTCGTCCACCCAGTAGTCGCCGGGACCGTTTTCTTCCGCGCAGCGCTTGAGCAGCGGCGCGACCTTGTTCATGCGCACGTAGAGGTCGGTGTGGTCTTCGGCCTGACCCGAAATGATCAGTGGCGTGCGCGCTTCGTCGATGAGAATCGAGTCCACCTCGTCGACAATCGCAAAGCTGAGCCTGCGCTGCACCCGCTCGCGAGGAGAATAGACCATGTTGTCCCGCAGGTAGTCGAAACCAAACTCGTTGTTCGTACCATAGGTGATGTCTGCGGCATACGCGACCTGCTTTTCGTCATGCGCCATGTGCGTCAGGTTCACGCCGACCGTCAGGCCGAGAAAGCGGTGCAGGCGTCCCATCCACTCGGCGTCACGATTGGCCAGATAGTCATTGACCGTCACCACGTGCACGCCGTTGCCTGACAGCGCATTGAGGTAGGATGCCAGCGTGGCTACCAGCGTTTTTCCCTCGCCGGTGCGCATCTCGGCAATCTTGCCGTCGTGCAGTACCATGCCACCGATCAGCTGGACGTCGAAGTGGCGCATGCCCAGAGTGCGCTTGCCGGCCTCGCGGACGACGGCGAATGCCTCCGGCAGCAATGCATCGAGCGACTCCCCGTCGGCAACGCGCGCCTTGAAAGCGGCCGTCTTGTCGCACAGCGCTGCGTCGGACAATGCGCTGATACCCGCTTCCAGCGCGTTGATCTTGCGGACGACTTGCAGATATTGCTTGATCAGCCGATCATTTCGGCTGCCGAAAATCTTCTTGAGTAGGCCGGAAATCATTCTGGGAACGGTAAAGGAAATTTCGAGTTGACATGGGAACCCCGCCAAGCGGCGGGGTCGTTTCCGCTGTGCAAGCTGGGAAGCAGTTCGGTTTGGGCTGCCGAACTTGTGGAACGACGGGACTTGTACAATTCGTGCGGCGCGCGGCACGGATACTACCCGCAAGACTGAATCGACGCAATTCTGCCGTCGCCGGCGTGCCATCCCCGCATTCATCTGTCGAGGAAAGCACTCGAATTGCTTCCCTCAGGATCGCCCCCGGCACCGGGGATGGTCGAGATTCTGGCCAGCGATCTTGCTCCAAACGTCAAACCGGTCCGTTTCCGGGCCGCCAGCCGTCAGCCCAGCCGCTCGGCGCAAACTCCGGGCACAGTGGAAGTTGGCGCTGGCGCGGTGGCACCAGCCGGCGCCTAGACTCTGGCGCTCACCACGGTGCCAACCGGCGCCACTCCCTGCATGCCGCTGGCGAGGGTCTGCAGGAAATTTGCCAGCGTCGCGTCGTTGGCGCTCGCTCCGAGTACGCCGACGAGGCTTTGGAAACTCTGCTGCAGCGCGCTCAGGCTGGCGGCGTTGCTCGACCCCGACCCGTCGGAAGCCGCCGCAAGCTGCGCGATCAGACTCTGCAAATCGGCCTCGGGATTACGTTGGTGGCGTGCACCTCCCTTGATCGCGGCATCGCTGCCGTCGCTATCGCCGTCGGTGGCGGATACCTGGGTATTTTGGGCATGCAGCGCCGCCAACAGGTGTTGCGTAAACGAGGCCAGCGCCTGCGCCTGATCCGCCGGGGAGGAAGCAATGGAACTGGTCGATATGCCCGAGGCGTTGCCGACACCGATTTTCGCAAGGGACTGGCCTATCGCCTCGGACATCACCGGCCCGGGCGGCGGCCCGACCGTGTGGCCGGCATCCGGGCTGTCTCCGGCATTCGCCACCTGGTCCGGGTTTCTTGCCTGGACGAGCTGCGAAACCCAACTGACCGCGCTCATTATGCCGCCTATGATCATTTGCTTCCTTCCTGGTAGTCATCACTCTCGGCAGCCGATGCCTCGCCTATGGTGGCAGCGCTCGCCGCCACCGGCCAGCGGGCATACGCCGAGTTGCCCAACGCCCTGCCCAGAGTCGGAAGCAATTTTCAGGCCACGATTGTGAGCACCCACTGACCTCGATTGCGCCGTAGAAATGCACTTTCGGCGCGAAGCGCGTCAGTACACTGCGCGTCGCCGTCGGTGTCAGGGGCAAATCGGAAAGACGATCCGGATGTCGAGCGGCAAGATTTGCCGCCAACAGATCGCTTGCGCCGAGCGACGCTTTGCCACCGCCACCGGGCAGATTGCACGCCATTGCGGCAGCAAGCGGACATTCGCGTTGCTGATCAAATGAATGCTGAGCGCCAATGTTCCCGATCGACAGCGATGAGGCCATCAGGCGCAGGTCCGTGCGGCGGCAATGCTTGCCGCTGCGCTGCCGGGGTTTCCTGAGCACGCGATGCTTGTCAGAAACCGGGCATCGGTGCTCTAATCCTTGCATCGCTACAGCTCACTGGAGGAAACAGAAAATGCCGGATTCTCGCTTCAAGCCAATGCCCCGGACCAAGCTCAGAAGAGGCGTCCCTTGTTACCTGCCCAGGATGCAGGAGCACCGTCCGATCGACGTAAATTCGCCGGCACTGGCGGTGATGACCGATTTCCAGCGCGTAACGCCGGTCACGATTTCGCGCGATGCTTCGCTCGATGACGCCAACAAGATCATGGCGCTGTGCCGCGTGCATTATTTGCTGATCGCCGACGAACAAAGGCGCCTGCAGGGAATCGTGACCGAAGCAGGAACCAAGGGCCACCGGCCACTGGCCGTCGCCCATGCGCTGGGCATCCGGCCGAGCGAGCTGGTGGTCGGCAATGTCATGATCAACCAGCATGACGACGTCGAGGTCATGCACTTGCGCGATGTGACGCCGGCACGGGTCGGCAACGTCGTGGCGACCCTCAAGGAACTGGGAACTCCCTATTGTCTGGTGGTAGACCACGACGACGAAGACAACCACGTGCTCTGCGGAATCTTTTCCCTTGCCAGAATCGAGCGTGAATTGGGACTTCTTCCGCAATCGGGGGAAATTGCGCAAACCTTTTCGCAGGTGGTGAGTTCGCTGAGCCACTGAGGCTTTTCTCACTGCCGTCTTTCCGGCCGCCTTCGCGGGGCAGCCCGTCGAATCCGTTCCACAACGGCTGCCGCTGGCCGGCGTCGTGCGCGGCATTCGATCCTCCGCCGACCTGTAGGCAAACGGGAATTAAGGTGACCTTAATCCAGCCTTGCGATCCTGTCTCTTGCAGCCTTTGAGTGCAATCAGACGTTTTTTTTGCGGAAGCGAGCCATGAGCAACCGTAACGAAGCCCCCGAAGTCTCCTTCGACGATCCCGGGCGGCATGGGATGACCCAGCGAGTCACCTGGATCAGCGTGGTGGTAAACATCGGACTCACCATCGGCCAGGTGGTTGCGGGTATCGTTGCGCATTCCCAGGGTTTGATCGCCGACGGTCTGCATTCTCTCTCCGATCTAATCTGCGATTTCCTGGTGCTCTTTGCCGCGCACTACAGCAAGGATCCGGCGGACGAGAGACATCCTTACGGTCATGCCCGAGTCGAGACGATGGCATCGTTCGCGCTCGGAGCGATTCTGGCGGCGACCGGAGCCGGCATCATCTGGGGAGCCGGCGTCAAACTGGAAAACCTTGATAACCTGCCGGCGGTCGAGCCGCTGGCTCTGTGGACAGCGATCCTCGCGCTGGTGGCGAAAGAGGGCTTGTTTCGCTACATGTTGCACATCGGCGAGCGCCTGCGCTCGCCGATGTTGATCGCCAACGCCTGGCATGCCCGCTCCGACGCCGCGTCGTCGCTGGTAGTCGCCCTGGGAATCGTCGGCAACCTGATGGGCTACAACTTCGCCGACTCGGTGGCGGCAGTCATCGTCGGCTTCATGATCGTTCGCATGGGCGTGGTCTTCGCATGGGAAGCCGTCCAGGAGTTGATCGACACCGGGCTATCGGTGGAGGAGGTCGACAGCATCCGGCAAGTGATCATCGACACCCCGGGCGTCAGCAGCCTGCACGAACTGCGCACTCGCCGCATGGCGCACCGTTCGCTGGTTGACGCGCATGTCTGTGTCGATCCCCGGATCAGCGTCTCGGAAGGCCACCGGATCGCCGAAATGACGCGTCGACGGGTGCTTGAAAGCCATTCGTCGGTATCCGACGTGCTCGTGCATGTCGATGTCGAGGATGATCTGGACCATGACATTGATGCCCACGGCACGCCAGGCCGCGACGAGTTGCTGCAACAGTTGCGCCCCTTGCTTGCCGGCCTGCCCGACCCGGAGCGGGTTATCCTGCATTATTTCAGGGGCCGCGTCGAGGCCGAACTCTACCTGCCCCAGCACGCCCTCGGAGATTCCGCCGCAGTCCGCAAAGCGGAAGAAAATCTGGCCCGGTACCTTGCTGGCAAGCCGCTGCTCGGCTCCCTGTCGATCAGCTACGGCCGCCAGATTATCCCGACGGGCGCGCAGCACTGATTCTCGATATCAGCGATCAGACTCCGCCGGGGGTAGCCGAGTCCGCATTCGCAACGCCGCGTGGAGCGGATAGGCGCCTCCTCCGACTCGCTCGCAGCTGATCTCCTGTCGTCGCCCGGGGCGACTATTTCCCCTGCGTTTGCGCTAGTTTCTGTTCGATCTTGGCCATCGGGATCGCGCCTGGAATGCGCTCTCCATCGCTGAAGAAGACCGTCGGCGTACCGTTGATCGCCAGCTTGCGCCCGGTTTCAATCGTCTTCTTGATCGCCGAGGTGTCGCAGTCGCCCTTTCCCCCTGGCGCCTTACCGTCGACCATCCACTCGTACCAGGCCTTCGCGCGGTCACCAGAGCACCAGATCTGGTTGGATTTCTCGAGCGAATCGGGCGACAGGATCGGATAAAGGAAAGTGTAGATCGTCACGTTGTCCAGCTTGGCGATTTCCTTGGCCATTTTCTTGCAGTATCCGCAATTGGGATCCTCGAAGGTCGCGAATACACGTTTGCCGTCGCCCCGCACCTGTTTCACCGCCAGCGCCAGTGGCAAATCCGAAAACTTGATCGCGGTAAGCTTTTGCATCCGCTCGTCGGTCACGTTTTTCATTGTCTTGCCGTCAATCAGCGAGCCCAGCAGCAAGGCGGTGACCTTCTCGTCGGTATATACGATCTGCCCATCGACATAGACCTCGTAGAGCCCGAGATAAGGCGTCTTGCTGACGCTAGTCACGGTGCGCTCGAGCTTGCCTTCCACCGCCTTCTTGACGCTCGCCTCATCGGCGGATGCGGGCAGGCTCAGAGCCGCAACGAGCGCGAGTGGCACAAGTTTTTCATACATTTGCGATTCTCCGGATGAGGGTCAGATGCATCAGAACGCGCCGACGGCGTAGCGCACTAACTGATTCTTTAGGACAGGCAAGGCGTTGGTCAGGTTCATTCCCAGATTTCTCAGGACTCTGACCACAGGGAGTTCCTGTCGAAAGAGTTCGTGCAGCGCGTGCGTCACGGTTTGCATGAGCAGCGTCTCCTCGCGCCGTTCGCGCTGATAGCGGGCCAGCAAACGCGGGTTGCCGATGTCCTGCCATTCCGGAGTGTTCGCCAGCAGGCCGGCCAACACCTTGGCGTCCTGATAACCGAGGTTGATGCCGTGACCAGACAGCGGGTGAATGCCGTGCGCTGCGTCGCCAAGCAATGCGAGCCGCGACCCCGCCGTCCGCGGTACCCGCACCAACCGCAGCGGAAAGGCTGCGGCAGGGGTCAACAAGCGGAGGGCGCCCAACTCGTGTCCGCCCGCCGCAGCCACCTGCGCACAGAGTTCCCCGGCCGGCAGGGCGAGCAGGGCACGGGCGTGGTCGTCCGCCGTAGACCAGACGATCGAAACGCGCTCGCCCGCCAGCGGCAACCAGGCAAGTACGCCGTCGCGGCGAAACCATTGGCGCGCGATTCCGCGATGTGGGCGCTCGCATTCGAAATTGGCAACCAGCCCCATCTCTCCATATGGCTTTTGCATCGCCTGCCAACCAAGCGCTTCGCGTACCCACGAGTCGCGTCCGTCAGCGCCGACCAGCAGTTTGGCGGACAGGGTCCGCAAGTCGCCCAGAGTAAGAACCGCGGCGGCGGGGCCGATCGCCAAGGATTTGGGCGTCGCCGGGCAAAACAGCGAGACGTTGGCCTGCCGCTTGACGCTTTCCCACAGCTCGCAGGCCATCAGCGACGATTCAAGAACCCAGCCCAACTCCGGGAACCCCGCCTCGTAAGCCGAAAAGTCGAGTCGGGCGCCACTGTCACCATGAATCTGCATTGCGCGAATCGGAGCGATGCGCTCGGCGGCCAGATGCTTCCAGGTGCCAATGCCCTGCATAAAATCGGCATTGGCCGGCGAGATCGCATAGACGCGCGCGTCCCAGCCGGCGGCCCGGACGGGCGCACGTTGTTCGAGCAGAGCAACCTTGAGTCGGGTGTCACGCAGCGCACAGGCCAGAGACAGTCCTGCCAGACCGCCACCGACGATCAGTATGTCGAACTCAGTGGCTGACATGCGGAGGTAGTCGGGGAATTGATTCGATTCGCTCGATTGACTCTACGATTTCGCATCGCGCAGAATTCACCAACGCCGCAATGGGGAAGCAAGAGGAAATATCCATCGACACTTTCAACAATCGCCCTGGCCACGGCTATTTCCCGGCCATTGTTCGCACCGAACTCGATTCACCCATAGATGCGCTGGTCGCTTTGTGCGTACCTCGCCGCGAAGCGATGGATCTGGTCGCCGCCTCTTGGCCGCAGAGCGGCGCGTCTTGTCTGCTGGCGACCGTCGATGGCGGTCGCCCGGTGGTCGTCCTGCGCACGCCGCAAGGGCGGTGGGCCGCCTGCAACGCCTTCCTGAACGATCTCTCGGCCACTTGGCAAGACGCTGACCGGCGCCTGCACCAATTGCTCAAACGGCACCGTCATGGATACGTGGCCTGCGTCGGATTTCGACAGGCCGCCGCAAGTACCGGCGGGCAGTCTGAACTCGGGCTGGCGAGCGACTGAGACGATCGCAGCAATTTCCCCTGGCGAACACGCGCTCAGCTCGGGCTCGCCTTGAGGCACTCGCTCATGAACTTCTTACGCTCGTCGCCCTTGAGCTGCTTGCTGCCAGCATCGGCATTGCAGGCTTTCATCTTGTCCTGTTGCGTTGCCGTTGCGGGCTTCGCAGAGAGGCACGAACTCATGAACTGTTTGCGCTCATCGCCTTTCAAACCTTTCTCCGTTGCCTGCCCGCTACAGGCTGCCATCTTTTCCTGCTGCGCCTTCTGGGCGGCCGAGGGTTCCTTCTTTTCATCGGCGGCAAGCGCGCCACCGGCGGCGATGGCAAGAGCGACCAAGGCGATAAAAGCTTTCATCGGAATCTTCTCCTGGGGATTGATATGGTCTGGCGATTAAGCCACTGCTACAGTTCGTCGTCAAGCAGCGCCTGTTGCTGGCGGTTGATGAAATCCCCCATGCTGTCGATGCCGCGCAGCTGCAGGATGCTGTTGCGGACTGCGGCTTCCAGGAGAACGGCGATGTTTCTGCCGGCAGCAACCGGGATGACCACCTTGCGAATCGCCACACCGAGAATCTCCTGAGATTGCGCGTCCAGAGGCAGACGCGGACCGTCGGCGGCACTTAGCGGCCGTTGCAGGTGAGCGATCAACTTGAGTTTCATTTTCCGACGAGATGCCGTTTCGCCGAAAATCGTGCGAATGTTGAGCAGCCCGAGCCCGCGGACTTCGAGATAGTCGCGCAACATGCTCGGACAGCGTCCTTCGATGGTGGTTGGTGCAATGCAGGCCAGTTCGACGACGTCGTCAGCAACCAGGCCATGGCCACGCGAGATCAGCTCCAGCGCCAATTCGCTCTTGCCAACGCCCGAATCGCCGGTGATCAGGACGCCCATGCCGAAAACGTCCATCAAGACGCCGTGCACCGAGGTCGAACCAGCGAGCCGGCGGGACAGATACAATCGCAAGAGTTCGATCACCGCCGAACACGGCTTCGGGCTGACAAATAGCGGCGTCTCCGACTCCTCACAAGCGTCGCGAATCGCCGGCAGGATTTCCAGATCATCGGCAATGATCAGGGCGGGCGGACGAGCGGCCATCAGCTCCTTCACCTGCGAGCGCAGGCGCTCGGGCGTCACCCGATAGCCCCAGGCTTGCTCCGCCCTGCCGATCACCTGTAGCCGCTGTGGATGGATCATGTTGAGGTGACCAACGACGTCAGCGCCGAAATAGCCCTGTTCCTTGAGTTCGATGGGTCGGTCGACACCGACGGCGATGATCCAGGACAGCTTCAGCTTGTCACGATGATCCTCGTAAAGCTGCACCACACTGGATTGATGCGAAGTGCTCATGCTTCGTCAGCGAAAATCTGGCGAATGGCTTTCGGGCTGGCCGCCTGGGCCAGCGCTTCGCGACACTTGCGATCAGAAAAGTGTTGTGCCAGCTCGGAAAGAATCTGCAGGTGCTGCTCGGTCGCCACCTCGGGGACGAGCAGGACAAACAAGAGCGAAACCGGCTTGCCATCGGGAGAATCGAAGGGCACCGGAACGGCAAGGCGCACGAAGGCGCCCATGGCCTGCGCGAGTCCCCTGATTCGACCATGCGGAATCGCCACACCCTGACCCAGCCCAGTGGATCCGAGTTTCTCCCGCGCAAACAGACTATCGAAAACCGTACTGCGGGCGATACCAAGATAGTTTTCGAAAAGCAACCCCACGTGTTCAAAAACGCGCTTCTTGCTGCTCGCTTCGAGATCGAGAAGGATGTTTTCCATGGGTAGTAGTTGGGTAATCTGGCTCATGCGACGAGAATCCGAAAAGGCGGACGTGGATCAATACAAGAAAGCGCACGGCCGACGCGCCACGCGGCACGTGCGCGGGCCGCTGTCACTCGGCAACGATGTGATCGGTGATCTTGTTTCCGCGATGATGATCCTGCAGCTTCTGCTTGTATTTCTGGACCTGCCGCTCGAGCTTGTCTACCAGACCATCGACCGCCGCGTAAAGGTCCTCGTCGACCGATTCCACGTAAACATCCTTGCCAGCGAGATGAACGGTCACTTCAGCCTTCTGGTTCAGCTTGTCCACCGACAGAATCACACTCACGTCAATCACATTGTCGAAATGACGGGTGATCCGCTCGAGCTTGCCGGTCACGTAATCGCGGAGTGCCGGCGTGATCTCGAGATGGTGTCCACTGACTTGCAGGTTCATGATGTGGCTCCTTATTAAATGGACTTGCGTAAATTGACCGGCGGGATATTGAGCGCTTCACGGTATTTTGCAATTGTTCGCCGTGCAACGACAATGCCCTGCTGGCCAAGGACCTCGGATATCTGGCTATCCGAGAGAGGCTTCGTCGGCTCTTCTGCACTGATCATCTGCTTGATCAGCGCGCGTATGGCGGTTGCGGAACATGCCCCACCAGCTTCCGTGCCAACATGGCTGCCAAAGAAATACTTCAATTCAAAGATCCCGCGTGGCGTCGCCATGTATTTCTGAGTGGTGACACGCGAAATGGTCGATTCGTGCAGTCCCAGTGCCTCGGCGATTTCGCGCAGGATCAGCGGCCGCATGGCGACTTCACCGTGGTCCAGGAACTGGCGCTGCCGTTCCACGATAGCCTGCGCCACCCGCAGGATCGTGTCAAACCGCTGTTGCACGTTTCTGATCAGCCAACGTGCTTCCTGAAGCTGGCCGGCCAGACCCGAACCGCGTTGTCTGGACAGGATCTGCGCATACAGGCTGTTGATGCGCAAGCGCGGCAACGCGTCGGAATTGACACTTACCGACCACTGGCCTCGCGTCTTCCTTACGAGAACGTCAGGGGTGATATAGCGTGTGTCCGATGGCGCGTACGTGGCGCCTGGTCGCGGATTCAGGCTGCAGATCAGGACGTGCGCGGCGCGCAAAGCGGTCTCATCGCAGCCCGTGAGCTTCCTGAGTTTGGGGAAATCGTGGCTGGCCAGGAGTTCCAGGTGGTTACCGACGATCTCGCGCGCAAGAGCGTTGGCTTGCCCGGCAGGCAATACCTCCAATTGCAGCAGTAGACACTCCTGGGCAGTACGTGCACCGACTCCGGTCGGATCGAGATGCTGCAAGTGTTTGAGTGCGATCTGCAGTTCCTCGGGTACGATGTCCAGTTCCCCGGGCATCACCTCGGCGAGCTCATCGAGCGACTGCGTCAGATAGCCGTCGTCGTCTAGTGCCTCGATCAGACATCGCACCAGCACGCGGTCCCGCTCGGACAGGGTCATCAATCCGATCTGCCACAGCAAGTGTTCGCGGAGCGAGACGGTCGCCGCCTGAACATCCTGATAGTCGCTTTCCTCGTCGTCGTCGAACGACCCGGACGAGCCATTGGCTACCGGCTGGTCCTGCAGCCAGCTTTCTTCGTCGGACGCGGTGCGCTCTCCGGGTGTTTCGCCAACACTCGCCTCCGTAACGACTTCCTGTTCACCATCAGTGCGCATCGTCGTGGGAAAAGGGTATTCCTCTTCCCTTTCGAGCAACGGGTTTTCCAGCAGATACCTCTCCAGCTCGTGCTCGAGTTCAATTGTCGACAGTTGCAGCAATCGAATCGATTGCTGCAATTGCGGAGTCAGCGCAAGGTGCTGCGAGAGCCTGAGCTGGAGGGATGGTTTCATCTACGGAACCGGGTAAGCTGCCGCATTGACATGGGAAACTGCCCGTATGGTTCTCGAATTATGACGGAAGGGCCGGCAGGTTCAGAGGCGGAAATTCTCGCCCAAATAGACCTTTCGCACATTTTCATTATAAATGATTTCCTCCGGCCGGCCAGCCGCAAGCACCTTGCCCTCATTGATGATGTAGGCGTGGTCGCAGATACCCAGCGTTTCACGGACGTTGTGGTCGGTGATCAGGACGCCGATTCCGCGCTCTTTGAGGAAGCGGATGATCTTCTGGATGTCGAGCACGGCAATCGGGTCCACCCCGGCGAAAGGCTCGTCGAGCAGAATGAAACGAGGTCCACTGGCGAGAGCGCGCGCAATTTCAACACGACGCCGCTCGCCGCCGGATAGCGAAGTCGCCGGGCTGGCACGAAGATGACTGATGTGGAGTTCGGCCAGCAGGTCTTCGGTTCGACCGTCGATTTCGTCCGCCGACAATGGTTGCAGTTCGAGCACTGCGCGAATGTTCTCACTGACCGTCAGCTTGCGAAAAACGGATGCTTCCTGGGGCAAGTACGACACTCCCAGCCGGGCACGTTTGTGGATCGGCAGGTGCGTAAGTTGCACACCGTCGAGATGCACGTCACCACCATCGCACCCGACCAAGCCGACCACCATGTAAAAGCAGGTGGTCTTGCCGGCTCCGTTTGGGCCGAGCAAACCGACCACCTCGCCGCTGACCACTTCGAAGGAAACGTCATGTACCACGGTGCGGGACTTGTAGCGCTTGTAGAGATGGCGGGTTGACAGTGTGCTCAGCGTCTCGGACATCGGCTTACTCGTCTTCAATAGGGGTGCGCAGCAAGCGCCGGATGGTATCAGCAGAAAAGCCGCGGGCGGCCAGGAAGCGTATCTGCCGGGAAAGTTCGGCAGCGTCACCGGGAGCGGCAGCCTGACTGCCGAAACGCCTCTGCCAGATTCGGCGCGCGCGCGTCATTTCGCTTTCGCCGGCAGCCAGAGCGTCGCCAACCAGTTCATCCGAAACGCCCCGGGCACGCAGCTCGTAAGCAACGCGCGCGTCACCATAGCGCGCAGCGCGCGAGGCGTATCGGGCCGCCACGTAACGCTCGTCCGCTAGCCAGCCCCTGTCGGTGAGTTCGTCGAGCAGACCTTGCAACTGCTCCGCCGATTCGGCGAGGGGAGCGAGTTTGCGCGATATCTCCTGGCGCGTGTGCTCGCGGCCGGCGAGGAGGCGCAGGGCCCTATCGCGCAAGACGTCGCCCACCGCCCCGCACTTTACGAGGGGGCAATTGCCGCCGGCAACGGGACCTTCACCGCTGCCCGGATCCTCGCCTCGATCTCCTGCGCAATGTGCGGCTTGCTCCGGAGATACTCGCGGGCATTATCCTTGCCTTGACCTATCTTCTCACCGTTGTAGGCGTACCAGGATCCGGACTTGTCGACCAGTTTGTGCAGCACCCCGAGTTCGATGATCTCCCCTTCGCGGGAAGTGCCTTCGCCATAAAGGATGTCGAAGATGGCTTCACGGAAGGGCGGAGCAACCTTGTTCTTGACCACCTTTACCCGTGTTTCGTTGCCGATCACTTCGTCGCCTTTCTTGATGCTGCCGATGCGACGAATGTCCAGGCGCACCGAAGCGTAGAACTTCAGGGCGTTGCCACCGGTGGTGGTTTCCGGGTTGCCGAACATGACGCCGATCTTCATGCGAATCTGGTTGATGAAAATCACCAGCGTATTGGTGCGGTTGATATTCGCCGTCAACTTGCGCAGTGCCTGGCTCATCAGACGAGCCTGCAGGCCGGGCAGCGAATCGCCCATTTCGCCCTCGATTTCCGCCTTGGGAACGAGTGCCGCCACCGAATCGATCACCACCACGTCGACGCTGGCCGAGCGCACCAGCATGTCGGCGATCTCGAGAGCCTGTTCGCCGGTGTCCGGCTGGGAGATCAGCAGATCATCAAGGTTGACGCCGAGCTTTTGGGCATAGGCAGGATCGAGCGCATGCTCGGCATCAACGAAGGCGGCCGTGCCACCGAGTTTCTGCATTTCGGCAATCACCTGCAGGGTCAGTGTCGTCTTGCCAGAGGATTCCGGACCATAAATCTCGACCACTCGGCCGCGTGGCAGACCCCCAATGCCAAGAGCAATGTCTAGCCCGAGCGAACCGGTGGAAACCACCGGAACGTCGCTCACCACGCTGCCTTCGCCCATCCTCATGATCGCGCCCTTGCCGAACTGCTTCTCGATCTGGGCCAACGCGGCAGCCAGCGCCTTCGACTTGTTATCGTCCATCCTTGCCTTTCCTTGATTTAGAGGAATTATCCCACGTTCGACCATACTCAAGATGCCCGCATCGGCACCTGTTCAGATACTGAAATTATATACAGTATCTGAACAATGGCACGCCCCCGGGCAGCGTGACAACAGCGCCGAACTCCGCCCCCATCAACGTTCAGGCCAGACGCCGCCCTGCCCGCACCAGCATCCCGCCCAGGGCATGCGCAACCGCCTGTGCGCGAATCGCCCGGCGATCACCGCAAAAGTGCCGAGTGACAGTGTCGATGCGTCCTTCCTTCTCCGCCCAGGCGAAGCAGACGGTACCGACAGGCTTGTCTGGAGATCCCCCTCCCGGCCCAGCCACGCCGGTAATCGCCAGTGCCCAATCGGCACGGCTGTGACGCAATGCGCCCGACGCCATTGCCGCGGCAGTCGCCTCACTGACCGCGCCGTGTATTGCCAGGGTGTCGGCAGAAACTTCGAGGAGTTCGATCTTCGCCTCGTTCGAATAGCAGATGAAACCGCACTCAAACCAGTTCGAACTACCGGCGACTGCCGTCAGACACTGCCCCACCCAACCTCCGGTGCAGGATTCCGCGGTGACAAGACGCTCGTCATTCACCGACAGGAGTTCGCCGACGGCGGCGGCGAGGCTTTCGAGCGCCGGTTGCTCGTAAGGATTCATGCCAGAGCAAAGCGCGCGATCGCCAGGATGAGCAGCGTGTATGCAGCCGCCACCAGGTCATCGCACATCACGCCAACACCATTCTTGTGCATTTCGTCAAAATAGCGCGCGGGTTGTGGCTTCACGATGTCAAGAATGCGGAATAGACAGAAAGCCGCCAGCTGCCATGGCCAGGATCCCGGGCAAAGCAGGAGCACCAGCCAGAACGGAACGATCTCGTCCCAGACAATGCTGCCGTGGTCGACAACTCCGAGATCGGATCCTGTCCGGTGTACCGCGAGAACCCCGCCGACGAAGCAGACGACCAGCAAACCGATTATCTCGAAGTCGCTCAACCATAGACGCAGCAGCGGAAACGAAGCCCACGCGAAAAGAGTGCCCATGGTTCCAGGCGCCAGGGGTGACAGGCCACTGCCGAAACCGCAGGCGACCAGATGTGCCGGATGTGCCAGCAGGAAGCGGATCGAAGGAGGGTTAGCCAAAGTGGTCGAATCCCTTTTCGTCGATGGTCAGCGGTCGCCCGATCTCGTCCAACACGCGCAGGCAACCCGGGGCGCCGCCGACGACGTGACCAAAACGCCAGAGTGGCACCGCCACCTCACTTGCCAGCGCAGCGAGCTCGGCACGCCGGTTTGCGGGGGCGGAAAAGACCAGTTCGTAGTCGTCCCCGCCGGCGAGCTGACACCGGCGAGCCAGCACCGGGTCCACTGCCGCGGGCAACGGTGGCAGCTTGGCGACGAAGATTTCGGCGCCCAACGCGGAGCGCTCGAGAATATGACCGAGATCGGCGAGCAGGCCGTCCGATACGTCGATCGCTGCGTGCGCGAGGTCACGCAGCCTCAGCCCGAGTTCAACGCGTGCCTGCGGCTGCTGCAGCGCAGCCAGAAAGCGCTCGGCGAGCGGCCCGGGCAGCCGCGTCCGGCCCTGCAGATGGGCCAGAGCCAGTGCCGCGAGCCCCGGCTGGCCGGACACCCAGAGGTCGTCACCAGGCACAGCCCGGTCGCGACGCAGTGCCTTGCCAGCGGGAACCTCGCCGATCGCGGTCAGACAGAAATTGAATGAACCACGCGTCGTATCGCCGCCAACCAGATCCACGTCGTAGCGCCTGGCGCAGGCAAAAAGCCCTTCCGCAAAGGCAGCGATCCAGGATTCGCGTGCCTCGGGCAGGCTGCCGGCGAGCAAGGCCCAGCGCGGCCGGGCTCCCATCGCGGCGAGGTCCGACAGATTGACTGCCAGCGCTTTCCAGCCCAACTGCCCGGGGTCGGTATCGGGCAGAAAATGCGTACCGGCAACCAGCATGTCGGTAGTGATTGCCAGTTGCATTCCTGGCGATGGGACAAGCAAGGCGCAATCGTCCCCAGGGCCGAGGACTGCCTGCGGCGTCGGCCTCGAAAAATGACGTTTGATCAGCTCGAATTCGCTGGCCATCGCCACTTCCCTAGCGAACCAGCCCAGCCAGCGCCGGCAGGAAATTCATGGCGCCGCTGCTCAACGGTTTCCGCCACGCGCTGCATGCCGGGCCGCAACCTCGGCCGGCCGCAGTTTGGCGGCAAGTCGGTCAAGAACACCGTTGACGTACTTGTGACCGTCGGTGCCACCATATCCCTTGGTCAGTTCGATCGATTCGTTGATGATGACCCGATAGGGAGTATGGAGATGATTGCCCAGTTCGAAAGCCCCGGCCAGCAAGACGCAAGCTTCGACCGGCGACAACTCCCCGAAGGGACGATCGAGGCAGGACTGGAGTTGCCCTTCAAGCGTCGCTTGCTGAGCGAGAACACCGCGCAGCAGGCCGGTGAAGAATTCCCGGTCGACTTTGTCGAAACCCTCGATATCGCGCAGATGCGCTTCGATCGCAGCTTCGTCATTGGCACTCATCCGCCACTGGTAGAGCCCCTGCAGAACGAACTCGCGCGCTCGTCGGCGGGGCGATCTCGGTGCCCCTGGCCTGGGTGCCGGTGCCGAGGTGGATTTCCCTGATGTCATGTAATCTCCGCAAGTGAACGCAGGAGATTGGCGATCTCGACGGCCGCCTGCGCACAGTCGGACCCCTTCTGCTGCATGCGGGCGAGCGCCTGATCGTCGTCTTCACAGGTGAGAACACCGTTGGCGATCGGTATGCCGCTCTCCAGTTGAACTTCCATCAAGGCTCGACAGGAGTCATTGGCGACGATCTCGAAGTGATAGGTTTCACCGCGGATCACTGCACCCAGCGCGATCAGCGCGTCGAAGCGAGCACTGCGCGCCATCGCCCGCAGCGCCAGGGGAAGCTCCAGAGCACCCGGGACGGTTGCAATACGGATGTCGCCTTCGGCCACGCCAAGGCGTTTCAGTTCGCCGGTGCAGGCACTGAGCAAGCCTTCGCCGATGTCCTGATTGAAGCGGCTCATGACGATTCCGATCTTCATGCCGTCGCCGCTGAGCACGATATCGTACTCGCGGATGTTCGCGTAGCGCGCCTGAGAAGGCGACTCCGACAATTTTTTCTGATTTCCCATTACAGTCTTTCCAGGTCGGCCGGCGTCGCGATGTGGCCGGTCACCTCGAGATCAAAGCCCGTCACGCTCGGCATTCGCCGCGGACTCGAGAGGAGTCTCATCTTGCCGACCCCGAGATCGCGCAGGATCTGGGCACCGATGCCGTAGGTGCGGGGATCCCAGCGCGTTGCCGGGCGCTTGGCGGCCACCGGTTCGCGCAGTATCGCGAGCAGATCCTGACCGCTTTCGGGACGGTGCAGGAGGACGATGACACCGGCTTCCACCCTTGCCAGAGCGGCCTGCGCAACATTGAGCGGGAAGGTATGCCTGCCACCACCCGGATCAAGGAAATCGACTACCGAGAGCGGCTCATGCACACGTACCAGCGTCTCCCGATCAGGGCGAATGTCGCCCTTGGTCAGCACCAGATGCACTTCGTTCGAGGTACAGTCGGTATAGGCATGCAGCATCAATTCGCCATGCGGAGACTGCACCGTCTTCGACAGCGTACGCTCGATCAAGGTCTCGTGCCGGCTGCGATAATGGATCAGATCGGTGATGGTGCCAATCTTGAGCTGGTGCGCCCGAGCAAACTCGACCAGGTCGCCGAGGCGCGCCATGCTGCCATCTTCCCGGAGGATTTCGCAGATCACTGCCGCCGGTTCGAGGCCTGCCAAGAGCGCCAGGTCGCAGCCAGCCTCGGTGTGACCGGCGCGAACCAGGACACCGCCGGGTCGCGCCATGATCGGGAATACGTGTCCAGGCTGCACGATGTCATCCGGCCGAGCGTTCCTGGCCACCGCCGCCTGGATCGTCAAGGCGCGGTCGTGTGCCGAAATGCCGGTGGTCACGCCTTCGGCAGCCTCGATCGAGACCGTGAAAGCCGTGCTGTAGGGGCTCTTGTTGTCACGCGCCATCTGCGTGAGCCCCAACTGCCGGCAGCGCACCTCCGTCAGCGTCAGACAGATCAGACCCCGCCCGAAGCGCGCCATGAAGTTGATCGCTTCGGGCGTGACGTGCTCGGCAGCCAGAATCAGGTCGCCCTCGTTTTCGCGGTCCTCTTCGTCCACCAGAACAACCATGCGCCCCGAGCGCATTTCGACGATGATTTCCTCGATCGGCGAGACATCGACAGATGTGGGTGCCATTTATCTCTCCTCCCGTCGGTACACCCGCGTGCCAGGTGCGCCCGACAGATTGTCGTTTGGGAATCGCTTGCAACTGCCGACGTCCAGCAATATTGGCGTGCCGATCGGACGAAAGCAGATCACCGCGCATTCTGCAAAAGCCGGATTCTCTCAGTTTACGGGTTTGACCGCCATGCGTCGCCGTATCTCGGCGTCAGCCCGGTGACCGATGCGCTCACCTCGCCACGGCAATGCGATCGCCCATAGCTTCGGACATTCGTTTTATCATGATGATGCGGATATCCCTGCGACACCGTCCAAGCGACGCAATGGTGGCGTCTCCCGACGAGTTCAGGTGGTTTGGATGACAGTCAGCGCGAAGGACTTTCCATGTCAGTGAGTGAATTATTGCTGTTGATCGCAGTAGGTGCGCTGGTAGCCGTTGTCGCGCTGCGCTTCTTCAAGGCTCACGCGTCTGCCAACAAGAGAGTGGATCACGAAGCAAGCGATCGACTCGTCACCGAGGCGAAGAACGAGGCGGCAGAGCATGCCGTTCGCCCTGAGGCCGAACGCAGAGCCGCCGAGGACGCCGCCCGCCGTGAGGCCGAGCGCAAGGCCGCCGAGGACGCCGCCCGCCGTGAGGCCGAGCGCAAGGCCGCCGAGGACGCCG